>DASUIC010000001.1:0-3294 GCA_036273215.1 Sphingomicrobium sp.
CTTCGTCCAAGGGCGAAGTCACCCGGATCACGTTCGAGCGCCGCTTCACTCCGAACGCGCCGACCAAGGCCGACATGCAGGTCGGCGACACGCTGCTCGGCGGCCAGATGATGGCGCTCGCGATCGACGGACGCGGCGAAGTCCGCAACTGCAAGGTCGTCGCGACGTCGGGCGAACTGCAGCCGGGTTACGGCTGCGACGAGGCGCAGGCCGAGCGCTTCCAGGCCAGCGCCGCGCGCGGGCCCGAGCACTCCGGCTATATGACCATTCTCGTCTACGGCCATTCGGAGCATATGGTCTGAGGGTCACGCGGAGACGCGGAGACGCGGAAAAAGGGCCGCCCCGCCGGGCGGCCCTTTTCTTTTGCGGGACTGACCGGCAAGGTGATCGCGCTTCAGAAGCCGGCGAAACGGGGCGCCGCAGGGACTAGCAGGGGAGCTTTGGGCCGCCATGAAATGCCAATGGATCCTGTGTGGCGCAGCGTTGCTGATCGGCCCGTCCATCGAGAAATGGAAGGCGACCGTGCCTCAGGGATAGATGATGACGACACCGCCCGTGGCGATTGCCTTCCCGCAGATTCTATTTCTTCTTGGGCGGAAGCATCGAACCTTCGGGGCCGAGCCATGCATTCCGAAATGCGAGTTGCGCACTGGTTGGAGTGGTTCCGATCGTCTCATCACGGACCACCTCCAGTGACGGATCGGCGACCGGCGTGACCTCGATGGTCCGCTTCCTGCCGAGGGACTCGACGGCGATGGTCACCGGCTGTCCGGGCTTCATGCTCTTCAGAGCCTCGTTCCACTCTTTCTCGGTCGCGATCGGCTTCCCGTCGACCGACAGGATCTTGTCGTCCATTCCGATTGCCGCCTTGTAAAGCGGACTTCCGGGCTCGGGGTCGTTCTTCAGCATCAAAGCCGTGCCCTGGGTGCCGACGCCCACCTGGCCAAGGTAGGCTGAGTCCGGATGCGCCTGGCGGAGAGTCAGCCCGGCCTGGGCGAGCAGCGGTCCGAAGTCCGGCAGTTGCGAGCCATAGATCGAGTCGCGAAAGAACCGGTCGGCAAAGGCTCTGTCGCCGCTGACCTGCGCCAGTGCATCGCGAAGATCGCTGGTGACATAGGGCTTTTCATTCACTCCGTGGGTTCGCCACAACTGCTGCATCATCTCGTCGAGACTGTGGCCGCGCTGGCGAAGCTCGAGATCGAGCGCGAGCGCGAGCGTCTGGCCGTACGAATAATAGGTAATGAAGGTCGACCAGTTGACCGGATCGAGCGACAGCGGCGGATCGGTGAATGGCGCGTGGAGACTCATCTCCATCGGCGAGCCATAACGCCGGCCGGTCCAGGTAATGGTGCCGCCGAGGTTCTCGTTCAGGTTCTCAAGATAGCGATCAACGTCAGACACGCCCGCACGACGCTCGAGCAGCGGCCCGTAATAATTGGTGAAGCCTTCCGCGAACCACAGGCTCGGGCTGGGATTGGCTCGGGTGAAGTCGAACGGTTCCAGTTCGGCCGGCCGCAGCCGCTTGACGTTCCATGCATGGAACAGCTCGTGCGCAAGGTCTTCGACACGGGTCGCCATTCCCTCGGCGAGCTTATGGGAACTCGACATCGAAGCCGAGTTGCGATGCTCCATGCCGTCGTATCCGACATAGGGTTCGTAATCGGCGAGGATGGTGTAGGTGCCGCCGTCGTAATTAGGGACGTCGCCCCACATCGCCACCTCGGTGCGGTAAATTCGCTCCGCCAGCGCGGCAAAACGGTCGATGTCGGCGTCAGAATCGGGGCTGTGGATCATCAGCCGGACGACGTAGCTTCGGCCTCCCTCGGTGACGGTCCAGCGCCGCTCCCGAAGCGGCGCGATTTCGATCGGGCTGTCCATGAAATATTGGAAATTGCGCGCTCGCCAGCTTCCGTCGGCCGATGGAATGAGCTGCGTCGCGACCTGCCAATCCTGTTCCGGCACCGCGATCGACAGCGCGATCGGGCGCTCCGTCAGCGCCGGAGCGAAGGCGAAGGTCGCCGGCATGTTGATATGTTCATGGGCGATGTTGAACTGCGAATAGGTTCCGTCCGCCTGGTCCGCGAACAAAGTGTAGTGGAAGCGAACGGCACCTCCTCGGCCTTCGACCGTCCACCCGTAGGGGTCGGTCCGCAAGATCGGCAGCGGCCGGCCCGCGCTGTCGGTTGCGCTGACCGAATAGACGTTCTTGGCGAACTCGTGGAGGGCGTAGCGGCCGGGCGACGAGCGCGCCATCTCGATGCGAAGCGCTCCGCGAGGAACGCGATTGAAGATCGCCGTGATTTCCGCTTCGTGATGAGAGCGATTTGGAAAGGCGATTTCGTAATCCACTTCGCCTCGGGCGTGCGGCTGCGCAGCGGCGGACACCGCGGACGCTGGCGCGCTGTCCGCCAATGCGGCTGTAAGCGGAACTGCAAGCAGCAGCGCTATGAGGCTCGCGACGTGGGGTCTTTCTCGAATAACGCGCATTCGAAGCTCAAGTATACGCTACAATTGTAGCGACATGTCAAGCAGCGTCCATCAAGATCAAAGCTGAGGACGCCGCCGAGCAGCGGCAGCAGGGCGAGGACTTGCCGGCGATATCCTCCGAACCTCAGTAGAGCGGATGATCGCGCATGCTCCCTTATGCTCAAGGGTCGATCAGTTGACGATGATCCAGTCGCTCATGCCCATCTGCTTGTGCAGGAAGTGGCTGCAGTGCGCCTGATAGGTGCCGCGCTCGGGGATCAGGGTTATGCTCTTGGTTTCGTGCGGGCCGAGCTCGACCTCATCGTCGCGTTTACCGGAAAGGAACCGCGCGTGCTGGAAGAATCCCGGCGCGGTGAAATCGTGGCTGCTGCCCGAACGGTTGACGAAGGTGAGCGTGACGGGCCGCCCAGCGGCGAGCTGGATCGGGTGCGGAGCGAAGCCGAAGCTCCATACCTGGACCACGAACTGAGCGTGCTGCGCGGCAGCGGGCGTGGCGACGAGAAGCGACAGCGCGGCCGCGACGGCAAGGTGAAGTCGGGACATTCGAACCTCCTGCGCGTGGGTGGCGACAGTGGCATCTTCCGTTCAAACACACCCTCACCCTTCCGCCGCTCTGCGGCTCCCTCTCTCTCCCGCCAGAAGGAGAGGGGCTCGGAGCAAAAAAACACCTATTTGGGAAAAAAGTGCTTGACAGCGTCACGCTCATCAGGTACACCGTAGGCACAGTGAAGAATTGCGAGTCGGGCGGCGCTTCCCAACGGGAGCGGCCGCCCGATTTGCTTCGGTGCGCATCCACCGCCGACGCGG
>DASUIC010000002.1:0-13009 GCA_036273215.1 Sphingomicrobium sp.
CGAGCTGAGGCTCGGCGGAGCCGCGTTTCTGACGACCTTCACGTCCGTTAGCGAAGCGTTCGAGACCCCGAACCGGTCGATCTTCCCAGCTTCGATTGCCCGCGTCATCGCGTCCAGCGTCTCGTTCAGCGGAGTCACGCGGTCGAACTCGTGGATGTAATAGAGGTCGATTCGCTCGACGCCGAGCCGGCGCAGCGATTCATCCAGATGATGCTCGATCTGGATTCGACTGAGCGGCGTGTCCCCTGGCGGGCATCCGTGCGGATTGCCGACCTTGGTCGCGATCTGCACCTCTTGGCGAAACGGGGCGCCCTGCGATCGCAGCCACTTGCCGAGGATGATCTCGCTCGCGCCGCCGCCATAGGTGTTCGCGGTGTCGAAGCGCCGAAGCCCGACGCGCCGCGCATGATCGAGCAGCACCAGCGCCTGCTCCTCGCTGTCGCCGACGCTGCGCAGCTTCGGCGAAGACCCGATCCCGCCGAAATTGCCGCACCCAAACCAGATGCGCTGGACGTCGCCATCACTCAGCATTGCACCGCCTTAGAGGCATTGCGGACATCCTTGCACTCTCGTACCCTCAGCATGCGCGGATAGGGGGAATTGAACATGTCCGACGATAAAGCAGACGTCGACGTCACGAGCGACTGGCGCGCGACTCACGGCCAGAAATCTGCCGCGACGCGACTGCGCGTTTTTGCTGCGATCGCTTGGCTGATCGCAATTGGAGGCGAGATCGCCGGCGTCGTCCTGCTCTTCCAGCACAAGTTCGACCATGGCAATCTTGGCCTGCTGATCGGCATCCTCGTCGGAATCGCCATCTTCGCGATTGCCGGAAGCCTGATGTGGAAGGCAGCCAACAAGCAGGACCCCGCGCGCGAATCCGACAGCGCGCGGTTTTTCTTCCAGAACCAGCTCGGCGCGATCGTCACCGTCATCGCCTTCCTGCCGCTGATCGTCCTGATCTTCATGGACCAGGACATGGATCCCAAGAACAAGAAGATCGCGGGCGGCGCGGGCGTCGTGCTGGCGATTATCGCCGCCCTGATCGGAGTCAGCTACCACCCACCGTCGGTCGAGCAGTACACCAAGGACATGAACAAGTGCGCGGCCGAGATCAAAGCCAATCAGCCGACGAACGATTGCTCACCCGAGGTCGCCGATCAGGCGAAGGCGATCGCGCAGGACACCAAGACGGTCACCGATGCCACGAAGACTGCCGCAAATCCCACGGGTCAGGACATCGTCTACTGGATCGCTCCGGAGAACGGCGCGAAGAAGTCGGCGACTCCGCACGTGTTCCACATCTGCGAGGGCGTGAGCCCGCTCAGGAACAAGACGGTGAACCACGGATCGGTGACCCAGGCCTATGCCGAGAACGCCACCCGAATCACCAAGCAGATCGCGATGGAGCAGAAGCAGTGCGGGTTTACCGCCGCGAAGTGAGCGCGCCAGGTCATTCCTGATCTCGAGAGTGATTAAGGGGCGTTTACGCGGTTGAAGCGTTCCACAACCGTGGAGGTGGCTATGCGAAGACTGCGAGCGGTAGAAACGGCGGAAGAGCGCGAACAGCGGCTCATGCGCGAATCTCAGATGAAGAGGGATTCGGCCGCTGCAAATGAAGCCGCGGTCGATCGCATGATCAGACAGAACATCGCGCAATACGGTCCCTGACCGGCGAACCGCCGAACGTCATCGTTCAGATACTCAATAATTGCACGCGTACGGCCTGCCGTCGGGCATCAAATGTGGTGTCGTCGTGGCCTCGAAATATTCCACGTGGTCAATGCAAACGAAGAGGCGGTCGCCCTCGACGCGAGAGTGTGGAATGCCAACACAGCCGCTAACAAGCGCGGACAGAAGAGCGACTGAAATGATCCGAGATCGCATGCGCTCGCTCCTGAAGCATCGTCCGCGCTCTGGTTGTTCATCCGGCTAGCGCCGACCCCGTCGAAGAGCTTTCGATGAAACGGAACGGTCGATCGACGAAAGGGTCGGACGCCGTGCCTGACGCAGAGTTCTTCCTACAGTCTTCATACTGGCTGCGCGCAACTACTCAGCCGCGGGAGCTTCGCCGTTCCCGCGTTTTCAGCCCATTGCGGATTGTGGCGATGAGTCGTGAAGTCCTGGCCTGCGGAGCTGGCGTGTGAACTTGCAGTCGACTTTGCGGCACACATGACGGGGTCTCAGCAGTTCGCCTCCGGCCGTGGGAGAACCAAGGTGCGTCTTGCCATGTTAGCATTGCTGCCGGTTGCAGCCGGGATCACGCTTGTGCGGCTGCGTCGCACTCTCTCGATCCGCTCCGTGCCAACTTCGACGTGCCGAGCCACGAAGTCGTATGCATCGATGGGGTGGAGTATATCAGGTTCGAGAATTTGGACAGCCATGGGGGTCTAAGCTACAATTTTACGCCGCACTGGAAGGCGGATGCTACGCTTTACGCCTGCGGCAACTCTGTTCCGCCACTTTCTCACCCAATGTAAGCCTGCCGGACTCCGCCGAGTTCGGTACCTCCAATTTACTCCGCCGCGGGAGCTTCGCCGCTGGCCTTCTTCTTCGCGGGTTTCGCGGGAGTCTTGGCTGCCTTCGCGCCGCCCTTCGCCTTGCCGACCTTGGGCGGTGCCGGGACGATTTCGAAGCTCGGCGCATTGTCCTTGATCCGGACCTTGACCTCACCGCCGTTGACCAGCTTGCCGAACAGCAATTCCTCGGCGAGCGGCTGCTTGATCTTCTCCTGGACCAGCCGGGCCATCGGCCGCGCGCCGTAGAGCTTGTCGTAACCGCGCTCGACAATCCACGCCCGTGCGTCGTCGTCGAGCTCGATATGGACGTTGCGGTCAGCGAGCTGAAGCTCGAGCTGCAGGATGAACTTGTCGACCACGCGTGCGACGACGGCCGGCGGCAGGTAGCTGAACGGAACGATCGCATCGAGCCGGTTGCGGAACTCCGGCGTGAACATCTTCTTGACCGCGTCTTCCTGTGCGTCCTCGCGGGTCGCCGCGCCAAAGCCGATGCTCTCGCGCGCCATGTCGGACGCGCCCGCGTTCGTGGTCATGATCAGGATGCAGTTCCGGAAGTCGACGGTCTTGCCGTGGTGATCGGTGAGCTTGCCGTGATCCATGACCTGCAACAGGATATTGAACAGGTCCGGGTGCGCCTTCTCGATTTCGTCGAGCAGAAGCACGCTGTGCGGGTGCTGGTCGACCGCGTCCGTCAACAGGCCGCCCTGATCGTAGCCGACGTAGCCCGGGGGGGCGCCGATCAGGCGGCTGACGGCGTGGCGCTCCATATATTCGGACATGTCGAAGCGCTGCAGCGGAATGCCCATGATCGAGGCGAGCTGGCGCGCGACCTCGGTCTTGCCGACACCGGTGGGACCGCTGAAGAGATAATTGCCGATCGGTTTGTCGGGATCGCGAAGGCCCGCGCGGGACAGCTTCATCGCGCTGGCGAGCTTCTCGATCGCGAGGTCCTGGCCGAACACGACGCGCTTGAGGTCCGCTTCCAAGTGCTCGAGAGTCGCTTTGTCGTCGGCGCTGACGGACTTGGGCGGGATTCGCGCCATCGTCGCGACCACGGCTTCGATTTCCTTGGGCGTGATCACCTTCTTGCGGCGGCTCGGCGGCACCAGCATCTGCATCGCGCCGACTTCGTCGATCACGTCGATCGCCTTGTCCGGCAGCTTGCGGTCGTGGATGTAGCGGGCCGAAAGCTCGACCGCACTCTTCACCGCGTCGGGCGTGTAGCGGACGTTATGGTGCGCCTCGAAGGACGAACGCAGCCCGGCGATGATCTTGATCGTGTCCTCGACCGTCGGCTCGTTGACGTCGATCTTCTGGAACCGGCGGAGAAGCGCCCGATCCTTCTCGAAATGATTGCGAAATTCCTTGTAGGTGGTCGAGCCGATGCAGCGGATCGCGCCGTTGGAGAGCGCGGGCTTCAAGAGGTTCGACGCGTCCATCGCGCCGCCAGAAGTAGCTCCGGCGCCGATCACGGTGTGGATCTCGTCGATGAACAGGATGGCGTTGGGGAGCTTCTCGAGCTCCGAGACGACCGACTTCAGCCGCTCCTCGAAGTCGCCGCGGTAACGCGTGCCGGCGAGCAGCGCGCCCATGTCGAGCGCGTAGATGGTCGCGCCCTTGAGCACGTCGGGAACGTCGCCTTCGACGATCTTGCGCGCGAGTCCTTCGGCGATCGCGGTTTTGCCGACTCCGGGATCGCCGACATAGAGCGGGTTGTTCTTCGAGCGGCGGCATAGGATCTGAACGGTGCGGTCGACCTCGGGCATGCGGCCGATCAAAGGATCGACCTTGCCGTTGCGCGCCTTCTCGTTGAGGTCGACGGTGAATTGCTTGAGCGCGGATTCCTTCTTGCCGCCCTCTTTTTCGCTCTTCTCCTCGGTCCCTTCGGGCGCGCGCGGCTCGGCCGGGGTGTCGCCCTTGCCGACGCCGTGGCTGATGTAGGTGACGGCATCGAGCCGGCTCATGTCCTGCTGCTGGAGGAAATAGACCGCATAGCTCTCGCGTTCGGAGAAGAGCGCGACGAGCACATTGGCGCCGGTGACTTCATCGCGGCCGGAGGACTGGACGTGGAGGATCGCGCGCTGGACCACGCGCTGGAAGCCGCTCGTCGGAGTCGGATCGGTCGCGCTGTCGGCGACCAGCGCGCCGAGCTCATTGTCGAGATATTGCTTCACCGAGGCGCGCAGCTCGTCGCGGCTGACTCCGCAGGCGGTCATCACCTTCGATGCATGCTCATCGTCGATAAGCGCGATCAGGAGGTGCTCGAGGGTCGCATACTCGTGCCTGCGCTTGCTGGCCTCGCCCAGCGCATTGTGGAGGGTTTGTTCGAGTTCGCGAGCGAAACTAGGCATTTAGACGATCACTCCCCGCCCCCTGGGGACCAGCGGGCCTTGAGAAAACAATGTCATACGCCGGGACGCGGCAATCAAGGGCTCGGTTCCGGCTTTTCCCCAGATTATCGCGCCGCGAGCTGTGCCGGGCGTGAATGAGCTAGCTCTTCTTGAACAGCTCTTCGGCGGCTGAGCGGTGGGTTTCGACCCTGTGGATATGCGCTTCGACGCGGGCGATCTCGGCCTTCAGCGCTTCGATGCGCTCGTTGAGCTCCTCGATCGACATGGGATCGAGGTCCTGCTTTCCAAGCGCGACCAGCGGGTCGTCGGGCTTGCTCGGGAAGAGATCGTCCAAATCCATCGGGCGAATCGTTGACCGTCGGTGCAGCCAAGTCAATAAGCCGCGCGGTGTCGAGCGCTCCGCAGTCGATGACGGCAATCGTGGCCTCGCAGCCGGACGGCGACGACGAGCTGATGGTCGTCGAGCGCCCAGTGCCGCGGCCCGGACCCGGCGAAGTGCTCGTTAAGGTCGCGGCCGCCGGGGTCAACCGGCCCGACATCCTCCAGCGCAAAGGCCTGTACCCGCCTCCGCCCGGAGCTCCTGACATTCTCGGTCTCGAAATCGCGGGAGAAGTCATCGACGGTCCGGATGAGCTGATCGCCCGCAAGGTCTGCGCGCTCGTCGCCGGCGGCGGTTATGCCCAATATTGCGCGGCGCCGGTCGGCACCTGCCTGCTCGTTCCCGAAGCCATTTCGCTGGTCGAAGCTGCAGCGATGCCCGAAACCCTCTTCACCGTCTGGATCAACCTGTTCGAGCGCGGCTTCGCCGCCGATGGCGACCGGGTGCTGGTCCATGGCGGCACGAGCGGGATCGGAACGATGGCGATCGCGCTCGGGCGGCTATTCGGGCTTAAGGTGATCGTCACCTGCGGCACCGACGCGAAGTGCGCTCGCGCGCTCGAGCTCGGCGCGACGGCGGCAATCAATTATCGCGAGCAGGATTTCGTCGAGGAGGTGCACCGGGTCACGGGCCGCAACGGGGTGGACGTCGTCATCGACATGGTCGGCGGCGATTATGTGCCGCGGAACCTCGCCTGCCTCGCGAAGGAAGGGCGGCACGTGTCGATTGCGGTTCAGCGCGGCGCGACCGCCGAGGTCCCGATCTTCGTCATTATGCGGCGTCGATTGACGATGACGGGCTCCACGCTGCGCCCGCGCTCGATCGAGTTCAAGACGATGGTTGCGGACGAGATCGCCAAGACCGTGTGGCCCTATGTCGAAGGAGGTCGGCTGAAGCCGGTGATCGACAGCGTCTTTCCGCTGGCCGATGCAGCCGCAGCCCATGCGCGGATGGAAGCCGGCGAGCATGTCGGGAAGATCGTGCTGGAAGTCGGCAGATGACCGACACGCTGGTGCTTCACGAACATGCCGCGTCGGGCAATTGCTACAAGGTGAGGCTGACGGCTGCGCTGGTCGGGATTCCGATTGAGCGCCGCGAATACGATATCCTGAAGGGCGAAACGCGCACGCCCGAGTTCCTGGAGAATGTGAACCCGAACGGCCGCATCCCCGTGCTTCGGGTTGGCGACCGTTTCATTCCGGAGAGCAATGCGGCCTGCTATTATCTCGCCGACGGATCGCGCCTCATCCCCAGCGAACGCTTCGATCATGCCGACATGCTTCGATGGATGTTCTGGGAGCAATACAATCATGAGCCGAACATCGCGACGTTGCGCTTCTGGATGCATGAGGTGGGGGTCGAGAAGCTGACAGAGGCTCAACGCCTGCAGCTGTCGGCGAAGCGCGAGGGCGGCAATGCGGCATTGAAGCTGATGGACGATCATTTGAGCGGCCGCGATTGGTTTGTCGGAGACGGCATCAGCCTCGCCGACATCTGTTTGTTCGCCTACACCCATGTCGCCGGTGAGGCGGAGTTCCGCCTCCATGCTTACCCGCACGTCTCGGGCTGGATCGATCGCGTTCAAAAGCAACCGAACTTCCTTCCGATGGACGGTTGAGCGGCCTTGCCGGGAGACCGGCGGAGGGCTACATCGCCGCCGGACCGGCCGCTCCGCGAGGGGCGGCCCATTTTGTATGTAGAAACGGAGACTTCGAGTGGCCCAGCCCCTGATGCCCCATGCAACCGCCGCCTGGCTGGTCGACAATAGTTCGCTGACCTTCGAGCAGATCGCCGAATTCTGCGGCCTCCACATCCTCGAGGTGCAGGCGATCGCCGACGACACCGCGGCGACCAAGCTGACCGGGCGCGACCCGATCCGCGCCGGCGAGCTGACTCACGAGGAGATCGAAAAGGGGCAGAACGATCCCGATCACCTGCTCCAGATGCACAAGCCTCCCGAGGCGGTACGCCGCACCCGCGGTCCGCGCTACACGCCGGTGAGTAAGCGGCAGGACAAGCCCGACGGAATCGCCTGGATCATCAAGAACCATCCCGACGTCAGCGACGGCCAGATCGGCAAGCTGATCGGCACCACGCGGACCACCATCGCCGCGATCCGCGACAAGAGTCACTGGAACATGGCGAACATCACGCCCAAGGACCCGGTGACGCTCGGTCTGACGAGCCAGCGCGAGCTCGATGCGGCGGTGGCCAAGGCGGCGAAGGCGGCGGGCGCCGCCGCGTTCGTCGACACCCGCTTCGAGGGCGATCGCGAAGCGCTGATCGAAGAGCTTCGGCGCGAGCGCGAGCAGCATGTCCGCGACGCGGAGGCTGCGCTCGCGGACGCGGGAGACGAGGCGCTCCGCGACGAGATCGTGCCCGGAATCCGCGATCCGTTCACCAACCGGCCGAGCGAATAGCGGCTCGCTTGATTTGAACCGTAGCCCGGCTCAAACTTAGCTTATGGAGAGTGCCGAGACGAGCAACGTCGAGCAACTGAGCTTCGAGGACGCGCTCAAGCGGCTCGAGGAGATCGTACGCACGCTCGAAAAGGGCGAGGCGCCGCTCGACCGGTCGATCGAGCTGTACCAGGAAGGCGACCGCCTGCGGCGCCATTGCGAGGCCCGCCTCAAGGACGCCCAGGCGCGGATCGAGCAGATCGCCTTCGGAAGCGACGGCAAGCCGGCGGGGCTCAAGCCCTTCGATGCCGGTTGAGACGATCGACCGGCTCGCCGGCGAGCTCGAGGCCGAGGCGAAGGCCGTCTCGGCCGACGTCGACCGCTTCTTCGCGAAACTGCTCAACCCCACCAGCGATAGCCGCGAGCGCTTCTATGAGGCGATGCGCCATGCCGCGATCGGCGGCGGCAAGCGCCTTCGCCCGCTGCTGACCATCGCCGCCTCGCGGCTGTTCGCGATTGACCGCGAGCGCGCGCTGCGCGTCGGCTGCGCGATCGAGGCGATCCACGTCTATTCGCTGATCCACGACGACCTTCCGTGTATGGACGATGCCGAGCTTCGGCGCGGCAAGGCGACGGTGCACAAGGCGTTCGGGGAAGCGGCGGCGGTGCTTGCCGGCGACAGCCTGCATGCGCTCGCGTTCGAGATCCTCGCCAGTCCTGCCACACATGAAGACCCGTGGGTGCGATCGGACCTCGTGTTTGAGCTTGCGCGGGCGGCAGGACCGAACGGAATGGCCGGCGGGCAGATGATGGACCTTGCGGCGGAAGGCGAGAATCTGGACCTGCCGTCGATCACCCGGCTGCAGCAGCTCAAGACCGGCGCGCTGATCGAATATGCGGTCGAGGCGGCGTGCATCATGGTCAAGATGCCGGCGGATGCGCGCACGCCCTATCGCGGCTACGCCCGCAACATCGGCCTCGCATTCCAGATCGCCGACGACCTCATCGACCATAGCGGTGACGAGGCGGCGGCGGGCAAGCCGACGGGCCGCGACGCGAATGCGGGGAAAGCGACTTTCGTGTCGCTCCTGGGCGAAGCGCGCGCCCGACAGCAGGCCGGATTCCTCGTGGATCAGGCGATCGAACATTTGTTCGGTCATGGCGGCGAGGCCGACCTGCTTCGCGCCATCGCCCGCTTTGCGATAGAAAGAGATCACTGATGAAAGTGGCAGTCTATCCAGGGACCTTCGACCCGATCACGCTCGGACACCTCGACATCATTCGTCGCGGCGCGCACCTGGTCGACAAGCTGGTGATCGGCGTGACGACCAATCCGTCGAAGGAGCCGATGTTCAGCGTCGCCGAGCGGTTGGCGATGGTCCGGCGCGAAGTGAAGGACATTGCAGGGACTATCGCCGTGGTCGAATTCGACTCCCTGCTGATGGAGTTCGCCGAGAAGCAGGGCGCGACGGCAATCCTGCGCGGCCTGCGCGCCGTCGCCGACTTCGAATATGAGTTCCAGATGGCGGGAATGAACCAGCAGCTCAACCACGACATCGAGACCGTATTCCTGATGGCCGACGTCTCGCTCCAGCCGATCGCATCGAAGCTGGTCAAGGAGATCGCGCGCTACGGCGGGTCGATCGACAAGTTTGTGACGCTCGCGGTCGCCGAGGACGTGCGGCGGCACCTCGACGGCGGTTCATGATCGGCTCAGCGTCAGCTTGGCATTGAACCCCGCAATGCCTGGGGAGGGACATGTTCGGTAAAGCCTTGTTCGCGCTGCCGTTCGCAGCGCTGCTGATCGCCGCCGCGCCGGCGCCCGTTGCGCCACCCGCGCCGGCTATTGACGCGCCGCCGGAAGTGGTCGCCAATCCGGCGAACCATCTGTTCCTGGTCCTGTCGAATGGCGGCACGGTGGAGATCATGCTCCGGCCCGATCTCGCGCCGCACCACATCCTCCAGATCCAGACCCTGGTCCGTCGCGGCTTTTACAATGGCCTCACCTTCCACCGGGTGATCCCGGACTTCATGGCGCAGGGCGGCGACCCCAAGGGGACGGGCGAGGGCGGATCGGACCTCCCCGACCTCAAGGCGGAATTCAGCGCGGTGCCGTTCCTTCGCGGAACGGTGGGTGCGGCCCGCGCCGAAAACCCCGACAGCGCGAACAGCCAGTTCTTCATCATGTTCGTGCCGCATCCGGAGCTGGACGGCAATTACACCGTCATCGGCCGGGTCGTGAAAGGCATGGACGTGGTCGACCAGATCGCGCCCGGCGAGCCGCCGCCGGACCCGACGAAAATTGTGAAGGCGTATCTCGGCGGATAGGTTGTTTCCGTCATTGCGAGCGCAGCGAGCAATCCGGCCACGCGCGATCTCTGGATTGCTTCGTCGCTGCGCTCCTCGCAATGACGTCGAGCAATGCGTGTCGCGGACTTCGACTTCGACCTTCCAGCTGAACGGATCGCGCTGAGGCCCGCGCGGCCGCGCGACAGTGCGCGGCTGCTGATGGTCCAACGCGCCGACATTTCCGATCATCAGGTGCTGGAGCTGCCTCAGCTGCTCCGCCCGGGCGATGTGCTGGTGTTCAACGACACCAAAGTCATCCCGGCCCAGCTCGAGGGTCGCCGCGGCGCTTCGGCGGGCGGCTCGCGGAGCTCGCCTGGGGCAAGCATCGGCGCGACGCTGCACAAGCGCGTGGGGCCGCGCGAATGGCAGGCGTTCCTGCGCAACGCCAAGCGGGTCCGCCCCGGGGACACGATCGACTTCGGCGAGGGCGTCGCCGCGTCCGTCATCGACAAAGCCGACGACGGCTCGGCGCTGCTCCACTTCCACGGGCAGGAACCGGTCGAGCTGCTGCTTGAGCGTGCGGGACGGATGCCGCTCCCGCCTTACATCGCCTCGCGCCGCGAAATCGACGAGGCCGACCGCGAGGACTATCAGACGATCTTCGCGCGCGAGCTGGGCGCTGTGGCGGCGCCGACCGCCGCGCTGCATTTCACGCCCCGGCTGCTCGAGGCGATCCAGGCGCGCGGGATCGGGCGCGAGACGCTCACGCTCCATGTCGGCGCGGGGACATTCCTGCCGGTGAAGACCGAGCGGATCGACGAGCATAAGATGCACGCCGAATGGGGTCGGATCGATGCCGCGATCGCGGACCGGCTGAACGCGGTTCGGCGCTCAGGCGGTAGGCTGATCTCGGTGGGAACGACCAGCCTGCGCTTGCTCGAAAGCGCCGCCGGCGAAGACTGCATCATCCGCCCGTTCGAAGGCGACACGGCGATTTTCATCACGCCCGGTTACCGGTTCAAGGCGGTCGACGGCCTGATCACCAACTTCCACCTGCCGCGCTCGACCTTGTTCATGCTGGTCAGCGCGCTGATGGGGCTGGACGTGATGAAAGCGGCCTACGCCCACGCGATCGGGGCGGGCTATCGCTTCTACTCCTACGGCGACGCGAGCCTGCTGCTGCCATTAGAACCGAGCGGATCGTTCAACAGCGGAGGACCTGCACGTGACCGGCAGCCGAATAATCGATGATTCTCTGGTCGCGGGTCAGCAATGGAATATTTAAATTGCGAGCGGTCGCGACGAGCATTCGGTCTGCGGGATCGCCATGAAATGAGCCCGGAAGGAAGGACGAGTCGATCGCAATCTTGGCGGTAAGTTGCGCTTCCTTGATTATGACCTGCGAAAGAAGCGTGGCAAACCACGTGTGAGGATCGGGTTTGAAGATCACAGCGGGCTGGCCATCTGGCCGCGGTCGTGCAAGCAGCCCTACTTCCCAAGCGGAAACCGGCGACACAAAGACACCGTCCGTGAGGCCCGCAGCAACCAGACGCGCAAAAACCTCATCCGACAACTCTCCTTCCGCGAGCCAGATCGCGGCGTGCGTATCGAGCAAGAGCGCCAGTGATTCGGTCACTCGTCGGAGAGCCCCTCGGCGGCATCGAGTGACTCCTTAGCCAATGGTTCAGTCAGATCGACGCCGGGCGCGATCAGTGCCATTCCCTTCATACAGCCATGTACGGAGTTCGCCTTTTCCTCCATTGCCGGTGGCGGCTTCACGATTGCTACGACCTTTCCACGGCGTGTGACCTCTATGCAATCCAAGGTTCCCTTGGTCAGCCGATCGAAAAGCTCCAGGCAGTGGGCTTTAAAGTCGGTCACGCTCAATGTGGTGGCGGTCAATGGTCATCTCCAATGACCGGTCATATAGAATGACCATAGGCTAAGGGCAAGTCCGCCGAAAATCGGCGTCAGTCGACCTGATCCTGCCGCGGTTGCAACCAGTGGCTCAGATCACGGCCGATCAGGACGCCCAGCCGGTCGACCTCCTCCTGGAAACGCGCCTTGATCTCGCGTTGCACGGCAAGCGGCACCGGCCGTCTTTCGTCGGGGACCTTGTTCCAGCGGAGCAGCCGCTTGCGCAGCGACTTGCGCGCCCCGCCCGGCGCCGTCTGCTTTGCCTTCGCCCCGGCCTCTTTGTCGAACCGGCCATGATGCCTGACACTCGCGAGGTAAGGGAGCAACGCCCGGGGCGGGTGTTTCAGCAGCTGCTGAAGGAGGAGGAACCGCACGCCCTTGCTCTCCCGCTCGGCTTTGAGCTCGGGCGCGGGCATCGGATCGAGGCCGGCGAATTCCAGCAGGCGATGGTGCTGCTCCGCCGGATCGGCGACCAGGTCGTCGAACAGCATGACAAGACAGCGCTCCTTCCCGACGGCGGCGAACAGCCGCTCGACATAGGTGCCGTAGCGCGCCGCCTCGTCGTAGCGCAGCCAGCGCGGCTCGATCGTGCTCCACGGAATGCGGCGGCCGGCGGCGCGGTCGGGAACCGCGCCCCAGGCGTCCTCGAAGCGGCGGATATTCTCGTCGCCGGTGAAAATCAGCCGCTTGTGGAGCGAGGGGAGGAGCGTCAGCGGGTCGCGCAGGCCGACGATGAAGCGCGACTTGGGCCAGAGCTTGAGGGCCGGCTCGAGCTGCTCGGGCGTATAAAGGTAGGACACCGAGCAATCCGCGCCGACATTCCGTTCGCCCTCCGCATCGGGAAAGAAATGGTCGAGATAATCCTCCTCGACCCGGTGCCGTAGCGCCGCCTCGCCGAGGCCTCGGAGATCATGCTGCGCGAAGAAATGCGGTTCCTTGACGAACGGGAACAGCACTTGGCGGTGCGCCTGGAGCCAGCGCGCCATGGTCGTGGTGCCGCAGCGGGGAGCGCCGACGATGAAGATGAACCTGTCGATGTCCCGGATGCGCGGCATTCGCCCGAGCCCTAGCACAGCCGAGCTTGGGGGGAAGCGCGCGAGCCGCTAAGCGCCGCCGGGCGATGCGCTTCTCCTTCATGATTTCCGCAACCGATGG
>DASUIC010000003.1:0-27639 GCA_036273215.1 Sphingomicrobium sp.
AGGCGCCGTTGTGGATTGTCGTCCAGGCGCTCCGCGATCCCGGAAACATCGGGACGATCCTCAGGACCGGCGACGCGGTCGGCGCGGGCGGGCTGATCCTGATCGACGATTGCGCCGATCCCTTCTCGGTCGAGGCGGTGCGCGCTTCGATGGGCGCCGTGTTCACGCAGCAAATCGCGACCGCGCGATGGCCCGAGTTCGTCGCATGGCTGCGCTCAGGCCAGGGCCGGCTCGTCGGAACCAGCCTCAAGGCGACGCAGGACTATCTGGAAGCGGAGTACCGCAAACCCTGCTTCCTCCTGATCGGCAACGAGCAGCAAGGCCTTCCGCCGGACTATGAGGGCGAATGCGACCTTCTGGTCAAAATCCCGATGGCGGGCCGCGCTGACAGCCTCAATGCGGCGATGGCTACCGCCGTGATGGCTTTCACGGTGAAGGCGAGCTGGCGATGAGGATACTTCCTGCCGTCATGCTGAACTTGTTTCACCATCCATGCCTCCGACGTTACCGTGGGCGTCGAAAATGGACCCTGAAACGAGTTCAGGGTGACGAAAGAAAGGGACTGCGCCGCGGGCTTGCCCTTCTGCCGCTCGTCCTCGCCGCCTGCATGAAGGTGCCAGGCCCTCCGCCGCCGCCTTATCACGCGGTTGGAACCGAGCCCTTCTGGAACCTGCTGGTCGACGAGCACAACGTCACCTTCGTGCTTTCGGGGCAGCAGCCGATCGAACAGCCGACTCCGAAGGCGATCGTCGGAATCGCCGGCGAAATCTATCGCACGCCGAGGATCGACGTGAACATCGTCCACGGCGCCTGCAGCGACGGAATGAGCGACCGAACCTATCCCGACAAGGTGCAGGTCACGGTAGGCGGGCGGCGCTTCAACGGCTGCGGAGGGCTGTAGCCTTACTCTGCCGCGATCTGCGGCGGCTCGTCGTTCGATGGCTGGGACACGAGCTTGGTCATCGGCCGTGGCGCGACTTCAACCATTGGCGGCGTGTCGAGCGTCTTGGCGCTGCCGGCGCCGAGCGCTTCGAAGCGCTTCGCCTGGGTGAGGACCTGGCTCTCGAAGCTTCCGACCATCTGGTTGTAGGCGCTGTTGGCGGTCGCGAGATTCTTCCCGACCCGAGTCATATGTTCATTCATCGTCGCAAGACGCGAGTGCAACTCCTTGCCGAGACTTGCGATTTCCTGCGCCGCCTCGGCTAGCCGCTCCTGTCTCCAGATGCTTGCGACGGTTTTCGCGATGGCAACGAGGTTCGTCGGAGTCGCGAGAAGGACTCGCCGCTCGAACGCCCAATCCCAAAGCGTCGGGTCCTGTTCGAGAGCCGCGGCGAGGAAGTGCTCGCCCGGAATATACATGATCACATAATCCGCCGAATCGCCGAACTGGGCCCAATAGGCCTTGGACCCGAGCTGCTGGGCATGGTTGCGCATAGAAGCAACGTGTGCCCGGAAGCAGGACTCGCGCTTGTCGTCGTCGACCTCCTCACAGGCGTCGAGATAGGCGTTCAGCGAGCATTTGGCGTCGATCACGAGCTTTCGACCGCCGGGAAGGCGGACGATCACGTCGGGCCGAAGCCGCCCGTCGTCGGTATCGACCGAGACCTCGGTCTCGAAGTCGACGTGGTCGGTAAGCCCCGCCTGCTCGAGCACATTGCGAAGGCTCTGCTCGCCCCAGCGGCCACGTGCCTTGGGTGATGCGCGGAGCGCGTTGACGAGGTTGCGGGTCTCGTCGCGGACCTGCCCCTGCCCCGTCCGAACCAGCTCGACGGCTTCGCGCAAGCCCGCATAATGGTCGACGCGCTCCTTCTCGATCGTCTGGAGCTTCTCCTGATAGGTCTTGAGCAGCGTTTCGACTGGCGAGACGGCCTGAGTGAACTTCTCGCCCGCCTGGTCGAGGAAGGTCTTTCGGGCATCCCCGAGAAGCTTGCTGGCGACCTCGTGGAATTGCGCGGAAAGGCTCTCCTTCGCGTCCTTCAGCGTCTGCAGCTGCTGCTCGAACGCCTTCTCGCGTTCTTCCTGCGCTGCCTTGAGCGCGGCGAGCTCACTGGCCGCGCCTCGATTTGCGTCCCTCTCCTTGACAACCTCGTCGAGCTGAAGCCGCAAATTCTCCGTCACCTGCTTGCTTGCGGCAGCCGATCGGCTGCCGACCAGCCAGCCGATCGCCGCGCCGACGAGCGCCGCGACCAATGCAATCAGGACCGTCACCCCCGCGTCCATCTTCGTTTCCCCCGCGGAACAGAGCGCGAACTCTAGGCGTGGAATTGAGGCGCCTCAAGCGGAACCTCGCCGCTCGCCTCCCGTTGCGTGGAAAAAGCGGGAGAATGAGCATGTCGATTCGCAAGATGATCGCGCTTCACCCGGAGGTCCACGGGCACCTCAACCAGGCGCTCGGCGATGCCGTCCACCACATGATGTACTGCGCGAAGATGTGCCGGAGCTGCGCCGACGCGTGCCTCGCGGAAGACCTCGACATGGTCCAGTGCATCCGCCTGTGCGCCGATTGCGCCGACATCTGCGAGGCCGCCTCGAACGTCGCGCTCAGGCAGACGGGAGACGACGGGCAGATCGTTCGCGAGCTGCTCGAGCTCTGCGCCCGCGCCTGCGAGGGTTGCGCGGCCGAATGCGAGCGCCACGAGCATGAGCATTGCAAGCTCTGCGCGCAAATGTGCCGTGAATGCGCCGACGACTGCCGGAATGCGGCCGCGGCGGGGATGGAGCCGGCCTGATGCGGTCGGCGGTCATGGCGGCGGCGCTGATGCTGGTCGCATGCGGGCAGAAAGCGCAACCGAGCGAAGGGAATGTTGTCGCCGGTACGCCGCCGAAGGTCGCCGTCGAAACTGCGGGCACGAATTCCGGGTCGAACGTGGCGGCGAATGAAGCTGAATCGAAGCCCTCCGGTGTGTTGCCCCCGGCCAATGCAGCGATGCGCTATGTGGGCACCTGGGCGGCGACCAAGGCCGAGTGCAAGTCGAAGCCGTGGCGCCTTACCGTCAAGAGCCTGGACGTGACCGGCGGCGCGAAATGCAGCTTCTACAATGTCGCCAAGGCGCCCGGCGGCTATGATGTGGCGGCGCAATGCCCGACCAAGAAGCCAGTGCACACCGACCTCATCAAGCTGCGCTTCGCCGAATCCGCCGGAGCGATGCTGGTGGAGTCGAACGCGATTGCGCCGACGGGGCTGGTCTATTGCGGGAAGTGAGCGGCCCCAGTTCGTCATCCCGGCCTTGTGCCGGGATCCGCCTGCCTAGCAGCAGTAGAAAGGCGGGTGCCGGATCAAGTCCGGCATGACGGTCAAGCAGCCTTTTGCTGCTGTTCCTTCCGCCACTTGGCGAGCTTCTTTAAGACCATGTCGCGCTTCAGGCGCGAGAGGTGGTCGATGAACAGAACGCCGTTGAGATGGTCCATCTCATGCTGCAGGCAGACGGCGAGCAGGCCCTCGATCTCTTCCTCGTAGGTTTCCCCGTGCTCGTCCCGCCATTTCGCGCGGATGCGGTCGGGCCGCATGACCTCGGCATATTGCTCCGGCACCGACAAGCAGCCCTCTGTGTACGGCACCTCATTGTCCGAATGCCATAGGATCTCGGGGTTGATGAACACCCTGGGGTCCTTGACCGCCGGGCTCTCCGGGTCCTCGGGGTCGGCGGGCTCCTGGAGATCGATCACCAGCAAGCGGATCGGCTCACCGACCTGAACCGCGGCAAGGCCGATGCCCGGCGCGGCGTACATGGTCTCGAACATGTCGGCGACCAGCGTCTTCAGCTCGTCGTCGAACGTCTCCACCGGCTTGCTGATCTGCCGGAGGACAGCGTCGGGCGTCTCATAGATGCGGCGAATGGCCATGCGTCGGATTTAGTCTTTCACTTCAGGGGGTTCAAGAAACCGGCCGCCGCGCCCTCAGCGCCTGCGCGAGTGTCCCCTCATCGAGATAGTCGAGCTCGCCACCGACGGGAAGTCCGTGCGCCAACTGGCTGATCCGGATTGGGAATCCTTCCAGGCGTTCGGCGACGTAGTGCGATGTGGTCTGCCCCTCCAGCGTGGCGTTCATGGCCAGCACCACCTCGTCGATCCCGCCCTTGGACACGCGGCCGACGAGACGGTCGATGGTCAGGTCCTCGGGCCTGACGCCGTCGAGCGCCGAGAGGCGGCCGCCGAGCACATGATAGCGGCCGGGGAACAGCCGCGAGCGGTCGAGCGCCCACAGGTCGGCGACCTCCTCGACCACGCACAGCATCTTGTCGTCGCGGCGGGGGTCGCGGCAGATGCTGCACGGGTCCGTGGTATCGACATTGCCGCAGACCGAGCAGGTCGAGAGCTTGTCGGCGACCTGTCCGAGCGCGGCGAGGAGCGGCTGGAGCGCGGTTTCGCGCTTCTTCATCAGGTAAAGCACCGCGCGCCGGGCCGACCGCGGCCCAAGCCCGGGAAGGCGCGCAAGCGCCTGACTCAATGCTTCGATTTCCTGACTGGCCACTGTGGCCGCCGAGGTAGGCAATTCCGCGCTCTTTCGCCATAGGGCCGCCGATGCGGATCGTCTTCATGGGATCGCCCGACTTTGCCGTGCCCAGCCTCGATGCGATAGTCGAGGCGGGACACGAAGTGGTCTGCATCTATACGCAGCAGCCAAGGCCCGCCGGGCGCGGCAAGGCAGAGCGCAAGACCGCAGTGCACGAGCGCGCGGAGGAACTCGGCATCGAAGTCCGCACGCCGAGGACGCTTCGTGATCCTGAAGAGCAGGAGCGGTTCAGGGCATTGAATGCCGACTTGGCGGTCGTGGCGGCCTACGGCCTCATCCTGCCGAAGGCGATTTTGCAGGCGCCGAGGCAAGGCTGCATCAACGTCCACGCCTCGCTCCTCCCCCGCTGGCGCGGCGCAGCGCCGATCCCGCGCGCGATCCTAGCCGGCGACGAGGTCAGCGGAGTGACGATCATGCAGCTCGACGAGGGGCTGGACACGGGCGCGATGCTGCTTAAGCGAGAGCTCGACATCCGCAGCAAGAACACAGGACAAGTCACGGAAGAGTTGGCCAAACTCGGTGCGAACACGCTGGTCGAATGGCTTGCGCATCCGACCCCTGGCGAACCGCAGCTGGAGCAGGGCGTGACGTATGCCTCGAAGGTCGACAAGCGGGAGGCGCGGATCGACTGGCGCCGGCCTGCAGAGGAGATCGACCGACAGGTGCGCGCCTTCAATCCGGTGCCGGGCGCGTGGTTCGAGGCGAACGGCGAACGGGTGAAGCTGCTCGATGCTGCGGTTCGGGACGATGCGTCAGGTCGCCCGGGCGAAGTGCTGGACGACTGCCTGAACATCGCCTGCGGTTCCGGGTACATTCGGCCGCTGAAGGTCCAGCGCGCCGGACGCACGGCAATGACTCCGGGCGAGCTCTTGCGCGGTTTCCCGATCCCGAAGGGCACCGTCCTCCCGTGACCCGCTGGCGGCTGACGGTCGAATATGACGGCGGTCCGTTCATGGGCTGGCAGCGGCAGGAGCATGGGCCGTCGGTCCAGCAGGCGCTGGAGGAGGCGCTTCAGCGGATGACTGGAGAGCAGGCGCAGTTCACCGCGGCCGGGCGGACGGATGCGGGAGTCCACGCGCTCGCCATGTCCACGCATGTTGACGTCATGAAGTCACTCACGCCGCACCGCCTTCGAGAGGGACTGAACGCGCTGGTGCGGCCGCAGCCGATCTCGGTGCTCGACGTCGCCGAGGTCGCTGAGGAATGGCACGCGCGCTTCTCATGCGTCGGGCGGCGATATCTCTACCGAATCCTGACCCGCCGCGCACCGCCGGCGCTCGACTTGGGGCGGGTCTGGCACATCCCAGTGCCTCTCGACGTCGAGGCGATGCGCCAAGGCGCGGCGCACCTGATCGGTCGTCACGATTTCACCACCTTCCGCTCCGCGCACTGCCAGTCGGACAGCCCGGTGAAGACGCTCGACGCGCTGGAGGTCAGGCGAGCTGGCGAGGAAATCCACGTCACCGCCGCGGCGCGCAGCTTCCTCCATCACCAGGTCCGATCGATGGTCGGCTGCCTCGCGCTCGTCGGTCGCGGCCAATGGACGCCCGACGACATGCGAAAGGCGCTGGAGGCGCGCGACCGCTCGGCGCTCGGCTTCAACGCGCCGCCGCACGGGTTGTATTTCGTGGAAGCGATCTACTGACTGTCATGCTGAACTTGGTTCAGCATCCATGAACGCGCACCTTTACGGATATTCACGAAGGTCGTGTTCATGGATCCTGACCTTCGTCAGGATGACGTTCACTCAGCCGCCAGGGCCTCGAATTCCTGCGCCGCGAGATATTTCTCGGCGTCGAGGGCGGCCATGCAGCCCGTGCCCGCGGCCGTGACCGCCTGGCGATAGATCTTGTCCATCACGTCGCCGCAGGCGAACACGCCGGGGATGCTGGTCCTGGTCGTGCCGGTCTCAACCTTGATGTAGCCGTCCTCGTCGAGGTCGAGCTGGCCGCTGAACAGCTCGGTCGCGGGTTCGTGACCGATCGCGACGAATGCGCCTTCGACTTCGATCCGGCTGACCTCGCCATTGCGCTTGTTGCGCAGATCGAGGCCGACCAGCGCCTCGGGATCGCCGCCGGGCACGAACTCGACGACTTCGCTGTCCCAGACGACATTGATGTGCGGATTGGCGAACAGGCGGTCCTGAAGGATCTTCTCGGCGCGCAAGGCATCGCGGCGATGGATCAGGGTCACGTCGTGGCTGTGATTGGTCATGTACAGCGCTTCCTCGACCGCGGTGTTGCCGCCGCCGATCACGGCGACCTTCTTGCCGCGATAGAAGAAGCCGTCGCAGGTCGCGCAGGCCGAGACCCCCCTGCCCTTCATATGCTCTTCGGACGGAAGCCCGAGATATTTGGCCTGGGCGCCCGTGGCGATGATCAGCGCGTCGGCGAAATATTGAGCGCCGCCGTCGCCGCTGAGGTGGAACGGTCGCCGCGACAGGTCGACGCTGCTGATATGGTCCCAGATCGTCCGTGTTCCGACATGCTCGGCCTGCGCCTGCATTTCCTCGACCAGCCAGGGACCCTGGATGACCTCGCGGAAGCCGGGATAGTTCTCGACGTCGGTGGTGGTCGTCAGCTGACCGCCCGGCTGGATGCCCTGAATGACGATCGGAGAAAGGCCCGCGCGCGCGGCGTAGATTGCGGCCGTGAGCCCCGCCGGCCCGGAGCCGAGCACGGCCACGCGCGTTGAAATGCTGTTGGTCATCGGGCGGGATTTAAGGTGCGCTCACCCGCCCGGCAACGGCGAAGATTTCGCGTCTAGACCGCCCTTCGGCCCGCGACGAAATTCCAGATCAGAACGATGATTCCGATGATCAAAAGGAT
Organism: Sphingomicrobium sp.; assembly: GCA_036273215.1. Classification (GTDB taxonomy): domain Bacteria; phylum Pseudomonadota; class Alphaproteobacteria; order Sphingomonadales; family Sphingomonadaceae; genus Sphingomicrobium. The sequence continues at coordinate 7,342 of DASUIC010000003.1, forward strand.
GTGGATGAACCCGCCGAGCACATGGAAGGCGAAAAAGCCGAGCGCCCAGAGGATGAGAATGATGATGGCGATGGTCAGAAGCATTGGCCGCTTTCCTTGTTCTTTGATGCGGAACGGACGCGTAACGGGTGAGCGGGTGCCCTGTTCCGCAATTCACGTCCTCCGTGAAAGGGAGGGGAAGACTAAACCAGCCGCGACTGCTTCACTGCCGCTTCGATGAAGCCGGCGAAGAGCGGATGCGGCTCGAACGGGCGGCTCTTGAGCTCGGGGTGGAACTGGACTCCGACGAACCAGGGGTGGTCGGGACGCTCGACGATCTCCGGAAGCTGCTCGTCGGGCGACATCCCGGAGAAGATCAGGCCCTTGCCCTCGAGCGCGTCACGATAGTGGATGTTGACCTCATAGCGGTGGCGGTGCCGCTCGCTGATCTCGTCCTTGCCGTAGATCGAACGCACGACGCTGTTGCCGTCGAGCTTCGCCGGGTAAGCGCCGAGCCGCATCGTGCCGCCGAGGTCACCACCCGCGGCGCGCTTTTGCAAGCCTTCCTCGCTCATCCATTCCGTGATCATTCCGACCACCGGCTCGGCGGTTTCGCCGAACTCGGTGGTCGAGGCTTTCTCGATTCCGGCAAGGTTCCGCGCCGCCTCGATGCACGCCATCTGCATTCCGAGGCAAATGCCGAAGAACGGGATTTCGCGCTCCCGGGCGAACTTCACGCTGGCAATTTTGCCCTCGCTTCCGCGCTCGCCGAAGCCGCCCGGGACGAGGATTCCGTGTAGCGGCTCCAACTCGGCGACGATGTCCGCCTCGGGATGCTCGAACAGCTCGGCATCGATCCACTGGATATTGACCTTGGCGCGGTTGGCGATCCCCCCGTGCACCAGCGCCTCGCGCAGGCTTTTGTAGGCGTCGGGAAGGCCGACATATTTGCCGACCACGCCGATCGTCACTTCGCTTTCGTAATGGTCGATCCGGTCCATGATCTCGCTCCAGCGGCCGAGATCGGGCTGAGGAGCGTCGAGTCGGAACGCGTGAAGCACCTGATCGTCCAGGCCAGCCTCATGATACTGGAGCGGCACGTCGTAGATGTTGCGCGCGTCGAGCGCGGGGATGACCGCTTCCTTGGCGACGTTGCAGAACAGCGCGATCTTCTCGCGTTCGCTGTCGGGTAGCGACCTGTCGGAGCGGCACAGGAGCACTTCCGGCTGGACTCCCAGACTGGAGAGCTCGCGAACGCTCTGCTGGGTCGGCTTGGTCTTGAGCTCGCCCGCCGCGGCGATCCATGGGACGAGCGTGGTGTGGACGCTGACCGTATTGTCGCGGCCGAGATCGTTCCGCAGCTGCCGGATCGATTCGATGAACGGCAGGCTCTCGATATCACCCACCGTTCCGCCGATCTCGCAGATCACGAAATCCACGTCGCCAGTGTCCGCAACAGCGAATTCCTTGATCGCGTTGGTAACGTGCGGGATGACCTGGACGGTCGCTCCGAGATAATCGCCGCGCCGTTCCTTGGCGATGATGTCGCGGTAAATTCGGCCGGTCGTCACATTGTCCGACTGGCGCGACGAAACGCCCGTGAACCGCTCGTAATGGCCGAGATCGAGGTCGGTCTCCGCCCCGTCGTCGGTGACGTAGACTTCGCCGTGCTGGTAGGGCGACATCGTCCCCGGATCGACGTTCAGATAGGGATCGAACTTGCGGATCCGGACCTTGAAGCCGCGCGCCTGAAGCAGCGCCCCGAGCGACGCGGAGAGAAGACCTTTTCCAAGCGATGAGACCACGCCGCCGGTGACGAAAATGAACCGCGCCATGGGATTAACGGCTTAAGTCGGTCAATGCGGCTTAAGCAAGCGCGGACACGAAAAAAGTTGTGAATGAAGGCCTTGGCTACTGCGCCAGAGGAACCGCCGGCGACTGCTGGTTCTGCTCGCTTTGCTGGTTCTGCTGCGACGCCGGTGGCGTGACGGGCACGGGCGCTGCGCCGGGTTTCGTCGGCGCGAGCGGAGCCGCCGTGTTCGCCAGTGACGTATCGATCTTCGTCGGAGCGCGCGTGGTTCCCGCGATCGCCGCCATGACGATCGAGAGGACGATGAAGGCGCCGCCGAGGAACGCTGTCGAGCGGGTCAGGAAATCGGCCGCGCCCCGCGCAGTCATGAACCCGGAAGAGCTCCCGCCTACTCCGAGACCGCCGCCTTCGGAGCGCTGCATCAGGATCACGCTGATCAGCGCAATTGCGATAAGCGATTGGACGATCAGCAGGAATGCAAACATGAGGGGGAGTTCCGATGGAGAGTGGACGCGCCGCGACTTAGGCGGCCGCGCCCACTGTTTCAACCAAGCTTAATTGTCCGACCCGCTGGTCGTGGCCGCGTGACTGGTCGAAGCGCCGGCGGTTGCCGGAGCGTTCGACTGGACCAAAGCTTCGAGCTGCGCCGCGGTGTAGCCGATGGTCACGCTGCCGTCTGGATTGCCGCGAAGGCCCTGCTCCGGAACCGCGATCTTCTTGCCGTCCTGCAGCGCGATCGTGACCTTCCCGTCGGCGACCGATTCGATCGTCCCGACGGCCGTTCCGCCCGTGCCCTTCACGCTTGCGCCGGCGACGATCGCGGCGCTGGCGGCAGAGAGATTCTTTTCGATCTCGGAGTCGAGCTGCGCCTGGGTCATTCCGAACAGCAGCTTGTTGCCGTTCACCGAGAAGCTGGTGCGGGGAAGCAGCGCCTCGTGCTTGTCGGTCTTGATGAGGAGATTCGCGCCCTGAATGGCGGTCACGGTTCCGACCGGGCCACCGGCGGCGTCTGTCACCTGCATGCCGACTGCGACGCCGGCCTGGGCCTGCGCAAGCGCCGGGCTTGCAGGCAATGCAAAAGCGATCGTTAGAGCTGCAACACTTCCAAGAATCAGTCGCATGATGTCCTTTCCTTCTGTCGCTAGAAATATAGTGCAATTTCCATGAGTTGCGAGTGAACGGCGGCTCAGGCCGAGGCGCTCGATGCCGCCGCGACTATCGGGATGAAATCGGCTTCGCGAAGGCTCGCGCCGCCGACCAGCGCCCCGTCCACATCGCCCGCGCGGAAAATTTCGGTGGCGTTGGAGGCTTTGACGGACCCGCCATAGAGAATTCGAATTTGTTCGCCTTCGCCTCCGTATCGCTCGACAAGCGCTCCGCGCATCGCCGAGTGCATCTGACCGATCTCGGCGCTGGTCGGTGTCTCGCCCGTTCCGATCGCCCAGATCGGCTCATACGCAATCGCGAGCTTCGCCTGGGCGGCGAGCGAGGCGGGAAGCGAGTTCCCGAGCTGCTTCAGGATGACCTCGACAGGATCGCCGGCCCGGCGAACCTCAAGGCTCTCGCCCACGCAAAGGATGACATCGAGGCCGCACCCGAGCGCCGCCTCGGCCTTCCCCTTCACTTCGCAATCGCTTTCCTGCTGCGCCTCGCGCCGCTCCGAATGACCAACGATCGTCAGCCGGGCGCCGGCGTCGACCAGCATTCGCGCCGAGACGCAGCCGGTGTGCGCGCCCTTTTCGTCGGCATGCACGTCCTGACCGCCGATCGCAAACTCGGGCACCGCGCGGGCGGCGCGGTCGATCAGGATGGCGGGAAGGCACAAGGCCACGTCGACGTCCGGGTAAGTCCGGGAAGCAGCCGCAATAGCCGCGATCTCCGGAATATCGCTCGACAGGCCGTGCATCTTCCAATTGCCGGCGACCAGCTTCTTCAGCGGCACTCGATTCCCCTCGCTCCGGAAAGCCCCTAGCGGCGCGGCTTGAAGCATTCCAGCCTCACCCCTAAAGCGGCCTCTCCCGGCCACAGCTAGTTTCCGACGGCGATGCTCTCCTTCTTCAGACGTGTTTCCAAATCCAAGATCGGCACGTGGATCATGGCCCTGGTCGTGATCGCGATCATGGCCGGGTTCGCGCTCGGCAACCTCTCCAACTTCGGGTCCGGCAATATCGGATTCGGGATGAGCACCTCGACCCTCGCCAGGGTCGGCGATCAGGAGGTCAGCGAGAAGGAGATGGCGGACGCCATGCAGCGGCGGCTGACCCAAGTCCGCCAGCAGCGGCCGGAGGCCGATTACGCCTCGATCATGGGCGACTTCGAATCGATCCTGAGCGACCTCATCGACCAGAAGACGTTGTTCGCGTTCGCCGACAAGTTCGGATTTCCGCTGTCGAAGCCGCTCGTCGACGCCGAGATCTCGCAGATCCCGGCGGCCAAGGGGTTGAACGGACAGTTCAGCGAACAGAGCTATCAGGAGTTTCTCGCGCGCGAGCGGCTGACCGACGACCAGGTTCGACAGATCCTCGCCGGAGGGCTGCTCGAGCGGCTGTTGCTGACTCCGGTCGTGACGAATGCGCGAATCTCGGTCGGCATGGCCCGGCCCTATGCGTCGATGCTTCTGGAAGCGCGTGAGGGCGAAGGCGCGGCAATCCCGGTCAGCGCGTTCACTGCGGGGCTGAAGCCGACCGACGCTGAGGTGCAGCAATTCTACGCGGCCAACCGAACCCGCTATATGGTGCCCGAGCAGCGCGTGCTTCGGATTGCCCGGATCGGCCCCGATCAGGTCGCCAACGTCACGGCTTCCGATGCCGAGATCACGGCCTATTACAATCAGAACAAGGACCAGTACGCTTCGAAGGAGACTCGAACGGTCAGCCAGGCTGTGGTTCCGGATCAGGCGACGGCCAACCAGATCGCGACTCGGGCGAAGGGCGGCGCCAGCATCGCCGACGCCGCAAAGCCTGCCGGTTCCAATGCCGCGGTGACGACGCTCAATGATCAAAGCCAGCAGGCATATTCGGGAGTGGCAGGAAATGCGGCGGCGGCCGCCGTTTTCGCGGCCTCACAAGGCTCCGTCGTCGGGCCGATCCACAGCGACTTCGGCTGGCTCGTCGCGAAGATCGAATCGGTGAAGACGCAAGGCGGCAAGACCGCCGAGCAGGCGCGCTCCGAAATCGCGGCCAAGCTCACCGCGGCGAAGCGCAAGGACGCCGTTGAGGATCTGTTCGACAAGGTCCAGACCGCAGTCGACAACGGAAGCAATTTCACGGACGCCGTCGCGGCGGCTAAGCTCACCGTCACCACGACCCCGCTCATCACCGCGAACGGGAGCTCGCGCGCCGACCCGTCGTTCAAGCTGCCGCCCGAGCTTCAGCCGGTGCTGAAGACCGGCTTCGGACTCGAGCCCAACGACCCGCCCGATTTCGCGACGCTACCCAACGACCAGGGCTACGCGATGGTCTCGCCGGCGCAGGTGGTGCCTGCAGCGCCCGCCCCGCTCGCCAGCGTTCATGACCAGGTCGCGAACGACTGGATCCAACAGCAGGCGACGCAGCGCGCGCAGACCGTCGCGGCTCAGATCGAGGCCAAGGTCGAGCATGGAGCGTCGTTGTCGGACGCCATGAAATCGACGGGAATGACTCTACCGCCGCCTCAACCGCTGAAAGCCCGTCGAATCCAGATCGCTGCGGCACAAGGGCCCGTGCCGGAGCCGCTCAAGGTCCTGTTCACGCTTGGCCCGAACAAGAGCCGGATGTTCCCCGACCCGGGCGGACGCGGCTTCTTCATCGTCAAGGTCGACAAGATCGAGCCGGGCAACGCGCTTCTACAGCCCGGACTGATCGCGCAGATGCAGAACGAGCTTCAGGGAGCGCTGTCGGATGATTATGCGAGCGAGTTCTCGGCATCGCTGCGCAATCAGCTAAAGGCGAAGCGGAACGAGAGCGCGATCCAGGCGACCAAGACCAGCATGGCATCTAGCGGCGGCTAACGGGTGCGCTTGACGCGCGCCACTTTGTTGCCTACACGTTCTCCGTTCGTTCTTTACGGGGGACAAGAGCATGCTCACCGCGAAGCAGCGTGAATTGCTGGTCTTCATCGACGGCCGGCTGAAGCAGAACGGAATTAGTCCGAGCTTCGACGAAATGCGCGAGGCGCTCGATCTCAAATCCAAGTCGGGCGTTCACCGGCTCATTTCGGCGCTCGAGGAACGCGGGTTCATCCGGCGTCTGCCCAACCGGGCGCGGGCGCTCGAAGTGCTGAAGGTGCCGGAAGCGAATGCGCAGTCGCATGGAGCGACCGTGACGCCGATTCGGTCCGCTGCTCCTGCGCCCGCGAACGACACGCTGGAAATTCCGCTTCACGGACGGATCGCGGCCGGAACGCCGATCGAGGCGCTCCAGGGGACCGAATGCTTCCTCGTCCCGGCCGCATTGCTCGGCCCAGGCGAACACTATGCGCTCGAGGTCGCTGGCGATTCGATGGTCGAGGAAGGCATTCTCGACGGCGATTTCGCGCTGATCCGAAAGGCCGACACCGCGCGCGAGGGCGAGATCGTCGTGGCGCTGATCGACGATGAGGAAGCGACTCTCAAAACCTATCGGCGCGAGGGGCGCATGGTCCGGCTCGATCCGGCCAACAGCCGCTACGAGCCGCAGCGCTACGAGGAAAGCCGGGTGAAGATTCAGGGGCGCCTCGCCGGCCTGATCCGGCGCTACTGAGTCGCGGAGGCGGCTTCGCCGCCCACGGGTGCGATCCGATGCGGTCGCTGACGCTGTCCACGCGCGGGCTGCTCCCGAGATAAATCGCCAGCCCGCCGGTGTGCCTCAGCGCGGGCGCATCGAGCTTGAGCCACCGCGGCGTGCAGCCGCGTGGAAGACGCCGATCCGAGACCGCGATGTCGGCCTGGGCGCACGCCTCGGTCAGATCGGACCAGCCAATCTGGTAAGACGAGCGCGTGGCGAGGAGTCGCCAGCGCCGGCCTCCCCGCTCAATCTCCGCAACGCAAGCGTCCCTCGAGCAATTGGCGAACGGCGCCTCGGAAAGGAAATCGGGGTCACCGTCATAGCCCGAGCTTTCCGCCAAAAGCTGCTGGACGAAATCGCCGGCGCGGTCGCGAAGCATCGCGGGGCGGCCATCCGCCGATACTACGGCGAGATGCATTCCGTCGCCCGTGATCAGAATATCCGGGGCCGGCGCGAGCGCCGCTCCTGCCGCTCCGATCACAAACGGCACCAGGCCGAGCAACCGGACGCGGGAGCTCCACAGGCAAAACCAGATACCGCCGACGACCATCGCCGCAAACGTCCAGGCCGGCATTGACGGAAGCATCGTCACCGCGCCGCTCGCATAGCCGACCGCGTGCGAGACCCACAGCAGCAAGGCTATGGCCCTGCCACACAGATACCATGCAGGTGCGCCGAGGCCGGCGATGTCGAGGAACAGCGCCGTGGCCTCGAGCGGCATGATCACCAGAGTCGTCAGCGGCAACGCGACCACGCTGGCGCCCATCCCGTACAACCCGGCCCGATGGAAATGGTAAAGCGACAGCGGGATCAGCGCGAATTCGACGGCGAGGCTCGTCGCGAACATGGCCGAAATCGCGCGAGCGATCCGGATGAACGCGCCTTCGTCGCGCCGGGCGAACAACCGCCGAGCCAAGCGGGTCGAATGGAGCGCGATGATCGCGGCCACCGCGGCGAAGCTCATCTGGAAACTCGCCCCCGCCAAAGCTTCCGGCCGGAACACGAGCAGCGCGAGCGCCGCCGCGGCAAGCAAACGCAGGCTGATTGCGTCCCGCCCGAGCGCAATCCCTCCAAGCACCAGGAGCGCGGCAATGCAGCTTCTGAGCGTCGGCACCTGCATGCCAGTAAGTACAGTGTAGGCGATTCCGGCTACCGCTCCGAAGCCGGCAGCGACGAGCACCAGGTTCAAACGGAGCGCCAGCCGCTCGGAAACGGCGAGCAGCTTCAGCGCCAGGAACATCACGGCGCCGATCACCGCCGCCACGTGCAAGCCGCTGACCACGATCAGATAGATCAGCCCGGCGCGGCGCATCGCGTCGGCGTCATCCTTGGCGACGGCGTGCTGATCGCCAGTCGCGAGCGCAATCGCGATTCCTGCCTCGCCGGGGGCCAAGCGGGAGAGGATGAGTTGCTTGAGGCCGGTCCGGACTCGGTCGAGTCCGCGGGTGCTCGCCGCGCGGGATACGGTGATCGGGCCGAGAGGCTTGCCGACCGCGCCGATGCCTTGAAACCAGGCATCGCGTGCAAAATCATAGGCGCCGGGCAACGGCATCGGCGGCGGCGGCACCAGTCGCGCGCGCATGTGGACGGTCGCGCCGGCGGCGATTCCGGGCGGCGCATCCTCCTGCGTGATGGAGACTCGGACTCGCGGCGGCAGCGAAGTGTCTGCGGGGGCCAGCGTGAGCCGCTCAACTCCCCTGGCGATCAGCGGCTCGACCTTCTCGACCCGCGAATCGAAATCAACGATCTCGGTCCGGGGGAGGCGCGGAGCGGCGACCCATTCTGCCCGCGCCCAGGCGAGGCTGCAGCCGGCCGCGACGGCCAGTGCGAACCAGCCAATGGCCCGCTCGGCGCGACCTCCTCTTGCCGTAAGGCCAGCGGCAGCCAGAACGATCGAGACGGCGATCAGCGCCTTCCATTCGCTCGGACTGGCGAGCGCGAACCACGCCGCGATCCCGCTTCCGAAACCGACCACGAACCAGGGCGCAAGCTGCATGCGCTCGGCCTCGAGGAACTTCTCAAGCTCCTCGGCGGCGGCGGAAAACCGCGCCTTCCAATAGCCCCGAGCACGCTGTGGAAGAGGCGCTTCCCCTATGTTAGGGGCGCTCGTCCATTGCATTGCAGCATAGGTTTGAGTGGAAAGCGTCCACGAGCGCAAGCGGAGAAAATTTGACAAGCGCAAGTGATAAGCCGGTGGTCACGCGCTTTGCGCCCTCGCCCACCGGATTCCTGCACATCGGCGGGGCCCGAACCGCGCTCTTCAACTGGCTCTTCGCGCGGCACCACGGCGGCAAGTTCCTGCTCCGCATCGAGGACACCGACCGTGTCCGCTCGACCAAGGAGGCGATCGACGCCATCCTCGATGGCATGCGCTGGCTCGCGCTAGATTGGGACGGCCACGAATATTATCAGTCGCAATTCTGGGCGCGCCACGCCGAGATCGCCCACAAGATGCTCGACCGCGGCCAGGCCTACCGCTGCTACATGACGCAGGAGGAGCTCGCGGCGCAGCGCGAGGCGGCGCAGCGCGAGCGGCGGCCGTTCCGCATCGAGAGTCCCTGGCGCGACGTGACCGAGAGCCAGGGCGACAAGCCGTTCGTGATCCGCCTCAAGGCGCCGCGCGAGGGCGAAACGGTCATCGACGACCGGGTCCAGGGCCGGGTGACGGTCCAGAATTCAGAGATCGACGATTTCGTGCTGCTGAGATCCGACGGAACCCCGACCTACATGCTTGCGGTTGTGGTCGACGACCACGACATGGGGGTCACCCACGTGATCCGCGGCGATGACCATCTCAACAACGCCTTCCGCCAGCTGGCGATCATCCGCGCGATGGGCTTTCCAGAGCCGGTCTACGCCCATGTACCGCTGATCCACGGTCCCGACGGAGCCAAACTGTCGAAGCGGCATGGAGCGCTGGGCGTGGATGCGTATCGGGACGAACTGGGAATGCTGCCCGAAGCCGTCTCCAACTATCTCCTGCGCCTTGGCTGGGGGCACGGTGACGCCGAAATCATCAGTCGCGACCAGGCGGTCGAATGGTTCGACTTAGATCACGTCGGAAAGTCGCCGTCGCGCTTCGACTTCAAAAAGCTCGAGAATCTCAATGGCCATTACATCCGGGAGGCCGATGATGCCCGCCTGACTGCACTGATTGCTCCGAAGATCGGTTTATCTGGCAAACAGCAGCAGATGCTCGTCCGCGCCATGCCGGAGCTGAAAGCGCGCGCTCATGACGTCAATCAACTCGCCGACGGGGCGCGATTCCTGTTCGCCGAGCGGCCGATCGACGTGGATCAGGCGGCCGCCGCGCTCCTGACCGACGAAGCGCGTGCGCTTCTCGGCGCGGCTCACCAGGAGCTCGCGGCCCTTGCGAACTGGGACGCGGCGTCGCTAGAGGCGGCCATCCGCGAGGTCGCGGAGAGCCAAGGCGCGAAGCTCGGCAAGCTAGCCCAGCCGCTTCGCGCCGCTCTCACGGGGCGCACGACGTCTCCCGGAATATTTGATGTTCTCGCGTTGCTGGGACGGGACGAAAGCCTCGCCCGGATCGCCGACCAGATGGAGCCGAAGGAATGACCGACAAGAAAGTCGCGATGAACACCCCCGCCGGAGATGTGGATTTCCCGGTGTTGGAGGGCTCGGTCGGTCCCGAAGTGATCGATATCCGCAAGCTCTACGGCCAGACCGGGATGTTCACCTATGACCCCGGCTTCACTTCGACAGCGAGCTGCGAGAGCGCGATCACCTACATCGACGGGGAAAAGGGAATCCTCCTCCACCGCGGCTATCCGATCGATCAGCTGGCCGAGCATTCGAGCTTCATGGAGGTCGCCTATCTGCTGCTCCATGGCGAGCTTCCGACCGAGCGCGAGCTCGACGAGTTCACCTACACCATCAGCCGCCATACGATGGTCCACGAGCAGCTCGCGGTCTTCTTCCGCGGCTTTCGCCGGGACGCTCACCCGATGTCGATCATGTGCGGAGTGGTGGGCGCGCTCTCCGCTTTCTACCACGACAGCACCGACATCACCGATCCCGAGCAGCGGATGATCGCCTCGCACCGGCTGATCGCCAAGATGCCGACGCTGGTCGCGATGGCGTTCAAATATTCGCTCGGCCAGCCGTTCATGTACCCGCTGAACGAGCTCAGCTTCACCGGCAATTTCCTTCGAATGACCTTCGGCGTTCCCGCCGAGCCCTATGTCGTCAATCCGATCATCGAAAATGCGATGCGGCGGATCTTCATCCTCCACGCGGACCATGAACAGAATGCTTCGACGTCAACCGTGCGCCTGGCAGGCTCGTCGGGCGCGAACCCGTTCGCCTGTATCGCCGCGGGGATCGCCTGCCTGTGGGGCCCCGCGCACGGTGGCGCGAACGAGGCCGCGCTCAATATGCTTCGCGAGATCGGCAACGTGAAGCGGATCCCCGAATATATCGCCCGGGCCAAGGACAAGAACGACCCGTTCCGTCTGATGGGCTTCGGCCACCGCGTCTACAAGAACTTCGACCCGCGCGCGAAGGTGATGAAGGCGACCGCGGACGAGGTCTTGAAGGAGCTCAACATCTCCGACCCGGTGCTCGATGTCGCCAAGGAGCTCGAGCATATCGCGCTCAACGACGATTATTTCATCGAGAAGAAGCTGTATCCCAACGTGGACTTCTATTCAGGCGTGATTCTGAACGCGATCGGCTTCCCGACGGACATGTTCACCGCGCTATTCGCCCTCGCCCGCACCGTCGGCTGGGTCGCGCAGTGGAACGAAATGATCGCCGACCCCGAGCAGAAGATCGGCCGCCCGCGCCAGCTCTACGTCGGCGCGACCCCGCGGGACTATGTCCCCGTGGACAAGCGCGGCTAGGCGGCAGGCAGAGTCAGGGTGAAGCGGGCGCCCTCGCCGGGGGCGCTGTCGACGCTGACATCACCGCCCATCGATCGGGCGAGTCTCCGGGAAATCGCCAAACCAAGGCCGGTGCCCTCTTCCTTGCTTCGAGCGCGCTCGAACCGTTCGAAGATGCGCTGCTGGTCGTCGGCGGCGATTCCCGGGCCCTGGTCCGAAACGGTGACCGAGGCGGTGCCGCTGGTCCTGGCGAAGCTCAACCGGATGACGGCTCCCTCCGGAGAATAGCGGATCGCGTTGACGATCAGATTGACGAGGATCTGAATGACGGCGCGTTCCTCACCCAGCGCCGGCAGCGAATCGCTCGGCTCGGCCTCGATCGTGACCGAGCGCTCCTCGGCCGAGGATTCGAGCATGGCGACCGCATCCTGCGTGAGCGAAGCGAGATCGACGGAGCCGTGGCCGTGGCTCGGGTCCTCGCTCATCGCCGTCAAGACCGAGAGCAAATGCCTCGCGGCCGCCGCGATGTCGTTGCCGTAGCTCGCGTAATCGCTTCTCAGCGGCCCGTCGGAACGTTCGACGATCCGCTGCGCGCTCTCGATGATCCGGTCGAGCGGCGAGCGAAGCACTTCGTCGAGGGCATGGTCGAACGATGCCGTTCCGAGCGGACGCGAGGAATGCGTCTGCTGCTCGTTCTGCGCCGTCCCCCGAAAGCCCGCGAATGCACCGTCGGCGCCGGTCACCACCTCGCCGCGAAGAACGACGACGATATTCTCGTCCGAGCGGCTGCGCGCGCGCTGACCGGTGAAATCGCGGCGGGCGGCGAGCGCGCTGATCAGCGGCATTTCGCCTGCGTCGTCCTCCTCGAACCGAAGAAGGCGCGTGAGAGGAGTGCCGGAAGCCTCTGCCACATCGACCCCCAGCAGCTCGGCAAGCTCGGTTGAGATCGAGATCAGCCTAAGCTCTTCATCGGTCGCCCATTCGTGCCCCGCGGTCGCAGCATCGGCTTCGGCGCCCCCGCCAAGCATCGAGGCAAGGCGCGGAGCCGCGGGCGCACGCTGGGTCCAGCCGGTCAGCGACAGAGCGATTTCGTCCCCGTCCGGCCTCGCCCCGACCCAAAGTTCGACATCATGATCGGCCGAGGCGGCCAGAGCCGGGCGCGAAACCGCGGTTCCGAGCTTTTGAGCGAGCTGCGCGACAGCGGCAACCTGCGGCAGGGCGAGCAGCTGTCCGAGGCTTGACCCCGCCTCGCGCTGGAGCGCCTCGAGCTCGGGATCGGCCGCGATCAGTCGGCCCGCTTTGTCCAGTCTGCCGAGCACCGGCCGCGGTTCGGAGGGGACGCTAGCCATTGGACTTGCCTAGGGCGTTGACCGCCGAGCGATAGGCTTCTGGGCTCGCGAGCCAGGTGCGCGCGGCCTCGACTTGATCGGCGCTCATTCTGTCGAAGAGGTCGATGGCGGCGCCAGGATCGGCGATTCCGAGAAGGTCGCCGATGCTGGCCAGCAAGCCGGCGCTGAGCTCGCGCGAGAATCCGGACATCCTGAGCAACGCCATCACACGTTGCGGATCGCCCGAGAGCAGCTCATCGAGCGCCCACCTCGACTGGGTTCCCGAGCGCTGCGCGACGACTTCTGCAAGAAAAGCTGCTTCACCTTCCTGCGCGGCGGCGAGGATCATGTCGTCCCCGAGGCTGCCGCTTTCCTGAAGCAGCCGGACGATCGACGCGGTCAGCGCTTCGATGCTTCGTTCCGGGTCGTGCCGCGCGATTAGCTTCGCTGTCGCGCTCGCAAGCCCGGAATCGGCCGCGGCGGAACCGTGGACGGAGGCGAGCTCCTTGCGAAAACCTGCGGCGATGGATTGAGCCAGCTTCTCCGCCGTGGCGGACGCAAGATCATCGAACGTCGCCAGGCACTGGCCGAACCGGTCGCGGCGCCGTCCGCGGGCGAGGATCAGCGCCATCGCCGCCGCAGCGACACCGCCGTTGCTGTGACTGACAAGGCCCTGAAGAACGCGTGCATCGCGCCGCCCGCTACGCGCCCGAGCGGCAGTCGCGATCCGCTCTTCGTCCGCGCGCCGAAGCAGGAGAGCCATGAGATCGCTATCATCGAGCAGCCGCGCCTGGCTCAAGCGCTCGACCAGCGCGGCATTATCCTCGTCGTTCGCGGCCACCCAGCCGCGCGCAAGCTCGGCGCAAATCTCGTCGGCGATGTCGCCCACGAGGCAGTGGAGCATGGCGCCCATCAGCGCCCGCTCCTGCTCGGTCAGGCGATCGGCGGGGTTGAGGAAGAAATCGACGCGGACCGTGGCGAGCCGTCCGCGGCCCGCGTGGCGCGCGGGCGCGTTCCGGTCGGCTGCCGGAGCAGCAATCGGCCATTCCTCGGGCATCATTGCATCCGCGGCTTTATCCGATTTCGGTTAACCCGCCGTCAACTCGATGCCTGGTGCCGCACGTGCTGAATAATGAAGAAGGAAACTGCCGCATAAACCAGCACCGCAAGGAGATAGCCGGTCCAGGCTCCGGCGATTGCAAACGGAATTGCCGCGAAGATCGCGCTCCGTCGGGAGAAGAGCCATAATTCGCTCCCTGGCGGGATCGCCGCTTTTTCGATCCGCGCCGCCTCGGCGAACGCGGCCGCCGCTATGGCGCTGACGAGCGCTCCCCAGCCGGTGCCGTGGCGGCTCTCCCATAGCCCGATCACCAACAACGCCAGCCCTGCCGCGGGCCAGAGCGCGAGCTGCGTCGGCATCCTTGTCGGCAGCGGCTTCAGCCGAATCGCCGCGAGCCGCTTTCCGACAAGGTCCAGCGGAGTCGAGAGGAGCAATAGGATCAGTCCGGCGCCCAGCCATCCGCGCGTGAAGCAGACCGCGCCAATAATCGTCAGCGACAGAGCAGCCCAGATCAGCCATGCGGGCCGAACGGCCGATTCCATCAGCTGCTCCGTGGCGAACTCCTCGACCGGCGGAAGCACGTAACGGTTGACCCAATCGGTGCGCGCAGCCCTTGAGCTCGCCAATAGAGTGCGTTGAAAGTCCTGCAACTGATCGGCCGAATCGGCGAGGAGCGGCTCGCCCCCAACCTCATCCGCCTGGATCCGAAGCGCGCCGTCCTGGAGCGTTCGGCGCAGCAGCGTGGACTGCAGGTCCCAATCGCCGAGCATCGCCGCGGTCGAGCCGAGCAAATGGGCGCTGACCAGCGCGACGCCGGCCCACCGCGATCCGGCGTCGATACGCTCGAACCGCTCATGCGAATCGTCATCCGGAACGACCGCCACCGCGGCTTCGGGCTCGTCGGCGATTGCCCCCACCAGCTCGGCCGTGGGCACGATTCCATCGCCGATCAGAAGGATCATCGACCCGGCCTCGAACCGGCTTACCGCCTCGTTGATGTCGCTGACCGGGAAGACTCCGAGTCCGTCGAGTCGAAGCCGCTCGAACGAATCCTGGAGCGCCTGCGGGACTCGCTCGACGATCACCACGATCGGCGCCGCTCCCGCCGCCGCGGCGCAGCGCACCTGATATTCGACCAATGTCCTGCCAGCGAGCGGAAGAAGCGCCCGCAAGGCGCCGCTATCGTCTTCCTGATAGGCTCCGATCACGGCGCCAACCGCCATTCGCGCTTCTGTCCTCCCGCCCTGTCGAGAAACCTCTCTAACGGCTTTCGCGTCCGGTCAAAGATGGTAAACTGCCGATCGCCATGACACCCACGCCCCAGCGCGCCGACATTCCACTTTCGGCATATCAGGATCCCGAACCCCTCGAACTCAGGAGCGCCGACGCGATCGTCGAGCCATCCTTCGACCATGGGGAGTGGACCGAACGGAGCATGGAAGAACGCGGCGCGGGTGGCAGGCTGGTGCTAGGCTGGGGGCTGATCGCCCTGTCGGCGCTGTGGCTCGCCTATGCCGCCTGGTCGGCCGGACGGACTCTCGGCGGGCAGCCGCTATCGTCGCCCCAGATTGCGCAGTGGATCGCGGTTGCTGCGGGGCCGCTCGCTCTTCTGGGCCTCGTGTGGCTGACGTTTGGCCGGACCCGCCGCAAGGAAGCGGAGCGCTTCACGCGCTCAGTCATCGCGATGCGCGCCGAAAGCCAGTCGCTCGAAGCGCTCCTCGAAGTGCTTTCGCAGCGAATCAGCGACAGCCGCACCGAGCTGACGATGATCTCCCAGCATCTGATGGACCTCGGCGACCAGGCGACCGGCAAGCTTGGCGGGATCACGCGTGAGTTCGACACAAGCACCGAGCGGCTGAAGCTGCACGGCGAAGCGCTCGACCGCGCCGCCGAATCCGCGCGCAACGATATCGCGGTCCTGCTCGACGATCTTCCGCGCGCCGAGCAGACGGCGCTGAGCCTCGCGGCGCAGCTTCGGTCCGCCGGAAGCGAATCGGAGACGAAGACCGCGGCGTTGGCCCAGCAGGTCACGGTTCTCGGCCAGCGCGCGGAACTCGCCGAACAGCTCGTCACAGAAGCGACCGACAGACTCGCGGCACGCCTTGCGGAGATCGAAACGGCGGGCGTTGGCGCTTCCGGCAGCGTCGCTGATGCGAACGTGGCGTTCTCGGGAACGCTCGATGCGTTGCTCGAACGGACCTCGGCGACTCTCACGGAAATCCGCTCGGGAATCGACACGCAGGCGACAGCGGTCAGCGCGCTTGTCGCCCAGGCTTCGGCGGGCATTGGCAAGGCCGGGGCAGACTCGGCCGAGGCGCTAGCAATCAATGTCGGTCGGGCTAACGAGTCGCTCGAAAGCCTGTCCACGCGCGTGGCCGAGCAGGAGCGCGCGTCGCAGCGGATGATTGCCGAGATCGACCGCGGCCTCGCGCTCATCGACGAGCGGTTCAGCCAGCTCGCCGCTCAGGGGGACGAACGCGCCAACCATTTCCTCGCGTCGCTGACACGCGCGCGAACCGAGCTCGACACGCTGGCCGCTCAGGCGGACTCCCAGGATTCGGCGATCGCCAACATCACCGACCGGACAGGCGCGTTGCGCGAAACCATCGATCGGCTGACCGGCGACATTCGGGATAATCTCGGTGCGGCTATCGGAGAGGCGCAGGGCGGGGCTGATCGGCTTGCCGAGGCCGCTGCAACCGTGAAACCCGAGATCGGATGGATTCGCGATGCGTCGGTCGAAGCCGGCGAACAAATCTCGTCGACCGCCTCACGCGTGGGCCAGCAGCAGGATCTTTTGACCGGACTCCTCGCAAGCATCGATGAAGGCGTCGGCGATGCCCAATCGAAGCTCGGTGAGCTGGCGTCGACCTTGGCGCAGGTCGAACGCGAGGCCGCGAACCTCAGCAGCGAAACGAGCCCTGCCCTCGTGGCTGCCCTCGTCCAGGTCAAGGAAGCCGCGGCCCATGCCGCCGAGCGCGCGCGCGAAGCAATCGAGGCGGTCATCCCCGAGAGCGCGGGCAAGCTGTCCGACGAAACCCGCGACGCGCTCGAGCGCGTGATCCGCGAGAGCATCGAGGATCGCCTCCGCGAGGTGGAGACTGTGGCGGCGCGCGCCGTCGATTCCGCCCGCTCGGCGTCGGAGCGCCTTACGCAGCAGATCATGACCCTCGGGCAAAGCGCCAGCGCGCTCGAGGCGCACCTCGAGGAAACCAGCAAGGAGCAGCGCGAGAAGGACAGCGAGGCGTTCGCGCGCCGCGTTGCACTGCTCATCGATTCTATGCATTCGGCGGCGATCGACGTCGGCAAGATCCTCTCGGACGAAGTCGATGACAAGGCGTGGGGCGCGTACCTCAAGGGCAACCGCGGCATCTTCACGCGGCGCGCGGTGCGGCTGATCGACGGCAGCGAGAGCCGCGCGATCCGCGCTCACTACGAGAGTGACCCCGAGTTCCAGCGCTCGCTCAATCGCTACGTCCACGATTTCGAGGCGATGCTCCGCCGGGTCCTCGCGGAGCGCGACGGCGGGATGATCGCGGTGACGCTCATGTCTTCGGATATGGGCAAGCTCTACGCGGCGCTGGCGCAGGCGATCGAGAGACGCCGGTAGAGTCCGTCGGTCAGATGAAGTCCAAATCCTCGCTGGTCACCCAGCCGAAGGTCCAGTTCGCGTAGTAGATCGCGAACAGCACGGCGCCGAGGATCGCCGACCTGATCAGATGGCGTTTGAGGTCGAACGTGTGCGGCGCGCTTTCCGCCTGCCCGGGCACCGTCTCTCCCCCGACCTCTTCGCTCGTCTTCACTCCGAACGGCAGGAGGAAAAAGACGCTCCCAGCGAAGAACAGGAAATAGATCGCGACGATCGAGGTGAACTTCATGCGGCGACCTGGACCACCATCACTTCGACCAGCGGCTTTTTGCCGGTCCACAAGGTCGCGCAGCGGCGCACCGCCAGCCTCACCGACTCGCGCATCTTTTCCTCGTCGATCCCGGCGCTGAAGGCGCGTGTCGCGGCGTCGGTCGCGTCGACGATGAAATCGTCGCGGTCTTCCTCGACCGGCACTCCGAACGGCCGGATCAGCGGCGATCCGGCAAGCTCACCGCCTTCGCCGACCGGCAGCGCAACGGTAATCAACCCACCGTAACCAATCCTCCGCCGCTCGGTCACCGTCGCGCCGTCGGCGGGAAGAATGACGTCGCCGTCGAGAACCAGTTGCCCGACGCGGACCTCGGCGACCTTCTCGGGACCGTCGGGGGCGAGGCGGATCACGTCACCGTTCTTCTGCACGAGCGCGCTCGGAACGCCGTGCTCGAGGGCGACGCGGGCGTGCTCGGCCAGGTGGCGCGGCTCGCCGTGAACCGGAATCACCATTTGCGGCCGCACCCACTCGTACATCTGGATGAGCTCCGGGCGGCCCGGATGGCCCGAGACATGGACGTGCGCCTGCTTCTCGGTGACGATCTGCACGCCGAGGTCGGACAGCTGGTTCATGATGCGGCCGATCCCGACCTCGTTTCCGGGAATGATCCGCGACGAGAAGATGACGGTATCGCCCGCGCTGAGCTTCAGCTCGTGCGTTCCGGCTGCGATGCGCCCAAGTGCGGCACGCGGTTCGCCCTGCCCTCCGGTGGCGATGATCAGCACCTCCTCTTTTGGAAGCCGCATCGCCTCGTCGAATGTTATGGGTGGCGGAAAATCTTCGAGATAGCCGGTCGCCTGCGCGACCCTGAGGATGCGTTCGAGCGAACGACCAGCGATGCAGACCTTGCGGCCGGCTTCGCGCGCCACGCGTCCGATCGTCTGCAGCCGCGCCGCATTCGAAGCGAAAGTCGTGACCAGCACCCGGCCGTTGGCCATCATCACTTGCGCAACCAGTCCCTCGTGAACGCTCTCTTCCGACCCTGAGGGCCTATCCTGGAAAACGTTCGTCGAGTCACAGACGAGCGCGAGCACCCCGCGGTCGCCGATTTCCTTCAGAACCTCGGTGTCATGTCCTTCGCCGATGACCGGGGTCTCGTCGATCTTCCAGTCGCCGGTGTGGAACACATTCCCGAACGGAGTCTCGATCAGAAGTCCATTGCCCTCCGGGATCGAATGCGACAGCGCGACGAAGCTCACACGGAAGGGACCGAGCTCGACGCTGCCGCCGCGCTCGACGATGTTGAGCTTGGTGACTCCGGTCAGCCCTTCTTCCTCGAGCTTTCCGGCAATGAGACCTGCAGTGAACGGGGTCGCAAAGAGCGGGCTTTTCAGCTCCTCCGCGAGATAGGGCAGAGCGCCGATATGGTCCTCATGACCGTGGGTCAGGATAATCCCGGCGAGATGCTCCTGCTGCCCTTCGATGAACTCGAGGTCGGGAAGGATCAGCTCGATCCCGGGATAGTCGGGCCCGGCGAAATTGAGGCCAAGGTCGACCATGATCCACTGTCCGCGGCAGCCGTACAGATTGACGTTCATGCCGATCTCGCCCGAGCCGCCAAGCGCGACGAACAGCAGCTCTTCGCCCGGGATCATTGGACAGGCATCATTTCGGGGAACGTACAGCCATGTCGTACAGGATGCTCAACCCCTGGATCGTGAGGTCGGGTTCAATCGCATCGAACAGGCTGGTGTGCTTGTCGAACAGGTCGGCGAGGCCGCCAGTCGCCAGAACGGTGACAGGCCGCCCGAGCTCGCGCTTCATGCGTTCGACCAGCCCTTCCATCATTGCGATATAGCCCCAGTAGATGCCGATCAGCATCTGGCTCTCGGTCGTTCGCCCGATCACCGATAAGTTGTCGCTCGGCGCATCGATGGCGATACGGGGAAGCTTGGCGGCGGCGTTGACCAGCGCGTCGAGGGAAAGATTGATGCCTGGCGCGATGATCCCGCCGTTATACGCGCCCGACCCGTCGACCACGTCGAACGTCGTCGCGGTTCCGAAATCGATGACGATCAGGTCGGCCGGGTGCTTGGCATGCGCGGCGATGGCGTTGAGCGCTCGGTCGGCGCCGACGTTGTGCGGCTCGTCGACATCGAACGCGATCGGCCATTTCACTTTGCCCTGGCCTGCGATCAACGGATCGCAATGGAAATATTTGGTCGCGAGCACTTCGAGATTGTGAAGCGCGCGGGGCACGACGGTGCCGATGATCACCCCATCGACGGCGTTCTTGGGGAAGCCTTCAAGCTCGAGCAGCTGGTAAAGCCACACCGCATATTGATCGGCCGTCCGCCGAGCGTCCGTCGCAATGCGCCAGCGCGCCCTGATCTCGCCCCCTTCGACGAGGGCGAACACGACGTTGGTGTTGCCGGCATCGATGGCGAGCAGCATGGCGTGCCACTAGCCGTGCGGATGCGCCTTCACAACTCGACGTCGCCGGCGCGGACGATCTCGAGCTCGCCGCTGTCGAGCCGGAGGCGGAGCGCGCCATCGGGCTCCACGCCGTCGAAGCGGCCGCTCACCAGCTCGTCGCCGCTCGAGTGGACTCGAAGCCGCGCCCCGACCGGATGAGCGCGAGCGAGCCACGCTTGAACGATCATCCGCGGCTCGCTCTC
>DASUIC010000004.1:0-6372 GCA_036273215.1 Sphingomicrobium sp.
TTTCGCATCGGTAGGGACATGGAAACGCAGAATATCCGGATTCGCCTGAAAGCGTTCGATCATCGAGTGCTCGACCAGGCAACCGGCGACATCGCCGACACGGCGCGCCGGACGGGTGCTTTGATTCGCGGTCCCATTCCCCTCCCGACGCGGATCGAGAAGTTCACCGTCAACCGCTCGCCGCACGTCGACAAGAAGTCGCGCGAGCAGTTCGAGGTGAGGACCTACAAAAGGCTGCTCGACATCGTGCAGCCCACGCCGCAGACGGTCGACGCGCTGATGAAGCTCGATCTCGCCGCCGGCGTCGATGTGGAGATCAAGCTGGCTTAGCCAGTAATCGTCATCCCCGCGAAAGCGGGGACCCGCCTTCCTCCTGCGGCGCAGGAAGAAAAGGCAGGTCCCGGATCGAGTCCGGGATGACCAATAAGGTGGATACCGCCGGAGGCTAGCTCCGGGCTGCGTCCCCGCCGCTCCCACCAAGGAGCACTAGCCCAGGCGGGGCACGCAAGAACTTTTTGGGCTGCACGCACCCGAATTCGTCGGGTGCCTCTGTGGAGGAGTTTGATCATGCGCACCGGCGTGATCGCGAAGAAGGTCGGAATGACCCGCCTGTTCCAGGCCGACGGCAGGCACGTGCCGGTCACGGTCCTGCAGCTCGAGGAACTGCAGGTCATCGGCAGGCGCGAGACGGACCGCGACGGCTACACCGCCGTCCAGCTCGGAGCGGGCAAGGCGAAGGCCAAGAACGTCGCCAAGCCGCAGCGCGCCGCCTTCGGCAAGGCCGAAGTCGAGCCCAAGGCGAAGGTCGCCGAGTTTCGCGTCGCCGACGATGCGCTGCTCGACGTCGGAGCGCACATCAGCGCCGACCATTTCGTCCCGGGCCAGCTGGTCGACGTCCAGGGCGTGACTCAGGGCAAGGGCTTCGCCGGAGGCATGAAGCGCTGGGGCTTCGGCGGCTTGCGCGCCACCCATGGCGTTTCGGTCTCGCACCGATCGCTCGGCTCGACCGGCAACCGCCAGGACCCCGGCCGCGTCTTCAAGAACAAGAAGATGGCCGGCCACATGGGCGCTCGGAACCGGACGCAGCAGAACCTCGAAATCGTCCGGACCGATCCGATCCGCGGGCTGCTGTTCGTCAAGGGCTCGGTGCCCGGTCACAAGGGAAGCTGGCTGACCGTCAGCGATGCCATCAAGCTCCCGCGTCACGAGAGCGCGCCTTACCCAGCCGCGATCGTCGAGCAGATGAAGCAGGAGGAAGTGGAAGTTCCCGTCGCGGGCCTGGTCGACGAGGCCGCCGTGCACGAGATTCCGGCGCTTCCGAGCGACGAGGAAGTCGCAGCGATCGCTGCCGAGCAGGAGGCCGGCGCTGCTGCAGAGGCGGACGCCCAGGCTGCTTCCGAAGCTGAAGCCGCCGACGCAACCCAGTCCGCAGAAAATCAAAAAACCCAAGCGGCTGAGGACAGCGCGAAGCCTGCCTCGGATGCCGACGAAGGCAAGGAAGGCTGAGATGAAGGTCAAGGTACAGAGC
The DNA here is from genome assembly GCA_036273215.1 of Sphingomicrobium sp. Taxonomy (GTDB): domain Bacteria; phylum Pseudomonadota; class Alphaproteobacteria; order Sphingomonadales; family Sphingomonadaceae; genus Sphingomicrobium. The sequence continues at coordinate 1,529 of DASUIC010000004.1, forward strand.
CTCGACGCCGGTCAGAAGAACAGTGGGGGAGGCGATATCGAGCTCAACGACGAGATTTTCGCCGTTGAGCCGCGCGCCGACATCCTCCACCGGGTGGTCACCTGGCAGCTCGTCAACCGCCGCGCTCCCGCGCGTGCGGCGCGCGAACGGAGCGACGTCAACCGCACCGGCAAGAAGTTCGGGCGCCAGAAGGGTGGGGGAACCGCCCGCCATGGCGACCGCAAGGCCCCGATCTTCATTGGCGGCGGCAAGGCCCACGGTCCCCGGGCCCGCTTGTTCACCTCGAGCCTGAACAAGAAGGTTCGCTCGCTCGGTCTCAAGATGGCGCTTTCATCCAAGGCCAAGGACGGCAACCTCATCGTCCTCGACAGTCTCGACCTGTCGGACGCGAAGACGAAGAGCCTGAAGCAGCACCTCGGGAAGCTCGGCTTTGGCAAGACCGCGCTGGTGATCGACGGAGATGCATTGAACGTCGGGTTTGCGCGCGCTTCATCGAACCTTGGAAGCATCAACCTTCTGCCGGCGGTCGGCGCCAATGTTTACGACATCATGCGCCATGACACGCTGGTCCTGACCCGCGCGGCGGTCGAGAAGCTGGAGGACCGCCTCAATGGCTAAGAAGAAACAGCAGGCCGCGCCGGACGCGCGGCACTTCGACGTGGTGATCGCGCCGCACATCACCGAGAAATCGACCATGGTGTCGGAGAATAATGCCGTGGTGTTCAAGGTCGCTTCCAAGGCGACAAAGCCCGAGATCAAGGCCGCGATCGAGGCGATCTACGGCCGCACGGTCAAGAACGTGAATACTCTCGTTTCGAAGGGCAAGACCAAGCGCTGGAAGGGCAAACCGTACCAGCGTTCGGACGTCAAGAAAGCGATCGTGACCCTGGCTCCGGGCCAGGAGCCGATCGACATTACGGGCGGGATCTAAGCCATGGCGCTGAAGCAATATAATCCGACCTCGTCCGCTCGCCGCGGCCTGATCCTGGTCGACCGATCGAAGTTGTGGAAGGGCAAGCCGGTCAAGAAGCTGACCGAGGGCAAGACCAAGACGGGGGGCCGCAACAACAACGGTCACGTGACCAGCCGCGGGATCGGCGGCGGCCACAAGCAGCGCTATCGCGTCGTCGATTTCAAGCGCCGCACCTGGGACGTCGCCGCGACCGTCGAGCGGCTCGAATATGACCCGAACCGCTCCGCCTTCATCGCGCTCGTTACCTATGACGGCGGCGAGCAGGCCTATATCCTCGCTCCGCAGCGGCTCGCTCCGGGCGACAAGGTGATCGCCGGCAAGCGCGTCGACGTGAAGCCCGGCAATGCGATGGAGATCGGCCAGATGCCGGTCGGGACGATCGTGCACAATGTCGAGATGAAGCCCGGCAAGGGCGGCCAGATTGCGCGCGCCGCGGGCACTTACGTTCAGGTCGTCGGCCGCGACCGAGGAATGGTCATCGTCAGGCTGAATTCAGGCGAGCAGCGCTACATCCGCTCGGACTGCATGGCCACGGTCGGCGCAGTGTCGAACCCCGACAATGCCAATACAAATCTCGCCAAGGCGGGCCGCAACCGCTGGCTCGGCAAGCGCCCGCTGACCCGCGGAGTCGCCAAGAACCCGGTCGACCACCCGCACGGCGGCGGCGAAGGCCGGACTTCGGGCGGCCGTCATCCCGTCACTCCGTGGGGCAAGCCGACCAAGGGCGCCCGCACCCGTCACAACAAGGCAACGGACAAGTTCATCATCCGTAGCCGTCACGCGAAGAAGAAGGGTTAATCCATGGCCCGTTCCGTCTGGAAAGGTCCGTTCGTCGAGCTTTCGCTTCTGAAGAAGGCGGAGGCTGCACAGGACAAGGGTGGCCGAGCGCCGATCAAGACCTGGTCGCGCCGCTCGACGATCCTGCCGCAGTTCGTCGGCCTGACCTTCAATGTTTATAACGGCCGCAAATTCATCCCCGTCTCCGTCAATGAGGAGATGGTCGGGATGAAGCTCGGCGAGTTCGCTCCGACGCGGACCTTCCATGGCCACGCCTCCGACAAGAAGGGGAGGGTGTGATGGGTAAGCCGTCAGCTCCCCGGAAAGTCGGCGACAAGGAAGCCCTCGCGGTCGGCAACACCATCCGCGGCTCGGCGCGCAAGCTCAACCTCGTCGCCGGCCTGATCCGCGGCCGTAAGGTCGAGGAAGCGCTCAATATCCTGAAGTTCAGTCCCAAGGGAATGAGCGAGGACGTCTACAAGGTGCTCGCGTCGGCAGTCGCCAATGCGGAGAACAATCATAACCTTGACGTCGATGCGCTGGTGGTGGCCGAAGCGAGCGTCGGCAAGTCGATTTCGATGAAGCGCTTCGCGACCCGCGCGCGCGGCCGCTCGAGCCGAATCGTCAAGCCGTTCAGCCAAATTCGCGTGGTCGTCCGCGAGCAGGAAGAAGCATAAACATGGGTCAGAAAACCTCTCCTGTCGGGCTTCGCCTGCAGATCAACCGGACCTGGGACAGCCGCTGGTTCGCCGAGGGCGACGATTACGGCCGGCTGCTTCTCGAGGACCTCAAGATCCGCCGCACCATTCTCGAGAAGGTGCCGCAGGCCGCGATCTCCAAGGTCGTGATCGAGCGTCCGGCGAAGATCTGCCGCATCTCGATCTATGCTGCCCGCCCCGGCGTGATCATCGGCAAGAAGGGCGCGGACATCGAGAAGCTGAAGCGCGAGCTCCAGAAGATGACGGGCTCCGAAGTCAGCCTCAACATCGTCGAGATCAGGAAGCCCGAGGTCGACGCCAAGCTCGTCGCCCAGGGCGTCGCCGACCAGCTCGAGCGGCGCATCGCCTTCCGCCGCGCGATGAAGCGCGCGGTGCAGTCGGCGCTCCGGCTCGGCGCCGAAGGCATCAGGATTACCTGCTCGGGCCGTCTCGGCGGCGCCGAGATCGCGCGGACCGAATGGTACCGCGAGGGACGGGTTCCGCTGCACACGCTGCGCGGCAACGTCGATTATGCGGAGGCCGAAGCGCACACCGCCTACGGCGTCTGCGGCGTCAAGGTGTGGGTCTTCAAGGGCGAGATTTTCGCTCACGATCCGCTCGCTCAGGACCGGCTGATGATGGAGGCCCAGACCTCCGGAGTCCGCCCGGCGCGCGAAGAGCGCGGCAACCGGTAAGCGGAAGGTACAAGAGATGCTGCAACCCAAGCGCACCAAATTCCGCAAGGCCTTCAAGGGCCGAATCCACGGCAACGCCAAGGGCGGGACCGAGCTCAACTTCGGCGCCTTCGGTTTGAAGGCGATGGAGCCGGACCGGATCACCGCTCGCCAGATCGAGGCGGCGCGGCGAGCGATCACGCGTCACATCAAGCGCTCGGGGCGTTTGTGGATTCGGGTGTTTCCCGACCTGCCGGTGAGCTCCAAGCCGGCGGAAGTCCGAATGGGCTCGGGCAAGGGCGCGCCCGAATTCTGGGTCGCCCGGGTGAAGCCCGGCCGGATCCTGTTCGAGCTCGACGGAGTCCCCGGCTCGCTCGCCAAGACGGCGTTCGAGCGGGCGGCCGAGAAGCTTCCGATCAAGACCAAGGTCGTGGCGCGCCTTGGCGAGAGCCTGGCCGGAGAGGAACAATAAGATGCCGGCGATCGACGATCTCAAGGTCAAGACCGACGACCAGCTCCAGCAGGAGCTGGAGCAGCTGAAGCGCGAGCAGTTCAACTTGCGCTTCCAGGCGGCGACCAACCAGCTCGAGAAGCCGAGCCGAGTGCGTGAGGTGCGCCGCACCATCGCGCGCATTCGGACGCTTCAGAACCAGCGCACCCGCGCCAACGCTTCGGCGCAGGGTTGAGGAGAGAATAGAGATGCCCAAGCGCGTCCTCACCGGCACCGTGGTGTCCGACAAGGCCGACAAGACCGTGGTGGTCCGTGTCGAACGGCGGGTGAAGCATCCGCTCTACGGCAAGATCATCAAGCTTTCGAAGAAGTACCACGCCCACGACGCGGACAACGGATTCCACGTCGGCGAGATCGTTCGCATCCAGGAATGCGCTCCGGTGTCCAAGCTGAAGACCTGGGCCGTCGTCGACCGGATCGGCACCGCCAAGGTCGGCGCGGTCGAGATCGACGAGCCGGAAATCGTCGCGGCTCCAGAGGCGCCGGCGGAGACGCCGCCGCCCGCCAAGGAACAGGCCGAAAAGAAGACTGCCAAGAAGCCGGCGAAGAAGGCCAAGGCCGACGCCGATGCCGAGGCCTGAAAGAGATTTGAGAGGATAAGGGTCGAACCATGATCCAGATGCAGTCCAACCTGGACGTCGCGGACAACAGCGGGGCCAAGCGCGTTCAGTGCATCAAGGTGCTGGGCGGCTCCAAGCGCCGCACCGCCGGCGTCGGCGACATCATCGTCGTTTCCGTGAAGGAAGCGGCGCCGCGCGGGCGTGTGAAGAAGGGCGACGTTCACCGCGCGGTGATCGTCCGCACTGCCAAGGATATCCGCCGTCCTGACGGTTCGGTGATCCGCTTCGATTCGAACGCGGCGGTGCTGGTCAACAAGAACGAAGAGCCGATCGGAACCCGCATTTTCGGCCCGGTCGTGCGCGAGCTGAGAGCGAAGAAGCACATGAAGATCATCAGCCTTGCGCCGGAGGTGCTGTGATGGCGGCGAGCAAGATCAAGAAGGGCGACCGAGTCGTCGTCCTCAGCGGCAAGGACAAGGGCCGCACGGGCGACGTCGTTCGCGCCATGCCCAAGGAGGGCAAGGTGATCGTGTCGGGGATCAACGTCCACGCGCGTCACCGCAAGCCGTCGCAGACCAATCCGCAGGGTGGAATCGAACGCAAGGAAGCGCCGCTGCACATGTCGAAAGTCGCAATCGCGACCGCCGACGG
>DASUIC010000005.1:0-87562 GCA_036273215.1 Sphingomicrobium sp.
CGAGATCGTCGCGGATCGCCTGGTCGAATTGGGCGGTCGAGCGCTCGCGGTCGGTATCGTCGATCCTCAGGATGAACGTACCCTCGTTCTTCCGGGCGAACAAAAAATTGTGCAGCGCGCTGCGGATGTTCCCCGCGTGGATGCGCCCCGTGGGCGCCGGGGCAAAGCGAGTGACGACGGTCATCGCGACAACTTTGTCGCCGAGCCGGTGTGGAAGAAATTGCTGATCGGGTAGCGCCGGTCGCGGCCGAAGTTGCGGGCGCCGATCTTCACTCCCGGAGGCGCCTGGCGGCGCTTGTACTCGGCCTTGAGCAGCTTGGATTCGATATCGGCCACGAGCGCCACGTCCTCGCCGGTCGCGTTCGCGACCTCCTTCACCGACATTTCCTTGTCGACCAGCCCTTCCAGGATCCGGTCGAGCACAGAATAGGGCGGAAGGCTGTCCTCGTCCTTTTGGTCGGGCCTGAGTTCGGCGGTCGGCGGCTTGGTAATGACGCGTTCGGGCATGACCGGTCCGTCGGGGCCGAGCGCCTCGTCGGGCTTGTTGCGGTTGCGCCAGCGGGAGAGCGCGAACACCGTGGTCTTGTAGGCGTCCTTCAGCACCGAATAGCCGCCCGCCATGTCGCCGTAGAGTGTGGCGTAGCCGACGCTCATCTCGCTCTTGTTGCCGGTGGTCAGCACCATTTCGCCGCCCGAGTTGCTGAGCGCCATCAGCGCCACCATGCGAAGCCGCGCCTGCACGTTCTCGGCGGCGAGGCCGGTCAGCTGCGGGAGCATCTCGTCGATCCCGTCCACGCCGGGAGCGATCGACACGACGTCATGGCGGCAGCCGAGCAGACGGGCGCATTCGCGCGCATCCTTCAGGCTCTCCTCGCTCGTATATTTCGACGGCAGCATCACCCCGTGCACGCGCTCGGGCCCGAGCGCGTCGACGGCGATCGCCGCCGAGAGCGCGCTGTCGATCCCGCCGGAAAGGCCGAGGATCACGCCCTTGAACCCGTTGCGCTCCACATAATCGTGAAGCCCCATCATCATCGCCCGGTAGATGTCCTCTGGGTAGGCATCGAGCGCACAGCTCTCGCGCGTCAAGCAGCGCCATCCGTCGGGCCCGCGCGCCCAGTCGGTCACCAGCAGCGCCTCGCCCCAGTCGGGCATCTGTACCACGATCTCGCCGTCCGGGTGCATGACAAAGGACGAGCCGTCGAACACCAGCTCGTCCTGGCCGCCGACACGATTGAGAAAGACCAAAGGCAGGCCGGTGCTGGTCGTCCGGGCGCGGGCGAGACGCTCGCGCTTGTCGATCTTGTCGAGCTCGTAGGGGCTGCCGTGCGGAACGAGGAAGATATCGGCGCCGAGCTCCGTCAGGTGCGCGCAGACCGGCTCGAGCCACATGTCCTCGCAGATCGGCACCCCGAGCTTGATCCCGCGCCACTCGATCGGTCTCGGCAGCGGCCCGGGCGTGAAGATGCGCTTCTCGTCGAACACACCGTAATTGGGCAGCTCGTGCTTGAACGTTCGTCCGACCACTCGGCCGTCATCCGCAAGGATCATTGCGTTGAAGGTCTGGCCGTCCTCGTTGACCACGGTGCCGATCAGCAACGCCGGCCCCGGCTCGGTCGTAGCGGCGACCAGCCTGTCGGTGCATTCGTGGGTGCGGCGGACGAACTCGGGCTTCAGCACCAGGTCCTCCGGCGGATAGCCGATCACCTGCAGCTCGGGGCACAGCAGCAGATCCGCGTCCTTCGCCCTGCGGCGCATCTCCAGCATCGCCGCGGCATTACCCTCGAGATCGCCGACGCGCTGGTTCATCTGGGCGAGCGCGATGGTCAGGCGATCCGTCATGGGCGCGATTTAGCGAGCCGGTGCAGACCCGCAACCTTTACGGACTGCGCCCGTGCTCGCTAAAGGCGAGGGCAGCGCTGGGGAACCACCAACATGAAATTGCTCGCCGGGAACAGCAACCTGCCGCTGGCCCGATCGATTTCCGCCTATCTCGAGACGCCGCTCACCGACGCGAGCGTGCGCCGCTTCGCCGACGAGGAGGTGTTCGTCGAAATCAATGAGAACGTCCGCGGCGAGGACGTGTTCGTGATCCAGTCGACCAGCTACCCGGCGAACGACAATCTGATGGAGCTTCTGATCTGCGTCGACGCGCTGAGGCGCGCGTCGGCCAAAAGGATCACCGCCGTGCTCCCGTATTTCGGCTATGCGCGACAGGACCGGAAGCCGGGTCCGCGCACGCCGATCTCGGCCAAGCTGGTCGCCAATTTGATCACCACTGCGGGTGCGAACCGGGTGCTGTCGATCGACCTCCACGCCGGCCAGATCCAGGGCTTCTTCGACATCCCGACCGACAACCTCTTCGCCTCGCCCGTGATCGCGACCGACATCCGCGCGCGCTTCGGCAACCGCGACCTGCTCGTGGTTTCGCCGGACGTCGGAGGCGTGGTGCGCGCCCGCGGGCTGGCCAAGCGGCTCGACAACGCCCCGCTGGCGATCGTCGACAAGCGCCGCGAGAGGGCCGGCGAATCCGAGGTGATGAACATCATCGGCGACGTCGAGGGCCGCACCTGCATCCTGATCGACGACATCGTCGATTCGGCGGGCACCCTGTGCAACGCCGCCGCCGCGCTGAAGCAGCAGGGCGCTGTCGAGGTCTTCGCCTACTGCACCCACGGCGTGCTGTCGGGGGGCGCCGCCGCGCGAGTCGCCAGCTCCGAGCTTAGCGAGCTGGTCGTCACCGACACGATCTCGAGCGGCGAAGCCGACCCCAAGGACAGCAAGATCCGCCGGCTGACGGTGGCCCCGCTCCTCGGCGAAGCGATCAAGCGCATTTCCGACGAGGCGTCGGTCTCGAGCCTGTTCGACTGAGTTCGAAGCGAGCGGCGCAGCCGCAAAGAAAATTTGGTTCACACGAAGGCACGAAGAAGAAGGAAAGCCACGAAGGAGGATCACATCTTCGTGCCGTATTTTGTTTCTTCGTGTCTTCGTGTGAAAATATTTTCTTCTTTGTCGCTGCCGCTTTTGCCACGGCCGCAGAGGTTGCGCGAAAAGCGTCCCGTCTTTATAGGCCCGCGCTCTTCCAGACTGCTGGAACAATCAGAACGGCCCGGCCGAAAGGGCTGCCGTGGCGGTTCATAAGCTCGCTCCTTCGGGAGCAAAGGAGAGAAAATGCCCAAGCTCAAGACCAAGAGCGGCGTGAAGAAGCGCTTCACCGTCACCGCGACCGGCAAGATCAAGCACGGGGTCGCGGGCAAGCGCCACCGGCTGATCAGCCACAACGCCAAATATATCCGCCAGAACCGCGGCACAGAGATTCTCGCCGACGCCGACACGGCGCGCGTGAAGGCCTGGGCCCCGTACGGCCTGAAGTAAGGAGGCCGATCAATGGCACGCGTCAAACGGGGTGTGACCACCCGCGCCAAGCACAAGCGGATCCTCGACCAGGCGAAGGGCTATTACGGCCGCCGCAAGAACACGATCCGCGTTGCCCGCCAGGCGGTCGAGAAGGCTGGGCAGTACGCCTATCGCGACCGCAAGGTGAAGAAGCGGAGCTTCCGCGCCCTGTGGATCCAGCGGATCAACGCCGCGGTCCGCGCCGAGGGGCTGACCTACGGCCAGTTCATCCACGCGCTGAACCTCGCCGGCATCACCCTCGACCGCAAGGTCCTCGCCGACATCGCGATGCACGAGGCCGAGGCGTTCAGCGCCATCATCGCCCAGGCGAAGAGCGCGCTGGAGGAGCCTGCCCCGAGCAAGGCCGAGGGGAAGGCGGCTTAAGCTTTCTTACGGCACGAACACGGAAGGGCGTCGGGAGTGATCCTGGCGCCCTTTACGCGTTGCTAGCGAAGGGTCCGGCAGCCGCCACGAGCTTGTCCCATGTACGTTGGCTGATCTTGAGAGAGCCCGAAGAACCAAAGGTTAGCCGAACCGTTCGGTAGAATAGAATCCGCTTCGATTCCGCGCCGATGTCGCGCCACGGAATCAACAACGGCCGCTGAAATGGTCCAAAGATTCGCCAGACCCTTATCGATAGCCCGTCACGCCGAGATGCAAGCGTAAGACAACTGCCAAACGAAACGCCGAGGCCCATTGAGCCGGATTGCCAACCGAGCTTCAGGAGCGGCTCTTCGTCTCCATCATCCGAATACCATTGTTGCAGGCTGAACCAGCCGGACATGAATCCGAGCAGAGTGGTTATGAGAAGCCACATTCCCACGAACAAGAACGGAAAGGCGATCAGAAACCACTTCGCCTCTTCCGGACTCATCGGCCGAGGAGTCATCGTTCGTCACCCCCTGATCGCATGATCGAAGATTGGGCAAAATACGACCAATCCGCAAATGACCGAGCAGTGGGCGCCCTGTTAGGCGAGCAATTCGTAAGCCGGCAGCGTCAGAAACTCGACCAAATCGTCGGCGACGATCATGTTGTGCATCAGGCGGGCGGCTTCGGCGATGTTGGGGACTTCCGCGAGCAGGCCGACTTCCTCGTCGAACCATTGCTCGAACAGGTCGAGGGTGAAGGGGCGGCCGTCGTCGAGCGGCGCTTCGAACTTCAGCCATTGCCACAGCTGCGTGCGGCAGATCTCTGCCGTCGCCGCGTCCTCCATCAAATTGTAGAGCGGCACCGCGCCCTTCCCGCCGAGCCACGCGGCGAGATACTGGACTCCGACGCGGATGTTCGCGCGGGCACCGGCTTCGGTGCGGACGCCATCGTGGAGCTTCAGCATCTCGTCGCGGCCGGGCAGGTGATCGGGCATTTTCGACAGCTGGTTGGGGCCGTGCATCGCCTCGAACGCCTGCATCGCGACGGGAACCAACCCCGGATGCGCCACCCAGGTGCCGTCGTGGCCGTTGGTCACCTCGCGCAGCTTGTCGGCGCGGACCTCGGCGAAGGCTTTCTCGTTCGCGACCTCGTCGCCCTTCACCGGGATGAAGGCCGACATCCCGCCCATCGCGAACGCGCCGCGACGGTGACAGGTCGCGACCAGCCGCAGCGAATAAGCGGCCAGGAACGCCTTGTTCATGGTCATCAGCGACCGGTCGGGAGTCAGCCGGTCGGGAGAGCGGCCCAGGCGCTTGATGTAGGAGAAGATATAGTCCCAGCGGCCGCAGTTGAGCCCGACGATATTCTCTTTCAGCGCATAGAGGATCTCGTCCATCTCGAACGCCGCGGGCAGGGTCTCGATCAGCACCGTCGCCTTGATCGTCCCGCGCTCGAGGCGGAGCTTGGCTTCGGCAAAGGCGAACACGTCGCTCCACAGCGCGGCCTCGTGCCGGCTCTCGAGCTTGGGCAGATAAAAGTAAGGTCCGGAGCCCTTCGCCAGCGCCGCCCGAGCGTTGTTCCAGACGTAGATCGCGAAATCGAACAGCGATCCCGAGACGACCTCGCCGCCGACGGTCACATGATCCTCGGGCAGGTGCCAGCCGCGCGGGCGGACCATCAGCACCGCGGGACTGTCGCCCACCGCGTAATGCTTGCCGCTGTCCGGGTCGGTGTAGTCGAGCCGATCGTTCCAGTAATCGCGCAGGTTCACCTGGCCCTGGACCAGCTCATCCCAGACGGGCGAGGTCGCATCCTCGAAATCCGCCATGAACGCCTGCGCTCCGCTGTTGAGCGCATTGATCAGCATCTTGGTGTTTGTCGGGCCGGTGATCTCGACCCGGCGGTCGAACAGGTCGGAGGGAATTGTGCCGACGGTCCATTCCGCAGCCCGTATGTCTGCGGTCTCGGCCGGAAAGTCCGGAAGCTCGCCCGAGTCGAAGCGGTCCTGCCGCTCCTCGCGCTTTTCGAGCAGGCTAAGCCGACGCGAATCGAAGCGCTCGTGAAGCTCGGCGAGGAATTCGAGCGCGCCTTCGGTGAGGACGTCGCCGGCGCCGCTGACGCTCGAAGGTTCGGCGATGATCCGCGGTCGGTCGAGCACCTGGTTCACTGTAGTTTCGGCTCCACGCAAATCGAGTAGCGCTCGGTTGCAGCGCAATGGTCGCGGAAGGTCAGCCGCTGCCACTCCATGCGCGCTTTCAGCTCATCGTGGAACGGTCCACTGACGGTTTCGGTCCCCGGCTTGAGGTCCTTGAAACGGCAGTCTGAAAATTCGCCGCCGACGACCCAGTAACGCTGTCCCATGGCTTCCTCCTTCATTCCGCTGCGATCGGTTCCCGCGCCTTGAACTGCGCGGTTTCGGTCGATTCGTTGAGCGCCGTGGTCGATGCATTGCCGTCGGACACGGCATTGGCGACCGCATCGAAATAGCCGGTTCCGACCTCGCGCTGGTGCCGCGTCGCCGTGTAGCCCGCCGCTTCGCTCGCGAATTCGGCCTGCTGAAGCTCGGAGTACGCCGCCATTCCGCGGTCGCGGTAGTCGGCGGCAAGCTCGAACATCGCGTGGTTGAGGCTGTGGAAGCCTGCGAGCGTGACGAACTGGAACTTGTAGCCCATCGCTCCGAGCTCGCTCTGGAAACGCGCAATCACCTCGTCCCCGAGCTTCGCCTTCCAGTTGAAGCTGGGCGAGCAATTGTAGGCGAGGAGCTTGCCCGGGAATTGCGCATGGATCGCCTCGGCGAAGCGCCGCGCGTCATTCAGGTCGGGGTGGCTGGTCTCGAACCACAACAGGTCGGCGTGGGGAGCGAAGGCGAGCCCGCGGGCGATGCAATGGTCGAGACCTGTGCCGTCGTTCAAGCGAAAGAAGCCCTCGGGCGTGCGCTCGCCGCTGATGAACTCGCGATCGCGCTCGTCGACATCGCTGGTGATCAGCTTGGCGCTTTCAGCGTCGGTGCGCGCGACGAGGATCGTCGGCACACCGCACACATCGGCGGCGAGGCGCGCCGAATCTAGGTTGCGGATCGCCGCCTGGGTCGGAATCAGCACCTTCCCACCGAGGTGGCCGCATTTCTTCTCGCTGGCGAGCTGGTCCTCGAAGTGAACGCCGGCCGCGCCCGCTTCGATATAGGCTTTCATGATCTCGAAGCAGTTGAGCGGGCCGCCGAAGCCGGCTTCGGCATCGGCGAGGATCGGTGCGAACCAGTCGCGTGTCGCGCCGCCTTCGAGATGCTCAATCTGGTCGGCGCGCTGGAGGGTGCGGTTGATCTTGCGGCAGAGTTCGGGGCCGGAATTCGCGGGATAGAGCGACTGATCGGGGTACATCGACCCGGAGCAATTCGAATCGGCCGCGACCTGCCAGCCCGAAAGATAGATCGCCTCGAGGCCGGCGCGGACCATCTGCATCGCCTGGTTGCCCGACATTGCGCCAAGCGCGCGGACCGGCTCTTGCTGGTGGAGCAACTCCCACAGCTTGAGCGCGCCGCGCCGCGCCAGCGAATGCTCGATTGGAACCGAGCCGCGCAGGCGCCGCACGTCTTCGGCCGTATAGGGCCGCTCGATCCCGTCGAACCGTTTGGACGGAGCGAAAACGAATTCGTCAAAACTTGCCATGCCGTCTCTCCAGCAATGCGCGACCGTCTGGACGAGAGAGAACACCCGGAGCCACCGCTCAGCACCGGCAAAAAGAGTGCAGTTGTCAAATCGCGACTTGTCGTTTCGGTCGAAAATTGACACGCTTCGACTCATGCCGGCCAAGCTTTTCCTCGGACATCGTCTGCGCCGCCTGCGCCGCGACCATGATCGTTCGCAGACCGACATGGCTCAGAGTCTCGGGATCAGCCCGAGCTACCTCAACCATCTGGAGCGGAACCAACGGCCGGTCACCGCCGGGCTGCTGCTCAAGCTCGCCGAGCTGTACGACGTCGACGTCCGGTCCTTCGCAGCCGGCGGCGGGACGCGGACCGGACCGGATGCGCTTGCCGAAATCTTTTCCGACCGGTTGCTCAGCGACCTCGGCGTCCCGCGCTACGAGCTCGCAGAGCTTGCCAACAACGCGCCCTCGATCGCCGACGCCATCTCCCGGCTGTACAGCGCGGTGAAAGAGGCCGAGCGCCATCCGGGCCTCTCGGGCAACGGCGACGCGCGCGCGCTGGTCACGCCCGAGAATTGGGTGCGCGACTATATTCAACAGCACCGCAACCATTATCCGGAACTGGAGGAAGCGGCGGAAACGCTCGGCGGGGCGCTCAGCGATCCGCTGTCGATGGCAGGGCCGATGCGGCGGCGGCTCAAGGAAGCTTGGGGAATCACCGCGTCCGTGGTGCCGCAGGCGGAGCTCGGCACCGCGAGCCAGGTCTATGACCCCGATCGACGGCTGTTCATGATCTCGTCGCAGCTCCGCGCCGAAAATCGCATGTTCGCGCTCGCGTACCAGCTTGCCCTCGTCGAGTTCGCCGGCGTGATCGATCGGATGGTGAGGGAGGCCGCCCCGCCCGATGAGGGCGTTCGCCAGCTGCTCCACATGAGCCTCGCCAATTATGCAGCAGGCGCGATCATGATGCCCTACGGCCGCTTCCTCGCGAGCGCCGACACCTATCGTTATTCGATCGACCGGCTGTGCGGCGAGTTTGGCGCAAACGTCGAGCAGGTCGCCCATCGGTTCACGACGCTGAGCCGGCCAGGGGCGCGCGGGGTCCCCTTCTTCATGCTGCGAGTCGACCCCGCCGGAAACATCTCCAAGCGCTACGCAGGCGAGAATTTCCCGTTCTCGCGCTTCGGCGGCACCTGTCCGCGGTGGAACATGCACGCGGCGTTCCAGGCCGCGGGCCAGGTCGTCACGCAGATTATCGAGACTCCGGACGGCGAGCGCTACTTCACCGTCGCGCGCACCATCGAGCGGCCGATCAAGACCGAGCTGCACAGCGGCCTGCTCGCGATCGGCCTGGGCTGCGACATCCGCCACGCGCACAGGATTTCCTGCGCCGACGTATATGACCTCGCCAACGCGCCGGTGACTCCGGTCGGCCCGGCGTGCGCGATCTGTCCCCGAGTCGACTGCGCCTACCGAGCGACTCCGCCGGCGGGGCGCATGCTGGCGGTCGATCGCACGAAGAAGTCGATCTCGCCCTTTCCGTTCGTCGCGAACTAGGGCGCGACCGGCTCGCGCTCGAGCGCCGCTCGATCCCACTTCGCGAGATTGGCGGCCGCATCATAGGTCGACTGGAAGAAGTCGAGCAGCATTCGATTCGCATCATCGCTTGCGCGCACTTGCTCGTAAGGCAGGATGAACTCGCCGAAGCTTTCGTCGAAATGCCCGTGCGCTACGCTCGCCGACCGATAGCCGTGCGGCTCGGGATAAATGTAGCTGTAGAAGAATGGCTCTGCCGCTGTGACGCCGCCAGCCCAGAAACCGGCGCTGCTGACCTCGTGGCTATAAGCTTCGCGCGCGATCCGGTCGGGAAGACCTGGCACCCCTCCAGGGTGAGGCGGCGCGGTTCGGCCCGAGAATCGGCTGACGGCGAGATCGAAGCTGCCCCACCAGAAGTGCACCGGGCTGTCCTTGCCGGCAAACCCGGCGCGGAAGCGGGCGAAGACCGGCAGCATGGCGGCGAGCGCGGAACGGAACCGCTCGGCCGAGTCGCGATCATAGTCGCGTCGCTGATGATCCTCGGCAAAGGGCACCGCATCGGCGATCTCGTTGGGCGCGCCATTGAAGCTCGACGGCAGGTCGTGCCGCTCAAGCAGATCGACCAGCCGCCGGTGAAGCGCGGCGATGCTCCCGGCGTTGAGCGGCAGCTCTTCGCGCCCGCCGTCGCTGATCCACAGCACGATTGCGTGCCGGCAGAGGTCGAGGGTAAGCGTGAAGGTGCGCCCGCCGCTCGCCGCCGTCGGCAAAGTCGCCAGGCCGCGCGCATTCGGCTGAAGCGCGACATGCCAGCCGTGATTGACCCAGGGCGCGTGGGCGACGCGCAGCTTGCCGATCATCTGCGCCGCGAGGTGCAGGATGGCGAGCGTCTCGTGATCGCGTATCGCGCTGAGCTCTGGCCAATCGCTCATGACGTTCATGGCTTTTGCATTTTGCGGCGCGGCATTGCTAGAGGCGCGCACCATGCCCGACGCTCTGCTCGACCGCATCGCCGCCGCGAAAGACCTGACGGAGCTCGACTCCGTTCGGGTGTCGCTGCTTGGCAAGCAGGGCGAAATCACCGCGAAGCTGAAATCGCTCGGGTCGATGGACCCGGAGACTCGCGCAGCCGAAGCGCCGAAGGTGCACGCGCGTCGCGAGCAAGTCACGAACGCGATCGCCCACCGCAAGGTGGCGCTCGAGACAGCCGAGCTCGACCGCAAGCTTGCGACGGAGCGGGTAGACCTATCGCTCCCGGCTCCGGAGAGCGTCTCCGGCACGGTCCACCCCGTCAGCCAGGTGATGGAGGAGCTCGCCGAAATCTTCGCCGACCTCGGCTTCTCGGTCGCCGAAGGGCCGGAGATCGAGGACCAGTGGCATAATTTCACGGCGCTCAACATGGGCGAGAGCCATCCCGCGCGGGCGATGATGGACACCTTCTACCTCGAGCCGCGCGAGCCGGGCGAAGAGCCGCGGGTGCTTCGGACGCACACTTCTCCGGTGCAGATCCGGTCGATGAAGGAGCATGGCGCCCCGATCCGCCTGATCGCCCCGGGCCGCGTCTACCGCTCCGACAGCGACGCCACCCACACGCCGATGTTCCACCAGATCGAAGGCCTGGTGATCGACAAAGGGATCACGCTCGGTCACCTCAAGTGGACTCTCGAAACCTTCCTCAAGGCCTTCTTCGAGCGCGACGACATCGTGCTGAGGATGCGCCCGAGCTATTTCCCGTTCACCGAGCCGTCCGCCGAGGTCGACGTCGGCTGGTCGATCGAGAAGGGCCGCCGCGTGGTCGGCGGTCAGCAGGGCTGGATGGAGGTGCTCGGCAGCGGGATGGTCCACCCGCACGTGATCGCCAGTGGAGGACTCGACCCCGAGGAGTGGCAGGGCTTCGCGTTCGGCACCGGAGTCGATCGGCTGGCGATGCTCAAATACGGCATGGACGACCTGCGCGCCTTCTTCGACGGCGATATACGCTGGTTGAAGCATTACGGGTTCCGAGCGCTCGACGTGCCGACGCTTTCGGGCGGGGTGGGCGCATGAAGTTCTCGCTGTCCTGGTTGAAAGACCACCTCGACACCGATGCCTCCCCCCGAGAGATCGCCGACAAGCTGACCAACATCGGACTGGAGGTCGAGAGCGTCTCCAACCTCGCAGAGGCGCTCGCCCCATTCACCGTGGCCAAGATCCTCACCGCCGAGAAGCATCCGCAGGCCGACAAGCTGCAGGTGCTGACCGTCGATGCTGGCTCCGGCGAAGCGATCCAGGTCGTGTGCGGAGCGCCCAATGCGCGCGCGGGCATGATCGGCGTGTTCGGCGCTCCGGGCGCCTACATCCCGGGCAGCGACATGACGCTCAAGATCGCGGCGATCCGCGGCGTCGAAAGCCGCGGGATGATGTGCTCGGCGCGCGAGCTGGAGCTCGGCGAGGACCACAGCGGAATCATCGAGCTGCCGGATGATGCGCCTGTGGGGACGGCGTTCACGCAATATGCGGGTCTGGACGATCCCGTCTTCGATGTCGCGGTCACCCCCAACCGGCAAGACGCGATGGGGGTTCGCGGCATCGCACGCGACCTCGCCGCGGCCAGCCTCGGAACGCTCAAGCCGCTCCCCGTACCGCAGGTCGAGGGCGGCTTCCCCTGCCCGGTGCCGGTGACGATCGACGACTCCGAAGGCTGTCCCGCATTCTTCGGCCGGGCGATCACCGGCCTGAAAAACGGCGCGTCGCCCGAGTGGATGCAGCGCCGGCTCAAGGCCGCGGGGCAGCGGCCGATTTCGGCGTTGGTCGATATTACCAATTATGTGATGATTGACCTCGGCCGGCCGAGCCACGCCTACGACATCGCCAAGCTCAGCGGCGGACTGACCGCTCGTGCCGCTCGTCCGGGCGAGACGGTGCTCGCGCTCAACGAAAAGGAATATGCGCTCGAGCCGTTCATGACGGTGATCGCCGACGAAAAACAGGTCCACGACATCGGCGGAATCATGGGCGGAGAGGATTCGGGTGTCAGCGCCTCGACAACCGACGTCATGCTCGAGATCGCTTACTTCGCGCCGGAGCGGATCGCGCGAGCCGGGCAGGCGCTCGGGCTTACCAGCGACGCCCGCACGCGCTTCGAACGCGGAGTCGATCCAGCATTCCTCGACGATGGGCTCGCCATCCTCACCGGCCTGATCCTCGACATTTGCGGGGGCGAAGCTTCCGCGCCGGTCCGCGCGGGTCAGCCGCCGGTTGAGAAGAGGGTCATCACCTTCGACTTCGGACGGACGAAGGCGCTCGGCGGCGTCGACGTGCCCGAGCAACGGCAGAAGCAAATCCTCGAGAGCCTCGGTTTCGAGGTCAGCGGCTCGGACGTGACCGTGCCCACCTGGCGCCGCGATGTGGAGGGGCCCGCCGACCTCGTCGAAGAGATTGTCCGCATCGTCGGCTACGATGAGGTTCCCTCGACGCCGCTCGAGCAGACTCCGGGAGTGGCAAAACCGACCGCGACGCGTTCACAGCTGATCGAACGTCGAATGCGCCGAGCCGCCGCCGCGCGCGGGCTCGACGAGGCGGTGACCTGGAGCTTCATCTCCGACAAGGAAGCCGAGGCGTTTGGCGGCGCGGCCTGGACGCTTGCCAACCCCATCAGCGAGGACATGAAAGTGATGCGCCCGTCGCTCCTCCCGGGACTGCTCTCGGCGGCGCGCCGCAACCTCGACCGCGGTTCCTCGTCGGTCAGGCTGTTCGAGATCGGCCGGCGCTATCTCGCCGATGCGGAGCACCCGACGCTCGCGCTCATCCTCGTCGGCGAGGAGCGGGCGAGGGAGTGGCAGAGTGGAAAGGCGCAGACTTTCAACCCATTCGACGCGAAGGGAGAGGTGCTGGCGCTACTCGACGCCGCAGGAGCGCCCGTGGATAATCTGCAGGCCTTCCCCGACGCCGGACCGACCTGGCACCCTGGCCGCTCTGCGACGTTGCGCCTCGGCCCGAAGACGATCCTCGCGGCATTCGGGGAACTCCATCCGGGATTGCAAAAGAGCCTCGATGCGCCGGCCGGCGCCGTCGCGGCCGAAATCTACCTCGACGCAATCCCCCAGGGGCGTTCCGCCGGACGCACGCGCCCCGCCTACGCGCCGCCCGCGCTCCAGCCGATCACACGCGATTTCGCGTTCATCGTTCCCACCGATCTGGCCGCCGACAACCTGGTCCGAGCGATCCGTGGAGCGGACAAGGCCGCGATCACCGGTGTCCGCCTGTTCGACCACTTCGAAACGCCTGAAGGACTTTCGCTGGCGTTCGAAGTCAAGCTTCAGCCAACAGAGAAGAGCTTCACCGACGAGCAGATCGGCGGCATTTCTCGTCAAATTGTCGCCGCTGCCGAGAAGCTAGGAGCCCGGCTGCGGTCCTGAGTCCAACCCGTTGATGGCGGCGTGGACGCGCGCCTCCACCTCGTTGCGCGGCAAGCCTGCCGGGATCGACTCTCCGACCCTGATGGTCACCGTGCCGCTTTGATGGACGAACCCTCTGCCCCACACCCTGCCGCTATCCAATGCGACGGGAACCACCGGCAGGCGGAGCGCGCGATAGAGCGCGGTGAAACCCGACTTCAGCGGCGGCTGCTGGCCAACGCGCACGCGAGTCCCTTCCGGGTAGATGATGATCGGACGGCCGGTTGCGATCGCCTGCTTTCCCTCTGCTACGAGGGTTCGAAGCGCCTTCGCACCGGCAGACCGTTCCACCGCGATGATGCCATACTGGCGGGTCATGAAGCCGAAGAGCGGAATGTCGGCCAGCTCCTTTTTCAGGACAATGATCGGGAGGTGGGCGAGCCGGACCATTTCCAGAGTCTCGAACATCGACTGGTGCTTGACCGCGATCAGGTTCGGACCGGGCGGGATCGCGCCTTCAGCCACAATTCGAATGCCGAGCACGTGGCGGCAGAGCCAATGATGGAAGTCGGTCCAGGATAGAACCACGGCGAGTGTCGGCCGCCGCCCGAAGAGGCTCGCCGGGACGCCGACCAACACCCACAGGACCGTCGCCGGATAGAATATCGCCGCGTAGAGCAGCGACCTCAGCAGCGCCATCAAAGGTCGACCCAGACCGCGAGCCGGCGAAGCAGATATTTGTTATATTCGCCGAAGAGCGTCAGAAATCCGGGCTCGGTCTGCACCGCGTCGGTCTCGAGCCGGTATTTGGAATCGAGCACCCGCTCGAACTCGTAGCGCGCGCGGCGCATGTGCCAGTCGCTGGTGATCAGGCGGAGCGACCGGAAATGGTGATCGGCGAGCCAGCGCTGCGCTTCCTCGGCATTGGTCCGCGTATCCACAGACTCGCTGCCGAGGTCGACGCAGCATTTGAGAAGGTCCTGGTCGCCTCCGAGGCGCCGCGCGAGATCCGCCTTGGTGACCAGCGGGTCGACGCCGGCGATGAGCAGGCGCTTGGCCTTTCCCGCCCGGAGCACTTCGCCGGCATGCTCGATCCGGCCCTTGCCGCCGGTCAGGACGACCGCCGCGTCGGTGGCCTGCGCATCGGCCGGCGCGGCTCTGCCGAGAGTCAGGGCGAAGAAGATGAACCCCAGCGCGTAGAGCAGGAGCAAGAACGCGGCGAGCCGGCTGATCACAAGGCCTCGCGAAGCGCTGCGAGCACCGCCGCCCGTGCGACAAAGGTGGCGAGGATGGTCAGCGCAAAGGGAAGCAGGGCTAGGATCAGGATATCGCCCAGCGTCAGGAAAGCGCCGCCCGTTAGCTCCTGAGCGAAGGAGGCGCCGGTGGTGAAGAGCAGCAGCACGACGCCCGCCAGCACTGCGCCGGCCACGCCCCCCGCCAAAGCGTCGATCGCGATCTTGCGCTGGAACAGATGCGTGACCTGCAAGTCGGTCGCGCCGATTCCGTGCATGACCTCGATGGTGAAGCGGTGTGTATCGAGCGCACCGCGCGCCGCGAGGACCACAGCCGCCGCGGCAGCCGAGGCGAGCAGGACGACCAGTCCGAAGGCAACCCATTGGAGGATCCGCAGGGACCTCAGCAGCGGAGCGAGGCTATCGCGGTGAGCGCTGACATGTGCGGCCGGCGCGAGCGATCGCGCGCGCTGTTCAATCGCGTGGACATCAGCGCCAGAGCGCACATCGAAATTGATCAATGCCGGCACGGGCAGGTCCGCATTGGAGGCTTCGGGACCAAGCCATTTCTCCAGCGTTCGGCGCATCTCGGATTGAGGCACGGCTTCGACGTTGGTGACGCCGGGACACGATCTCACGACCGCGGTCAGCGCATCGAGGTTCACGCCGCCGCCCGGCACTTCGAGCAGGTAGCGCGACTGAATCGAGCGCGTGAGCAGCCCGGCCGTGTTGGCGAGCACGAGCCCGCTCGCGGCGATGATCAGGATCGAGAAGCTCATGATCCCGATCAGCCACGGAGTGGCGCCGCGCAGCCGCGGTCCTCCAAGCAACCGCCGATCGGCAGGCGAGGCGAAGAGCCACGGCAGCATCACGACATTCCCCGAGGCGGCGGCGGGTTTTTGAGGATGCCGGTTGGATCGACGAGCCCGCCATTCTCCAGCCGGATCATCTGCGCCCCCGGAGTTGAGCCGATCAGTCCGACATCGTGGGTTGCGACCACGACTGTCGTGCCGAGGCGGTTCAGGGCCGAGAACAGGCCCATCAGCCGCCGCGCCATTTCGGCATCGACGTTTCCGGTCGGCTCGTCGGCGACGAGCAGCTCGGGGCGGTTGATGACGGCGCGGGCAATCGCCACGCGCTGCTGCTCTCCGCCCGAAAGCGTCGGCGGGCGGGCGCTCGCTCGATCGGCCAGCCCGACCCAGGCGAGCATCTCGCGGACGGGCCCTTCGGCCTCGTCCTCCTTCGCACCGGCGATCCTCAGCGGAAGCGCGACATTGTCGAAGGCTGAAAGATGCCGGATCAGACGAAAGTCCTGGAACACAACGCCTATCCTGCGCCGATAATCGGGAAGGGCATCGCGCGGCGCTTCGCTGATCTCGTCGCCGAACAGGCGGACCCGGCCGCGGGTGGGCCGCTGCGCCAGATAGAGGAGCTTCAGCAGCGAGGTCTTGCCCGCGCCCGACGGCCCGGTGAGGAAATAAAACCCGCCACCGGCCAGGCGAAAGTCGAGATCGCGCAGCACTTCTCCGCCCGTGCCGTAGCGCAGGCCGACGCTGTCGAATTCCGCGACTGAAGCCAGCTTCCACCCCTCGGCGCTATCGTTGGCGGGAGAGACAAGGCCCCGCGCCTTGCCAACCCATACGCATTCCTGTTTACCGTGCGCTGACCGTCCCGGAAGAGGGCTTTTTAAAGCGATGATCCTCACCTGCCCCACTTGCGGCACTCAATATGTGGTGAAGGACGGCGCAATTCCGCCCGGCGGCCGGCAGGTGCGCTGCGCGTCGTGCAAGCATAGCTGGCACCAGGATCAGGAACTGGCCGAGGAGAATGACCCGATTGCCGCTGCCGAATCCGACCCTCCGATGGCTGCGCAGCCGCAAGAACCTGCCGGGCTTTCAACAGAGAGCCACTCTGAAGGAGCGGACTTCGAAACAGAGGAAGGACTCGCCGAGGCGACCCTGATCGAACCGCGCAGCGGCCCCGAGGCGGAGGAGCGCGCCTATGAGGAGGCAGCCCTCGAAAGCAGTGACGAGGCGGCGCCGGCCCAACCCGGGAAAGAGGTGGCGGCCGCTTCCAATCCCTACGCCGACGCTCAGTTCGACATCGCCAAGCGCGAGGAGCCGGCTGGCGAGGCTCAATCCAACTCGAACGAACGGCCGGAGGCGGAGGCGGCAGGCGATGAGTTCAGTCCGTTCCCCGCGCCTGACGAAGAGGAGCCGCGGCATCGCAGCCCGGGCGTTGCGATTGGCATCGTCATCCTGATCATTATCGTCCTGGCGATTGCGTTCTGGCTGCTCGCGCCCGCGGAGTGGAAGGGGCGCCTGGGGCTGGCCCCGGCCGGGACAAGTCCACTGGCGCTTGTCACCACGCACATGGACCGGCAACGACTGGAGAGCGGCAATGAGCTTCTCACGGTCAGCGGCAGGGTCATCAACCCGACCGGCCACCGCCAGGATGTTCCCCCGCTCCAGGCGCAGTTGAAGACCAAGGCCGGGAAAGTTGTTTACAGCTGGACGATTCCGGCCCCGGCAAGCTCGCTTGCGCCAGGCGCCAGCGCGCCGTTCAACAGCGCGGAGGTCAATCCCCCGGGTGGAGACGAGCTGACGATCAGCCTGACCGGCGCTTCCTAAAGCTACTCGAATTCTAGTAGCTTGGCCGGCCTGGCGGTTCCGTCCGCGACGATCATCGAGTCATGGGGACACGGTACATCGCCTGATTGGTCCTGCTTGCCTTGCCCGGGCCCGAGCTTCACCCGAACTCCCGATACGATGCGCACGGTCGCGACGGCTTCGGCCGCGGCTGGGCTGAAGTGACGGGCGGGGTGCTCCGGCGAAGACGGCGGAACAGCAGCGGCAGAAGCGGCAGCGACGGCGAGCCAGAACAGCATGGCCGTCCACTAACGCTCAGGCGCCGAAATGGTAAATAAAGTCTTAAGCTTGTTCCCGCTTTGGGACACTGCGAGCGGCATTGCGCCCTGTCAGGCGCTTTGCTACGGGCCGCGCCTTGCCAGTGCCGGCGCTCCGAAGCCGGCCAATCCATGGACGTGCGGTCGTGGCGGAACTGGTAGACGCGCAGCGTTGAGGTCGCTGTGGCCGAAAGGCCGTGGAAGTTCGAGTCTTCTCGACCGCACCATCGAAAATCCGAGCTGATCCTGAGGATTGGCTGAATCTTTGATCCATCCCGCGCGAAGTTAGCCGAACCTGCTGAGAGTCAGGGAGCGCCGATTGAGGACGTCGCCGCCGACGCGAGCTGCGGCTTCGGCGCGGCTCTGATGGTGCCCAGCCGAACGATCGCTTTGTCAGGGGTTACCTGGAGGTGGATTCCGAGATCGGCCTGGATCTTGGCTGCGGTCGCCGACGTCGTGGCGACGCGGATGGTGTAGCTCCCGTACGCGACCCGCTCGAACAGGAAGAAGCCGTCGAGGTCGGTACGGGTGGTGGCGACGACCTTGCCGTCGGAGCCGACCAGCTCGAGATCGATGCCTTCGAAGCCGAGATCGCCGCTCTTGACGATCGCGCCTTCAATGTCGCCGCCGCCGACGAGGCCGATCTCGACGTTCGCGGGAACGCCGGGGCGCGGAACGACGACCTGGAGCGCCTTTT
Organism: Sphingomicrobium sp.; assembly: GCA_036273215.1. Classification (GTDB taxonomy): domain Bacteria; phylum Pseudomonadota; class Alphaproteobacteria; order Sphingomonadales; family Sphingomonadaceae; genus Sphingomicrobium. Next base: position 18,157 of record DASUIC010000005.1, read on the forward strand.
TTGGCGTGAGCATTGGGTCGGCGAGGCTGGTCTCGTCGATCCCCACTGTGATCGGGTGAAAGGCGGTCAGGCCGCCGACCGTGACCGAGCCGTGGTTGTCGGTCGGGTGATCGGCCTGGATGGTCCCGGTGGTGATCACCGCCCCTTTCTCGAACGGCTCGCCAGGGTCGTGCACGCCGTTGTCGTTGAGGTCGCGATAGACCAGCGCGTGCACTTCTCCAGCTTGGGCCAGCGGCTCACGAGACAAGGTGAAGCCGTGGCGCGGGTCGATCGAAAAGTTGAGATTGAGCCCGAACGCGAGCGAACCGTCCGAATCGGCCTCGCCCGTGAGCGCCACGGCCATCGTGTTGAGGCGGCGGATGTAGGAGACCCGCGCCCGGGCGCGCTTTTCGAGCGCATCATAGACAAGGTCGCCTTCCCAGTCGACGTTCTCGCCTTGCGACCAGTAAGCGTCGATCTCGGCCGTTCGAAGCATTGCGACCGGCTGAAAATCGAAGCTGCTCGCGCCGCGCAGCCGGATGTCGCCGACACGACCGCTGCCGATAAAATCGAGGCTGAGCTCGCCGGGAGCGGAAGAGGAAGCGGAAGACGTATATTGCCTCTGGTAGTGGAGCCCCGCCCCCAAGTCGAAATGCGCCAGATCGGCGGAAAGCCGCGCCAGCGCATCGAGCTGACGCGTGCCGTCGCTTCGATCGGTCACATGCGCTTCCGCGTGGGCGGGGAAGAGCGTTCGTCCGATGTGGAGCGGCGCGTCGAGCGCGAGGCTATAATCGTGGATGCTCTGGAGTTCGCCTCCCTGCAAATTAAAATCATTTGCAAGAAGCGCCTGTGCATCGACGTTGACGGTGCCGATTTTGCCCAAGAGCTCGGCGCGTTCGCCCGTTCCGCCGTTGGACTCACGCGCTGCTCCGACCTCGAGCATGGCGAGGCCGACCGAGCGGCGGACCGAGCCTTCGATGAAGGTCACCTGCTGGTCATCGATCAGCATCATGCGCGCGAGCGCGGCGACCGACGTTCGATCGTCGAGGCCGTGCTCGAGTGACACTGTTGCCTGCGCCTGGGGCAAGTTGGTTCCGTCCGGTGGCTTTTCGAGCGTGACGATGTCGCGTTGCGGCTGGTTGAAGCCGGCCCAGTACCAGGTCTTGCCGGCGGGGACATTGTCCTGGCCGACATCGACCAGCTCCTCGCGCGTTCGGATCTGCCCTTGCGGGCCATAGAGCACGATCCGTATTCGGTTCACGCCGTACAAAAGCTGCACATTATTAAAGACATAGCGCTGATCGGCAGTCGGCTTGGCGAAGGCAAGCAATTCGTCGTTGCGGTAAAGCTCGGCCTCCCAACCGCTCGGAAGATCGCCTTCGAAGCTGGTCTGGTCGAACGCGGTCTGCGCGGTCAGGGGTCGATTGGTGATGACCGCGCCGCGCCCGTAGGTCGACGTGCCCGTGAGCTTGGTCTCGAAGCCTTCGACGTCGCCGAACCCGAAATGGGTCGCATGCGCGGGCCCGAGCAGGCCGCCGTCGGGATCCGAGCGATAGGCGCGGAGCCGCAATTGCGCCGGCAAACCCGTCTGGCTGGTGGTCATTTGCGCGTCGTACGAAAGATCGGCGATTTCGCCCGCGGCATAGACCGAAGATTCGCGGTCGACCTTCAATCCGTCGGAGGCGCGATAGGTCACGCCGGCGCTAACAACGAAATCGAGCGCGGGAGCGCGCCACAGGCGATAGGGGATTCGCACCTGGGGAAGGCTCGAAAGGTCGAATTTCGCAGGCTTGATGTGCGCATCGCGCGCTTCCCGCTCCATTGCGAGCTCGACCGGAAGCTTGGTGTCGGACTTCAGAAGCAGGACCGAGCCGGAGGTCACCGGAGTAACTCCGATTCCGAACCACCGCGCCAGCGCGCTCGTCTGGATGCACCAGCCCTCGGGCGTCTCGCGGATCGTGCCCGGCGCGATCGCTTCCGATTTCGTCCCGTAGCTGGCGGTCATTCCCGCATAGTCGATGCTGATCTTGTTCGATTCCTTGAACGCCCAGCCGCTCGCCTTCTTCGCCGCGAGGTTGATGTGCATCGGCACATCGAGCGCGGTCAGAAAGTCGCCTAAGACGACACAAGTGCCCTCCGGCGTGTTGTAGGCGCGAACTCCATCGCCGAGCCGGAGCTGGTGGATGTTGACGTCAAGCAGGAACTGGTCGTCGGGATTGGCCGTCCAAGCGGCGGGCGTGGCAGCGGCGGCCCGCGCCGGCGCAGACGCGCCGGCACTCGCACCCGCAAGCGCAAGCAGCAGCGACGACTTGCGCAGCCAGGCGGTCCGGCCCGCAAACATCGTTAGGCTCCGTCGAGCGCTCGCCCCTCTACCGAAGGACCGCCTGGGTTTCGGCGATCTTGTCGACGCCGTCGCGCGAGGTTTCGAGATACTGGACCGTCACCGGCCCAGCCACCTCTCCCTGGTAGCTGGAGTCGACCGGCACGGCGACGTGCCGCGATCCGATCTCCGTATAGACCGCGACGCCCTTCAGAAGCGCGATCGGGTCCTTGACCCCGGCTTTCAGCACTCGGACCTCGCCGTAGGTCGAGCGCGAGCCGGTCCGGCTGAGATCGAGGGTGACGAGCGACTTCCCGTCCTTCTTCTCCAGCGCGACATTGGAAATACCGGCTTTCGCTTGGAGATTGCCGAGCCGGACGATCACTGGGATCGTGACTCCGTAAATGGGAATTAGCTGAAGATTCAAACCCTTAGGAGAATCGGCTGGAGTGACCGCGACCGGAGCCGGCGCGGGAATCGCGCGGAACAGCAGGTGGACTCGATATTCGCCGTCGGGAAGGCCCTGCGGCGGCCTCGCCGCGATCCGGATCGTCTGCGGGTCGTGCGGAGCGAGCGTGACTCGCCGCGGAGCATAGATGATCATGTCCTCGGCCGCCTTCTCCTCGGCGTTCGGATCGCTGACGTCGACCAGGTCGCCGTCGGGCGTCATCCGCCGGAGCTCGACCGAAATCCGATAGGTGGCGGGCTCATCGCCGATGTTGTTGAGGATGATCTCCGTGCCCCGGCGCCCATCGAGGAGGATCCGGGTCGGGGCGACGAGCAGATCGCCGACCCCCGCGTCGGCGGCGCTCGGAACTGAGGCGATCAGGGCACCCGCGAGCACCGCTGGCGCAATCTTCTTGGTCAAGGCAAACATCCGGCGATCCCCCACTGTGCTCCGCTTCGGAGCGATCGCTTCGTCTTTGCTCCGGAATGGTTGATTTTCGGTCAACCATGATCCGTAATCCGCACGCCCCTGCTTCTATTGATAATCGACCGTGACATTGAGAGTCCCCGAATAGACTCCGTTCGCCGTCGTCGAGCTCAGCGTGATCGAGCCTCCGAGATTGAACGTGATCCCCTGCACGCCGGACGAGGGAAGCGTCACTTCTCCGGGGCTGTCGACGACGAGAGTTAGCGACTTGCTCGGATCGGACTGGTTGGTCATGGTGACGTCCGGGGCGGTGATCTTCACCACCTGTTTGTTGCTGCCCGTGACCTTGAACTGGGCCGCCTGAGCCGCTCCGCTGCAGATCGTATGGACATTGGCGCAGCTGAGCACTCCGGTTTGCGAGATCCCGACTGTGGCGCCTGACCAGGTCCCCGGCTGCAGCGTGACGGTACCGAGGTTCAGGTCCTGAAGGGAGACGAGCGTCAGCGGCTTGACCACAGTCGCCTTCACCGACGCGTTCTGCGTGATCGCGTGCGCCGGTCCGGCGACCGCGGCGGCGCAGAGCAACAGCAGTGAGTGTCGGGCGTGCCTCGTCATCTCGCGCTTTCGGTGGCCCAGGGCTCGCGCGTTTTGGTCGATAATGGTTGATTTTCGGTCAACCATTCCCGTTCAGCGCTAGAAAAAGGGCCGCCGGCGGGTGCCGGCGGCCCTGTTCAGCAGCGCCTTGGGAGGCGCGGCCGATACTAACGCTTACTGATACTGGACGGTGACGTTGAACTTACCGCTGTACACGCCATCGGCAGTGCCGAGCGGAATCGCCAACGATCCACCAACGCCGAAGGTCGCGTTGCCGCTCGTATCCGTCGACACCGCGCCCGGAAGGTCCGTCGTCAGGTCAACATTCAGGGTTCCGCTGATCGAGCCGTTCAGAGTGACGCTCGGGTCGACGGTCACCTTGAGCGCCTGACTCACGGTTCCGGCGACGGTGAAATCGGCGGCTGAAACGGCTGCGCTCGTGCACGTGAGCGTTCCTGGGCAGGTGCGCGAGCCGCCCGAGCTCATCTCCACGACCTCGCCATTGAAGGGACCGATGATGGTTCCGAAGTTGAGCGGGCTCGTGTTGGTCAAGGTCAACGGCGACACGATGTCCACCGTCGCAGTCGCCTGAGCGGTATTGGCCGCGAGGGCCGGAGTGCTGACAGCCAGGGCGGCGAGCGCACCGGCGGAGATCACGATCTTCTTCATTGCGAATTTCCCCACTGGTTCATAAAATCCGGCTGCCCGACCGCGGTCTGGTCATCCGTGCCGCCGCTATTAACCGTGCCCGCTTACGGCTTCCCTCAGGGGAATGGTTAATGCATGCTTAGTCTTTCGTCCGCTTCGGACCGAACTTCGATCCCAGTCTACGCGCACGCGCGTGCTCACTGATATTCGACCGTGATCGGGAGGTCGCCGCGATACTCTCCATCCGAATCGCCGGTGATCCGCACCCGGCCGCCAAACCTGAACGTCAGCGTCCCGGTCGAATCGAGCTTGGGCAGGCTCGGGAGATCGCTGACCACGTCATCGAACGCGATTCGGCCGCCGCTCAGCGAATAGAGATCGATTCGGCGCGGAAGCTCGACCCGGACCGTCCGTCCGGCCTGTCCGTGGACCACCGCGGTCCCGACCATTGCCCGGGCGCTGACTCCGGTCAGCGCGCCCTCGGCAGCGGTCGAGCCATCGGGACGAACGACCGCCGCCCCGTCCCCTCCCCCTGACAGAACGAGCCGGTCAAAGTTGAGGCTGGTCTCGATTTCGAGCTGGATCGAATCCGCTCCTTCGTTCTGCTGCGGGCTGGTCGTGGGCTTGTCGCACAGGCGGCATTGCGCATTCGCCGGCGACCAGGTCGCGGCGGTCGCGGCCACCACCGCGCACCACAGGGCAAAAGATTGTCTGGCGCCCATGAACCCGGCTTCTAGTCCGGCACGCGCTAAGACAGGGTTAATCGGCGGCTAACCTTACGAGCTTCAGGTGTTTCGGCCCATGGCCGCTTCCACCGCAGACCGCCGTTGACCGCTCGCCTATTGTGGTGCGCGGCGCAGCTTTCTATCCCCGTCCTTTGAATGGCTCGACCACGTTCCGGCAAAGACAGGCCGTCAGGCTTCAGGTTGATGAGCGTGGTCAAGGGCCTCGCTTATGCGGCGCTCGTCGCGATCCTCGCGCTGATCGTGGCGGTGGCGGTCGCTAGCGCCTACCTGCCGAGCTACTCCGATCTGACCAAGCGGTCCGACCTTGGCCAGATGATCCGAGTCCGCGCTGCCAACGGACAGGTCCTCGTCCAGATGGGGCCGAGCTTCGGGCAATGGCTGACCTACGATCAGATACCGCCGGAAATGCGCGCCGCGATCATCTCGACCGAAGACCGACGCTTCCGAAGCCACATCGGAGTCGATCCGATCGGCATTGCTCGGGCGCTCGGATCGGCGGTTCTCAAGCGGCATCGGGTCAGCGCCACCTCGACCATCACGCAGCAGCTTGCGCGCAACATCTTCCTGACCAGCAACCGGAGCGTCGTGCGCAAGCTCAAGGAGGCGATCCTCGCGCTCGCGCTCGAGCGGAAGTTCAGCAAGGACCAGATTCTCGAGCTCTACCTCAACCGGGTCTATTTCGGCGGCGGCGCCTACGGGATCGACGCCGCATCGCGGAAATTCTTCGGCCACGGCGCCGATCACCTGAGCCTTGGCGAGGCGGCGATCATCGCCGGACTGGTCAAGGCTCCGTCGAATTATTCGCCGACCGCGGATGTCGAAGCGGCGCGGAACCGCTCGGGCGTCGTCCTCCAGACGATGGTCAAAAACGGCTTCATCACGCCCGCCGACGCAGCTGCCGTCGATCCGGCCAAAATTCGAATCCAGCAGACCACCAGCAACAACAGCGTCCGCTATTTCACCGACTGGGCGCTCCCGCAGCTCGACCAGCTGATCGATCAGACGACGGACCCGATTGACGTCTGGACGACGCTCGATCCCGGAATGCAGGCCGCCGCCGACAAGGCGATCCGCGCCAATGCGCCCGACGGAGCGCAGGGCGCGCTGGTTGCTGTGGATCGCGACGGCGCGGTAAGGGCGATGGTTGGCGGCAAGGATTATGTGAACTCGATCTATAACCGCGCCACCATGGCCGAGCGGCAGCCAGGCTCGTCGTTCAAGCTATTCGTCTATCTGACCGCGCTCGAATCGGGGATGAAGCCAACCGACACCATCGTCGACGAGCCGGTCACCATCGACGGCTGGAGCCCACGCAACGCCGAGCGGACGAATTTGGGACCGGTGAGCCTGCGCGAGGCCTTCTCACGGTCGATCAACACGATCAGCGCGAAGATCGGTGAGCAGGTCGGCTTTTCGACGATTGCCGATATGGCCCGACGATTCGGGATCACGACTCCGATTTCGACCTACCCGTCGATGGTGCTTGGCTCGAGCGACGTGCGCCTGATCGAGATGACCCGCGCGTTCGCTTCCGTCGCAAACAACGGCGTCGCCGTGACCCCCTATGGAATCCGGCGGGTGGTCACTGCGGACGGCCGCCTGTTGTACCAGCATGACGACGAGGAGCAGCGAGTCCTCGTCGCGCCGTGGGTCGCGGCCGAAATGACCGACCTGTTGCAATCGGCGGTGCTTAGCGGAACCGGCCGGGCGGCGCAGATCGGCCGGCCCGTCGCGGGCAAGACCGGGACGACGACACTGAACAAGGACGGCTGGTTCATCGGCTTCTCGAGCGGGCTCACCACCGGCGTGTGGATGGGCCGCGACGATGCCAAGCCGGTGCCCGGCCTGCAGGGCGGCACGGCGCCGGCTCGCGCTTTCCATGACTTCATGACGGTCGCGGTCGCCAATCGCCCAGTCGAACAGTTCCAGACGCAGGTTCCGATGCCCGACTGGCAGCTGACGCCCGAAGAGGAAATGTTCGGCGATCAGCCGGTCGACGCCAATGACGTCGGACCGCTCGTCGACGAGAACGGAATGCCGATCGGCGCTCCTCCGCCCGAGCAAGGCTATCCGCAGCAGCAGCCGATGGTCAGGCCGGACGGAACGGGCGAGCCAAGCCAGCAGGATCTCGACCAGGCCTTCCCGCCGCAGCAGCAACCGCAGAACGTTCAGCACTATCCGCCGCAGCCGCAGAATATGCAGCGCTATCCGCAGCAGCGGGAACCCGCTTATCCTCCGCAGCGGCAGCCGCCGCCGCCCGGTTCACCGCCCCCGACCGAGCCGCCTCAGCCGCGGCCCTACGCGGCGTAGGCCCGCTTTGGCCTGAGCCACTCCAGGCCCGAACAGCCGGGCTTCCAGCGCCTTGAACTCCGGGCCGTGGTGGAGGTGCACGAGATGAGCCACTTCGTGAGCCACGACGTATCGGCGCACTTCGGTAGGGGCGAGGATCAGGCGCCAGCTGAGCCGGATGCAGCCATTCGAGGAACAGCTTCCCCAGCGGGTTCCTGCGTCCCCGACCGACACTGACCGCGCCGATGCTCCTGCCGCGGCGGCATATTCCGCGACTTCCGCCGACATGGTGGCAAGCGCGACCCGCTTCAGGAACTGCTCGATCCGCCGCGGCACCGCCGATTCTGGGCCGCCGCAGCGGAGCTCGCGCTCGTGCAGCACCGGGGTCCTCGGCGCATCTTCCGCCCACACGATCCGCCGCTCGCGGCCGTCGACGGGAACGGACCCGCTCGGCACGAATGGCTCGGGAGCGCCGGCCTTTGCGATCTGCGCTTCTATCCAGCCCCGCTGGTCGAGCGCCCAGGAGAGCGCCGCACGGCGGCTCATTCGAACGGGACAGGTGAGCCTTAGCCTTCCGGAGGCTTCGTCGAACCGAAGGCGAAGTCGCCTTGCACCGCGAAGCGGACGAACCTCTATCGGTACAGGGAAACGGTCTTCGAGGGCCGCTTCAGAGCGGACGGTCGACGAGATGATATTCGAGCTCCCCCGCATCGTCCTCGCTGACCGTCCAGCCGCGCGTCGATTGCCCCGCCTCATGCACCGTCTCTCGGTCGCCTGAAATTAGATAATGCCACCGAGGCAGCGGCCTGCCGGCGGCGCGCAGCCGGTAAGCGCAGGTCTCGGGAAGCCAGTCGAGCGAGTCCAGCTTTCGGCGATCGAGCTTCACGCAATCCGAGACTCGCTTCATCCGATTGCCGTAGTCGAGGCATCGCCCGTTGCGTCGGTCGAGCAGCTTGCACGCGACATTGGTCGGATAAAGCTCGCCGGTTTCCTCGTCCTCGAGCTTGTGGACGCAGCAGCGGCCGCAGCCGTCGCACAGCGCCTCCCACTCGCCACGGCTCAGGGTCGACAGCGGCTTCTCCCAAAAAGGCGTCTTGCCATTCATGACAAAGCCACCCTTGCTCTGCTAGGCGATCCCGATCAAGCGGGGTTACGAGGGCTTAAGTTGATGAAGTGTTTGCGAATCGTGCTCGCGGCCGCGGGTCTGATGATCATTTCCGCGCCTACTGCAGCCCAGGACAGGGGCGGAGGGGTCAGCCAAGAGCTCGGGGATGGTCCAGCAAGCCAGCAGTTCGTCGATGCCGTACAGAAGAGCGATGGCGACAAGGCGATCCAGCTGATTGCGACCCATCCGACAATCATCAATTCCCGGGACGACAAGGGCAACACCGGCCTCATCATCGCGATTCTCCGGAGCGATCCGAGCTGGACGGGGTTCCTGCTCAACAAAGGCGCCGATCCGAACGCGCCCGGAGCCGCGGGGGACACGCCGCTGATTGCAACGGCGCGTGTGGGCTTCGAGGAGGCCGCGGATTGGCTGCTCGGCCTCGGGGCCAAGGTCGACGGCGACAACAAGATGGGCGAGACGCCGCTGATCGTCGCGGTCCAGCAGCGCGACCGCCAAATGGTGAAACTGCTGCTCGACCATGGAGCCGATCCCGACAAGACCGATTCGGCGGCCGGCTATTCGGCTCGCGATTATGCCACCCGCGACCCGCGCGCGAGAGAGATCCTGATGCTGATCAACGACAAGAAGCCGAAGGGCTCGGCGACCGCGGCTAGGTAGCCTCGCCGAGCGACGGATCGACCTGCGCGGAGAGTCGTCGCGCGGCGCGGCGCGCGAAATGCAGCAGCTCCGCCTTTCGCCTCGCCGGCGCGAGAGGGCGGTGGACCGCCTCGCGCATCACGGCGGCGTCGTAGCGGTCGGCGACGATCAAGCCGGCCTCTCCGGGAAGATAGCGTTCCTCGTCAAGGATCCGGGCCAGCTGCGGGGGCACCGCCCAGAAGAAGCGGTCGCAATAATCGAGATAATCGCGCCACTTCGAATCGCCGACGAGGTCGGCCTTCGCGACCTTGATCTCGACGATCGTCAGGCCGCCCTTCGGATCGATCGCCATCAAATCCGCCCGACGGCCGTTGGGGAGCGGCATCTCGCATACCGCGAACAGGTCCTGGCGGCAGAGCAGGCGAGTCACCCCCCGCGCCACCTCGCTTGCGATCGGCGGAGCGTCGGTGAAGCAAAGCGATTCGATCTGGCTGGCCATGGAGCGAGAACAAAGCGCAAACGGCGGCAAAAGAAAAGCGGGCGAGCTTTCGCCCGCCCGCTGCCCGCCCGCTACCGGTGAAGCTCAGCGAAAGAAGATGTGATTGCCGATCGCTGCGACTCGCTTCAGGTGCCAGCCCGGAGAGACGTAGCGCGCGTGGAAGAAGAGCGCGTCGCCAACCGCCGAGTCCTTGAGGTCGCGGTCGACGATCTTCGCTAGAGCCACGGCGGTCTGCCACTGGCGACTGGAATGATCGACATGCGGAAGCGAATGCCCGTGGACGAACGAGAACTGACCGCGCTGGAACAGCACGCCGCAATAGCTCGACGGGAAGCGCCCGTGGCTGTGCGCCCTGTTCGCGATCACCTGACCGACGGCAAGCTGGCCGGCGAGCGGCTCGCTCTTCGATTCGAAATAGATGCCGGTCGCGAGGCAGCTAAGCTCCCCGCTGGCATCGGGGCTGCGAAGGTCTTCGACCATTGCCTGCAGATTTTCGCTCGGATCGATCGTCGGCTGGGTAATGCCAGCCTGGTCGTCGGCATTGGGCTGCGATTGATCCGTCTTCGGTTGGTTCGACTGGGGCTGAGCTAGAGTCGGCTGGCCATTCGGATCGAGAAGATCGGGGACGGAAATCTTCGGGAGCGTTGCGGAAGCGATCGCGGTGAGCGGCTCGCTCGAAGTCCCGGCTTGCGCCGGAGCAATTGCGGTTACGGTCAAGGCAGCGCAGATCAGCAACGCCGAACGAAGAGAAGCCAACATTCTTACCGTAGAAAATGCGGTTAACCTCCGTCAGACGCACGCAAATACCTTGCGATTACTTACGCTTGCGTCGTTGGTGATTCCCCGTCTGGCGTGGCATTCCCGGCGATTCTTGCCCGGGAAATGCCCCCCGCTCTTTGTTGTTGAGCAGGGTTTCACTCTCGCCGCCTACGCGGTCAAGGCGAACCGATCGTTTCAGCGATGAACCGTTCGGGGTCCGCGATATCCAGTTCGATTGCCCACAGATCTTCGTCGAATCGTGCCCGGCGGCTGACGAAATCCCGGACTTCGTCGGAACTTGCCGATTCGGAAGGCCCCGCGGGCGCCCACCGATAGGCTCCCGAGACGGAAAGGATGCGCTCGAGGAAGGCCATGTGCCGCCCTCGACTGCTCACCATGAGCAGCAGCGACCCACGCTCGGGATCGCCCTTTTTGACGACTGCGGCGAAGCCTCCCGAAGCCGCCGCCCTGCGAATAATGGCCGTTACTTCAAGGTGAGTCGGGAGCCGCTCGCTCACTGACCCTCAGGCGGCGTCCCGCTCGTCAGCGCCCATCAGCACTGCCGCCAGCGCATCGCGACTACGCGCACCGCGCATCTTCTCGAGCGTGGCCGGATGGCGCGTCACCCGGCTGATCGCCGCAAGGGCCTTTAGATGCTCTGCGCCCGAGTCCGGCGGTGACAGGAGCAGGAAGAGCAGGTCGACCGGGCGGCCGTCGATCGCCTTGTAATCCACCGGCTCAGCGAGACGGGTGAACAGGCAGTAGATCTGCTTCAGCCCCTCGATCTTGCCGTGCGGGATAGCGACTCCATGCCCGAACCCGGTCGAGCCGAGCTGCTCGCGTTCGGTCACGCTCGCCAGGATCGAGGCAGAATCCGCGCCAAGCCGCTGGCCCGCGAGATTCGCGAGCTGCTGGAGGAGCGAGCGCTTGTTGCCACCGGGAAGGGCGGTCTTGATCGTGTCGAAGTCGAGGAAGTCGGCAAGCTGCATCGTGGTACTCGTAACCTTTCGCGACCTCTATCGACCGGGCCGCTGCGAAGGGAAATGGCTTCAGCTCGACTGCGGCTCAACCCAGCCGATGTTTCCGTCCTCTCGGCGGTAGATCATGTTGTAATCGCCAGTCGCGCTGTTGCGGAACATCAACGCGTTGGTGTTGCGAAGATCCATCAGCATCACCGCGTCGGAAACGCTCGAATTCGGAATGTCGACTCGGCTCTCGGCGACAATCGCCGGAAACGCCTGATGCTCATCGTCCTCGGCAGGACCCGAAAAGATCGTGTAGGAAGCATTCTCGACGAACGCCGTCTGCGCTTGATCATCGACCTGATGGTCCTTGAGCCGGCGCATGTAGCGGCGAAGCTGCTTTTCGATCCGGTCGGCGGCGCCGTTGAACGCCATTTCCGCCTGGCGGGCTTGGTGGGAGGCCTTCAGCACCACGCCCTGGGTGACCGGCGCGACGATGTCGCAGGTGTAGTCGCTGTTCGGTCCGCGCCCGAAGGTGACATTCGCCCCAACCGAGCGTGAAAAATATTTTTCCGTGATTTCGGCGATTCGCTGCTGGGCGTGCTCGCGCAGCGACTCGCCGGTGTCGACCTGATGACCCGCGACCCGAACGTCCACTGGACCCGTGCTCCTCTCGATTTTCGCGGCCGCTTAGGACCGCGCTCAAGCCGCCGTCAACTCGCCCCGACGAACCGCGTCCAGAGCGGATTGACCAGCCTGGCAATAAACGCGCGGTGGCGCTCAAGTTCCTCCAGCGCGGGCGCGTGCGGGCGCGCCGGCCGAGGTTCTCTCACGGTCACAGGCCGGGCGCCCTGATCGACCGCCACGCTCTTGGTGTCGGCGACCAGGCCGAGGCCGATCTGCCGCCCGCCAGTCAGCTCGACATAGACCTGGGCGAGAAGCTGGGCGTCGAGCAGCGCTCCATGTTTCACGCGCTGGCTGCGGTCGATCCCGAACCGCATGCAGAGCGCATCGAGGCTGTGTTTCGCGCCCGGATGGCGGGTACGAGCAAGCGCCAGCGTGTCGACCATGCGGCTCAGGCAAATCGGCGGGCGGCCGCAACACTCCAACTCGAAGTTGAGGAATCCGAAGTCAAACGAGGCGTTATGGGCAACCAGCGGCGAGTCCTCGATGAACTCGAGCAGCTCCTGGGCCTTCTCAGAGAAGCGAGGCTTATCCGAAAGGAAGATGGTGGTCAGGCCGTGCACCGCCTCCGCGTCGAACGGCATATCCCGCTCGGGATTGAAATAAGCGTGGAAGTGCCGTCCAGTCTCGATCCGATTGACGATTTCAACGCAGCCGATCTCGACCACCCGGTCGCCGCCCATCGGGTTAAGTCCCGTGGTCTCGGTATCGAAGACGATTTCCCGCACGGGCCGATTCTATCCACGCGGCTCGAGGCCGAGACAAGCGAGAATGTCGCTAACCTGGGCCTCAGTTGTGGATAGGTCGCCGCCGGTTTCAATGACAAAGTCGGCGCGCTTGCGCTTCTCCTCGTCGGGCATCTGGCGGGCGGCCAAGGCGAGGAACTTCTCCTCGCTCATCCCTGGCCGGTCGAGGACACGCGCCCGCTGGACATCCGGCGGCGCGGAAACGACGACCACCTTGTCGAATTCGTCTTCGCCGCCAGTTTCGAACAGCAAGGGAATGTCGAACAGGAGCGCTCGCGCGCCGGCGTGCTCCTCAGTGAACCGCCTTCGGGCATCCTGGACCTGCGGATGGACGATGCTTTCGAGGAGCCTCAGCTGCGCCGGCTGATCAAGAACGCGCGCAGCGAGCTTTTCGCGATCGAGCGTGCCGTCGTGCACGGTGCCTGGGAATCGCGCGCCGATCTTCGCGACCAACGGGCCTTCCGACTGAAGCTTACGCACGATAGCGTCGGCATCGAAGACCGGAACTCCGGCGCGCACGAACATGGCTGCGACGGTCGATTTGCCCATTCCGATGGAGCCGGTGAGCGCGAGCTTGATCATCGCCCGATGAGGCCGCGCTCGCGAAGCGCACCTAACAATGGGATCAGCGGCATGCCGAGGATCGTGAAATAGCTGCCATCGATCGAATTGAACAATTGCACGCCGCGGCCCTCCAGGCGGAATACCCCGACGCAATAGCCGACGTCGGGCCATTCGGCATCGAGATAAGAGTGGATAAACGCGTCGCTGAGCTCGCGAACGTGCAGAGTCGCCGTGTCCACATGCGACCAGTCCAGCACCCGGCCATGTGCAAGCGCGACCGCGCTGGTCAGGCGCATCGACTTTCCGGAGAAGAAACGCAGATGCTCGGCAGCCTCGGAGCGGTCACGAGGTTTGCTGAACAGGCGGCCGTCAACGCTGACGACGCTGTCGCTCCCAATCACCCACTCGCCGGGAATACTCAGTGCCTTTGCCTCCGCGAGGCGAAGAGCGATATCAGCAGCGTCGTCGAGTCCAGCTTTCAGCTCGTCTTCGTCGACCGCAGGCTTCGCCGCCTCATAGTCGACACCTGCCGAGTCGAGCATCTGTCGGCGGATCTGGCTGGAAGAAGCGAGGATCAGCGGCAACTGAACAACCTTGTGGAAAAGGGACGGGGCAACGCTAGCGCGGAGCCGGGGATCGGCTCAACCGGCGCGGGACGGCGATCCCGCTCGACATCGATTCCAACATTAATCCACGGGGACAAATAGAGTCCCCAGCCTGTGAATCACGGGCAGCGATCGGCGCGACTCGCGACTCTGCAGAGAAAGCGCTCCCGGCCCGCTTGTTGGCAATTTCGGGAGCCGCGCCTAAACCCCGCTCTCCCGCGACCAACTACATCATCAATCTTCTTCTAAATAATATAATAAGGAGAGAAGAAGGTGGCTCCGAAGCCTGCCGAGCCTTCGACCTTGCAGGCGAACAAGCCGTTGCTTTCCGTCCTTCGAGGACAGCAATGCGAGCCCGTGCCGCTCTGGATGATGCGCCAGGCGGGGCGGTATCTTCCCGAATATCGGCGGCTGCGGAAGGAGAAGGGCAGCTTCCTCGATCTCGTCTACGACGCCGACGCAGCGGCGGAAATCACGCTCCAGCCGCTCCGACGCTTTCCCGAGCTCGATGCGGCGATCATCTTTTCCGACATCCTGATCGTGCCGTTCGCGATCGGCCAAAATCTGACATTCGTCACTGGCGAGGGGCCGCGGCTGACACCCGCGCTCATCGATTCCTCACTCGACCAGCTGACTCCGTTCCTCTCGCGGCTCGAGCCCATCTACGAAACAATTCGCAAGGTTCGGGAACGGCTCGCTCCCGAAAAGGCCTTGATCGGCTTTGCAGGAGCGCCGTGGACCGTCGCAACGTACATGGTGGCTGGCGAGGGCAGCCGCGATCAGGCTGACGCACGGCGACTCGCTTATGGTGATCCTGCGCGCTTCAGCGAGATCGTGCAGCGGATCGAGCAGGTCACGATCCAGTACCTCTCGGCGCAGATCGAAGCCGGCGCGGAAGTTGTCCAGCTGTTCGACAGCTGGGCCGGATCGCTTTCGCCGCATCTGTTCGAACAATGGGTCATCGGTCCCGCAGAGCGGATCACGGCCGCGCTGCGCGAGCGCTTTCCAGAAGTGCCGGTGATCGGATTTCCAAGGGGCGCCGGGGGCAAGCTGTCCGCCTACGCGCGAGAGACAGGAGTGTCCGCCATTGCGCTGGACGAAACCGTCGATCCCGCCTGGGCGGCGAAGACACTGCCGTCGAAGCTTCCGTTACAGGGCAATCTCGATCCGCTAACATTGCTCACCGGTGGAGAATCGCTCACAAGCGACGTTCGGCGAATCCTTGACGCGCTCGCCGAGCGCCCACACATCTTCAATCTCGGGCATGGAATCCTTCAGGACACTCCGATCGCCCATGTGGAGCAGCTGATCGAACTGGTGAAGGGGGGAAGGTGAACGATTACGCCGGCTATCTCGGCCTCGCTTATTTGTGGGTGAAGGCGGCCCACGTCACCTTCGTCATCTTCTGGCTTGCCGGCCTGTTCCTGCTTCCGCGCTTCTATGTCTACCACCACGAGACTGCCGTTGGCTCGCCCGAGGACCGCGCCTGGGTCGAGCGCGAATCGCGGGTTCGCTCGATCATCCTCACTCCGGCGATGATCGCTGTCTGGGTCTTGGGGCTGATGCTCGCCTTTGACCGCGGCATCTGGGGCGAGGGCTGGTTCGATGCAAAGCTCGCGCTGGTGGTTGCCCTCACCGGCTATCAGGGCTGGCTCGGGGCTTACGGCCGGAAGCTCGCCAAGGGCGAGCGGCCGCTTTCGAACAAGACGGTGCGGATGCTGAACGAGGTTCCAGGAGTCGCCGCTGCATTGATCGTCGTGCTGGTGATCGTCCGCCCGTTCTGAACGATTCGCCGCGGCCGCTGTCCTTCGGTAATTGACAGGCGCACAGTCGAGACATACCTCAAATCACGAGCGCTTCCGGCCAGTGAGTTTGCCGGTGCGCTGTTCCAAGCGGCGTCCTGCCGCCTCCGGCTTTGATCCTTCTG
This sequence comes from Sphingomicrobium sp., assembly GCA_036273215.1. Taxonomy (GTDB): domain Bacteria; phylum Pseudomonadota; class Alphaproteobacteria; order Sphingomonadales; family Sphingomonadaceae; genus Sphingomicrobium. Next base: position 34,118 of record DASUIC010000005.1, read on the forward strand.
ACGAGCTCGAGCACCACTCCCCAAGAAAAGAATATTCCATGCATTTGAAAGAACTGAAGAAAAACAGCCCCGCCGAACTGGTCGCAATGGCCGAGGAGATGGGCGTCGAGGGCGCGTCGACGATGCGCAAACAGGATCTCATGTTTTCGATCCTCAAGGTTCAGGCCGAGAACGGGGTCGAGATCATGGGCTCCGGCACCATCGAGGTGCTGAACGACGGCTTCGGCTTCCTCCGCTCGCCGGAGGCCAATTACCTGGCCGGTCCGGACGATATCTACGTCTCACCATCTATCGTCAGACGCTTCGGCCTGAGGACGGGCGACACCGTCGAGGGCGAAATTCGGGGTCCCAAGGAGGGCGAGCGCTATTTCGCCCTGACGCGGGTCAGCACGATCAATTTCGATGATCCCGAGCAGGTTCGCCACCGCGTCAATTTTGACAATCTGACGCCGCTTTATCCCGACGAGAAGCTGCGTCTCGACACCCTCGATCCGACGATCAAGGACAAGAGCGCTCGGGTGATCGACATCGTCTCGCCGCTGGGCAAGGGCCAGCGCGCGCTGATCGTCTCGCCGCCGAGGACCGGCAAGACCGTGCTGATGCAGAACATCGCCCGGGCGATCACCGACAATAACCCGGAAGTCATCCTGATCGTGCTTCTGATCGACGAGCGGCCCGAGGAAGTCACCGACATGCAGCGCTCGGTCGATGGCGAGGTCATCTCCTCGACCTTCGACGAGCCCGCGAGCCGTCACGTTCAGGTCGCCGAGATGGTGATCGAGAAGGCCAAGCGCCTGGTCGAGCACAAGAAGGACGTTGTCATCCTCCTCGATTCGATCACCCGCCTCGGCCGCGCCTACAACACGGTCGTCCCGAGCTCGGGCAAGGTGTTGACCGGCGGCGTGGACGCGAACGCGCTGCAGCGGCCCAAGCGCTTCTTCGGTGCCGCGCGCAACATCGAGGAGGGCGGCTCGCTGTCGATCATCGCCACCGCGCTGATCGATACCGGATCGAAGATGGACGAGGTGATCTTCGAAGAGTTCAAGGGCACCGGCAACAGCGAAATCGTGCTCGACCGCAAAGTCGCCGACAAGCGCATCTTTCCCGCGCTCGACGTCGGCAAGTCCGGCACTCGCAAGGAAGAGCTGCTGGTCGAGCAAAACGTCCTCACCAAGATGTGGGTGCTCCGCCGCATCCTGATGCAGATGGGGACCGTCGACGCGATGCAGTTCCTTCTCGACAAGATGAAGGACGCCAAATCGAACGAGGACTTCTTCGCCTCGATGAACCAGTAGGCTAGGCTGCGCGGGCGATGCCCGACGGAATGTTCGATTTCGGCGAGATTCTGACCCCCGTCGGGCTGTTCGTCCTCGGCCAGGTGATCCTGATCGACCTCACCATGGCCGGTGACAATGTCGTCATCATGGGGACTCTGACCTCGGGGCTTCCGGCGCGCGAGCGGCGGCGAGTGATCGGCCTTGGCGTCGGTATTGCCGTCGTTTTCCTGATCACCTTCGCACTGATCGCGACGCAGCTGCTGAAGATCAAAGGCCTGTTGCTGGCGGGAGGGCTGCTGCTCGTCTGGGTGGCGTTCAACATGCTCCGTGAGCTCCGTCGGCCGTCGAACGAGATCACCGCCGACGATCCGGACACTTCGGCCGTCGAGGGGCCGCCTGCGAGCAAGACCTTCCTCCAGGCCGCGATCCAGATCACCATTGCCGATTTGTCGATGAGCCTCGACAATGTGCTCGCGGTCGCTGCGGCGGCGCGCGAGCACCCGGCGGTGCTGTTCGTCGGCCTGGTGCTTTCCGTCACCTTCATGGGCATCGCGGCGAGCTTGGTCGCTCGGCTGATCCACCGCTTCCCGCTGCTGGCTTGGGCGGGGCTGCTGATGATCCTCTACGTCGCCGCGAAGATGATCTGGGAAGGCTGGCACGACCTCGCGCCGCTGTTCGGCTAGTCGGGCCCGTAAATGAGCGAACGAGATACAATCTTCGCATTATCTAGTGGGCGGCCGCCGGCGGCGATTTCCGTCATTCGAATCAGCGGCCCCAAGGCGCACGAAGCCGGCCGTCTGATTTGTGGCGAATTGCCGCGCGCACGAATGGCTTCGGTGCGTGAGCTGCGACATTTCGACAGCAGCGACCTGCTTGACCATGCGCTGGTGCTTCGATTCGATTCCCCCGCAAGCTCAACGGGCGAAGATTGCATTGAATTTCAATGTCATGGTGGGCGCGCCGTAGTGGACGGCGTGCTCACTGCTTTGAGCGAGATCGTAGGCATTCGCCCCGCCCAGCCCGGCGAATTCACGCGCCGCGCGTTCGAGAACGGTCGAATTGACCTGACTGAAGCCGAGGGTTTGTCAGATCTCATCGAAGCCGAGACCGAATCGCAGCGCAAAGCTGCCCTCGTGCTGGCGGAGGGCGGCCTTCGAAGGCAGATCGACGTTTGGCAGGCGCGCGTGCTGGCGCTTTCGGCCGAAGCCGAGCGGACGATCGACTATGATGACGACGATGTGCCCGTCGATCCGAAGCTGTTTCGCGAATGCGACGCATTCGTTATAGAGCTGCGGGAGTGGGTTGGAAGCCCCCGCATCGAGCCTCTCAAGGAAGGCTTGCGAGTGGTCGTAGCAGGGCCGCCGAATGCCGGGAAGTCAAGTCTTCTCAATGCGATAGCGGGGCAGGATAGAGCCATAGTCACGGCCGTTCCGGGCACCACGCGCGATCACATTGAAGTTCCGCTATCGGTCGCGGGCGTGCCGGTCCTTCTCACCGACACGGCGGGACTGCGGTTTACTGACGACGAGGTGGAGGCGATCGGCGTCGCACGTGCCGCGGCGCTCGTCGAGGCTGCCGATGTTCTGCTCTGGCTCGGAGCTCCGGAGGCGGCGCCGCAGCACCAACACTTGATTCGTGTGCACGCGAAGGCGGATCTGGCCGATCGCGCACAAGCTCCTCCGGGCTCGTTCGCGGTTTCCGCGACGACCGGCGTCGGATTGACGGAATTGCTGGAGCGAATTGGAGAGGAATGCCACGGTCTTCTTCCGGGCGAGGGCTCCATTGCGCTGAATCGCCGCCAGGCAGCGCATGTCGCGGAGGCGGCTCGAGCCCTGGGCGAGGCATCTTTAGCGACGGAGCTGGCGATCGCCGCCGAAGGCTTGCGCCAGGCGCGCGGCGCCTTCGACCGTCTGACCGGGCGCGCGGGAGTCGAGGACATGCTCGACGCTTTGTTCTCCCGCTTTTGCCTGGGGAAGTAGGCTGTGTTTCACGTGGAACACTCATCCTGTAAAGGGCGGCGCATGTTCGACGTCATCGTCATCGGGGCAGGCCATGCCGGCTGCGAAGCGGCCGCGGCGGCGGCTCGCCGCGGCGCGCGAGTCGGGCTGCTGACGTTCCGCGCCGAAGACGCGGGGCAGATGTCCTGCAACCCGTCGATCGGCGGCGTCGGCAAGGGCCATCTCGTGCGCGAGCTCGACGTGTTCGATGGATTAATGGCGCGGGCCGCCGACATGGCCGCCATCCACCGCCGAATGCTCAACCGCAGCAAGGGCCCTGCGGTGTGGGGTCCGAGAGTCCAGGCCGATCGCAAGCTCTACCGGCGCGCGATCGGCGACTTGGTCCAGGAGAGCGGAGTCAAGCTCGTCACCGCTGAGGCCACCTGTCTCGTGCTCGAGAAGGGCCGCGTCGCCGGTGTCGAGACCAGCGGCGGCGTTCTGCCGTGCCGGAGTGCGGTGATCGCGACCGGCACCTTTCTCGACGCGCGTATGTTCATCGGTGAGCAGACAATCGCGGGCGGACGCAGCGGTGAGCGCAGCTCGCTGGAGCTCGCGGTGCAGATTCGTGGCATCGGCCTGGGGCAGGGGCGTCTGAAGACGGGGACGCCGCCTCGGCTCGATGGCCGCACCGTGGACTGGTCTCGGCTTGAGGAGCAGCCGAGCGAGGCGGAAAGCTGGTCCATGTCCGCGCTCGACGATGGCGCCCGGCAGCCGCAGCTGCGCTGCGCGATTACGCGCACGAACGCGCGGACTCACGACATCATCCGGGGGAACTTTGCGCGGTCGCCGCTTTTTGCAGGCGCGATCGAGGGGCGGGGGCCGCGTTACTGCCCCTCGGTCGAGGACAAGGTGCGGCGGTTCGCCGATCGCGACGCGCACCAGGTGTTCCTCGAGCCCGAGGGTCTCGACGACGCGCTCGTCTACCCCAACGGCATCTCCACCTCTCTTCCCGCGGAGATACAGCTCGAGTTCGTCCGGACCATCGAAGGGCTCGAGCGCGCGGAGATCGCCCGTCCGGGTTATGCGGTCGAATATGAATTTGTTGATGCTCGGCTTCTGAACCAGACGCTTGAGGTGCGCGACCTCGCGGGGTTGTTCCTGGCGGGCCAGATCAACGGCACGACGGGATATGAAGAGGCCGCCGCCCAAGGTCTGGTCGCCGGTCTGAACGCGGCCGCATCAGCTCTCGGCCTCGAAGAGGTGCGGTTCGATCGGCGAACCTCGTACATCGGGGTGATGGTCGACGATCTGACGTTGCAGGGCGTGAGCGAGCCGTACCGGATGATGACCGCGCGCGCCGAGCATCGGCTCGCGCTTCGCGCCGACAATACGACTACGAGGCTTGGGGAGGCGGCGATTGCGGCGAACTGCGTCTCGACGCGTCGTCGCGAGCAGATCGACGCGCATTTCGAACGGCGGGAGCAAGCAGGCTGGACCGAAACGGAAGAGGGGTGCGCGGACTTGCTCTATGCTCCCTATCTCGAACGCCAGGAGCGTGAGTGGGAAGCCGTCAAGCGGGACTCTCAGGCCTGGATTCCGAGCGATCTCGATTATTCCGCAGTTCCTGGGCTGTCGAACGAGATGGTCGAGCGGCTCTGTGCGGCACGGCCCGAGACGATCGACCAGGCGTCACGGGTGGCCGGCGTCACTCCGGCGGCGCTGTCAGCGGTCTATGTCGCCACGGCGGGTCGCGCGGCGGCGTGATCGACCGGTTGAGCCGGGCTGCAAGGCGGCCTGTTTCACGTGAAGCATTCGAGAAGCTGGAAGCCTATGTCGCACTGCTCAGGGACGAAAGTCGCCGGCAAAATCTGATCTCCGCTTCCTCGGTCGACTCGGTCTGGGACCGACACATTCTCGATTCGGCCCAGCTCGTGGCGTTCGAGTCGCGGGAGGGAGCATCTTGGTGCGACATCGGCTCGGGAGCCGGCTTGCCGGGAATCGTGATCGCCTGCCTGGTCAACGGACCTGTCACACTGATCGAACCGCGCCGGCTCCGAGTGGAATTTCTCCACAGAGTGGCCGAATCGCTTCATTTGAACGCCTCGGTCGCGGCAACAAAGGCGCAATTCGTCACGGGCGAGTTTGAGGTGATCACGGCGCGCGCGGTCGCGCCGCTCGTGCGATTGCTCGAGATATCCATGCACTTGTCCACAAGAAAAACCGTTTGGGCGCTTCCGCGGGGACGTAGCGCCCAAGCCGAACTGGCGGCGGTGCGCCGTACGTGTCAAGGTGTGTTTCACGTGGAACGGAGTGTCTCCGACCCGGATTCGTACATCCTCGTCGGGACAGGGGTGAGGGCGAAGCAGCGATGATCCGCATTGCGGTGGCCAATCAGAAGGGCGGAGTCGGCAAAACGACGACCGCGATCAACCTTGCGACGGCGCTTGCGGCGATCGGCTGGCGCGTGCTGCTCGTCGATCTCGACCCACAGGGTAATGCCTCGACCGGTCTCGGCGTTGGCCGGTCGCAGCGCGAACGGTCGAGCTATGACGTGCTGATCGGCAGCGCGTCGGTGGCGGAAGCGGCCGTGCCCACGCGCGTACCGCGCCTGGACCTGCTGCCGGCGACGCAGGACCTGTCGGGCGCCGAGGTGGAGATGGTCGCGCTTGCCGACCGGGCGCATCGCCTGGACAAGGCGCTGGCCGCGACACCCCCGGGCCGCTGGGACATCTGCCTGATCGACTGCCCGCCTTCGCTTGGGTTGTTGACCGTGAACGCTCTGGCCGCCGCTCGCCAGCTTCTGGTGCCGCTGCAGTGCGAGTTCTTTGCGCTCGAGGGCCTCAGCCAGCTCTTGCAAACCGTCGAGCGGATCCGCGCGGCGTTCAATCCTGACCTGTCAATTCTCGGGGTCGCGCTGACGATGTTTGATCGCCGTAACAATCTGTCGCAGGCGGTGGCGGAGGACGTCCGCGCCTGCCTCGGCGCTGCGGTGTTCGAGACGGTCGTTCCGCGCAACGTTCGCCTGTCCGAAGCGCCGAGCCATGGCCTTCCCGCGCTGATCTACGATCTCAACTGCCCTGGCTCCGCGGCCTATTTGCGGCTCGCTCGGGAGCTGATCGGGCGCTTGCCCCAGCTGGCTGTGGCGGCATGAGCGGCGAGCGGCCGAACAAGGGGCTGGGCATGGGCCTTCAAGCACTGCTCGGCGAGGCCGCGGCACCGACCGGCGCGGAACAGCAGGCGTCGTCGCGCGGCGGCGTTCGCGAAATCGAACTCGCCCGAATCCGGCCCAATCCGAACCAGCCGCGCGTGCAGTTCGACGAAGACGCGCTCGACGAGCTAGCCGATTCGATTCGGCGGCGCGGCGTCCTTCAGCCGATCCTGCTTCGAAGCGACGGCGATGCCTACATGATCGTCGCCGGCGAACGGCGGTGGCGGGCGGCGCAGCGGGCGCAGCTGCATGCCATTCCGGCGATCGTCCGGGAAATGGATGAATCGACGACGGCCGAGCTCGCACTGATCGAGAATATTCAGCGCCAAGACCTCAATCCGCTGGAGGAAGCGCAAGGCTATAAGCAGCTCATCAAGCGGCACGGCCACACGCAGGATGCATTGGCCCAAATCGTACACAAATCGCGAAGCCACATCGCTAACCTTTTGAGATTACTCGACCTTCCCGAGTTCGTCAAAGAATCGCTATTGAAAGGCGATATCAGCATGGGTCACGCGCGGGCCGTTGCGACCGCCCCGGATCCTGCTGCCCTGACGAGCGAAGTCATCCGCAGGGGCCTGTCCGTGCGGCAGGCCGAAGAACAGGCCCGCCGCGAACGGCTCACGCCGGGTCCGGGCAGCGATATCGCCCGCGCGAGCGCCCGAAACGCGGCTAAGGCCGCCCAATCCGACCTCGAAGCGCTCCAGCGGCAGCTCGGCGACATTCTCGGCCTCAAGGTCAGCGTCAGCCACAAGGGGCAGGGCGGCAGCGTGACGCTCCATTATTCGAGCCTCGACCAACTCGACATGATCTGTCAGCGCTTGAGCGGAGAGCCGATCTAGTCAGCGGGCCCTCGCCCGATGAGCGATCGCCAGCAGCTCCTCGCCGACCGCCGCTTCCTCCGGCATCGCCGAACCTGGCCTCGCCCGCGGCCGCATCAGCTCCCGCTCCAGGCGGCCGGCGCGCTCGGCAATCCGCGCCAGGTCGGCCGAGCTCCACCTCGTCAACATCTTCTCGAACGCCGGTTTATCTTTCCAGAACAACGACTTGCCGAGTGACGCCATGACGCTGTCAGCGCTTTCGCCGCGTTCGACCCGGGAACGCGCGGGAGCAAGCATCGCCAACCGCCGCTGAAGCGAACGGATGACCGGCACCGCCTCCGATCCGCCTGCCAGCATATGCGTGAGCTCTTCGGCCAAGACAGCAAGGTCGCCGCGAAGCGCGAGATCGCCGAGCTTCAGGAAATTGCCCTCGCCGTCTGCCCCGAGCAGATCGACCGTCTCGCCGTCCAGTTCCTTTGGAGAGTGCGGCGACGCATCGAGATAAAGCGCGAATTTGGCAAGCTCCTGGCCGGCAATCGCCTCGTCGCCGCCGCAGCTGTCGGCGAGCCGAGCCGCAAGCGGCGCGGCAATCTTCAGGCCGAATCGCCGGCCGGCCTCCGACACCATGCGCTGCGCGTCGGCGCCTTCGGGAATGTACGACGCGTAAGACAGCGCGAGCGGCGAGCCTTCGGCGAGCTTCAGAAGCGCCGAGCTCCTGCTCAGAGACCCCGCAATTGCGACGACCGGGCTTTCGGGCGGCGCTCCATCGAGCAGAGACGCGACCCCCTCTTCGATCTCGCTTCCGGCGGGCTCGATCCAGATGGCGCGCCGCTCGCCGAACAGGTTCATCGCGCCGGCTGCATCGAGAAGCGATGCCGGGTCTGACTTCACCGAGACGCTCGTGAGCGCGAACTTCACCGCTCCCAGACTGGCCAGCAGACGCGCTGCGAGCGCGCGCGACTGTGCCTCTGCCGGTCCATAAAAGAGGTAAAGGCGGATTTTCGCATCGGGCCGCTCGACGGCCGCTCCGATCGAGCCTTTCGCGACCTTCACCGAGCCGCCGTTCGCGAGGCATAGATGGCCAACCTGGCGACGATCTGATCGGCGACGATCCCGGAGAGATTCTCGAGCGCGGTGTCCTCCGCGGCCACGGTGGCGTATTCGCTGCTGACGATGTCGATGCCGGCGTCGGAGCCGGCAGTGGCGTCGAGAAGCACGCTGCCGTTGGAGAGATCGACCAGCTGGAACCGCGCCCGCAAAGTTCGCCGCTCGCGAGTCGCGGCCTGGTCGGAGCGCAGGCCGAATGCGGTGATATTGTCGTCGAGCGTGACGTCGAGCCGATATTCCGGAGCGGCGGCGCCGTTCTCTCCAAGGCGGTCGACCAGCTTGTTGCGGACGAGCCATCCATCCTTCCCCGCGATCGGCGCGACCTGCACCGAGCGAAGCGTCGTCGACACCGCGCTATGCGTGCCGCCGCCGTAGAGCGGGTGAAGCCCGCAGCCGGCGAGCGCCAGCACGAGCGGCAAGAGGGCTAGCCTGCGCATCAGGTGACGATATTCACCAACCGGTCGGGAACGACAATCACCTTGCGCGGGGTGGCTCCCGCCAGCTGGCGCTGAACCTTGTCGGACGCGAGCGCGAGCGCTTCCGCCTCGGCTCGATCGAGGCCGCGCGGCGCGGTCAGGGTGTCGCGGAGCTTGCCATTGACCTGCACCGCCAGAGTGACCTGGCCCTCGACCAGCAGCGCCGGATTGAACGCCGGCCAGCCCGCGTCGGCAATCATCCTGGCATTGCCGAGCAGCGCCCAGCACTCCTCCGCAAGATGGGGCGTCATCGGGGCGATCAGAAGGACGAGAGTCCGGACAGCCTCATTACGTGTCGCCGATGGCGCCGCTCTCTCGATCGCGCTGGTCAGCTCGTAAAGCTGCGCCACCGCCTTGTTGAACTGCAGGCCCTCGATCGCCTCGCCGACTGCGGCGACGGTTCGGTGAACCTGCCGTTCGAGCATCTCGTCCTTCCCGTCGGCGGGCTTGCCCGCCGTTGCGAGCCGCCAGACGCGCTGCACGAACCGCGAAGCCCCTTCGATCCCCGCCTCCGACCATTTGAGGTCGCGCTCGGGCGGACTGTCCGACAGCATGAACCAGCGCACCGCGTCGGCGCCGTATCGGTCCAGCATTGGCTCGGGATCGACCGTATTCCGCTTCGATTTCGACATCTTCTCGACGCTGCCGGGAGTGACCGGCGCCCCGTCCTCGATCCGCACCCAGTCGTCGCCGTCGCGCCTGACCTCGTCGGGACTGAGCCAGCTGCCATCGCCGGCGCGATAGGTCTCGTGGGTGACCATGCCCTGCGTGAACAGGCCGGCGAACGGCTCTGTAATTCCGATTTCGCCCATGTGCTCGAGCGCGCGCGTCCAGAATCGCGCATAAAGCAGGTGAAGGATCGCATGCTCGACCCCGCCGATATACTGACCGACGGGAAGCCATTTCTCCGCTTCGGAGCGGTCGAACGGCCGGTCCTCGGGCTGGCTCGCGAAGCGGATGAAATACCAGCTCGAATCGACGAAGGTGTCGAGCGTGTCGGTCTCACGGATCGCCCGTCCGCCGCAGGTCGGGCAATCGACGTGCTTCCAGGTTGGATGGCGGTCGAGCGGGTTGCCGGGCCTGTCGAAATCGATGTCTTCGGGCAGCACGACAGGAAGCTGATCGCGCGGCACCGGGACTGCGCCGCACTTCGGACAGTGGACGATCGGGATCGGAGTCCCCCAGTAGCGCTGGCGCGAAACGCCCCAGTCGCGGAGCCGATACTGGACTGTTCCGCGCCCCCAGCCCTGCTCTTCCGCACGGCGAATCACCTCTGCCGCCGCCTCTTCCGTTGCGAGACCGTCGAGGAAGCGTGAGTTGACCGCGACGCCGGGCGCGCTCTCCGCCTCCGCACCGATGGGCTCCGACGCGACATCGGTGCTCGCCGCCATGACGCGGCGGATCGGCAGGTCATATTTGTGCGCGAATTCATAATCGCGCTGGTCGTGCCCGGGCACTCCGAACAGCGCTCCGGTGCCGTAGTCCATCAGCACGAAGTTCGCGATGTAGACGGGCAGCCGCCAGTCGGGATCGAGCGGGTGAATGACTTCGAGCTCGGTCCGGTAGCCCTTCTTCTCGGCGGTCTCGAGCTCGGCCGCACTGGTGCCGCCGGCCCTGCATTCCTCGATAAAAGCAGCGGCCTCTGCGTCCTTCTCGGCAACCGCGCGCGCGAGCGGGTGATCGGCGGCGATCGCAACGAAGCTCGCTCCGAAGATCGTGTCGGCCCGAGTAGTGAACACCTCGACCGAAGCGTGGTCTTCGATCGGCTCCGCGAGCGCAAAGCGGAACTGCAGGCCCCGGCTCTTGCCGATCCAGTTCTGCTGCATCAGCCGGACCTTGTCGGGCCAGTTGTCGAGCGAATCGAGGCCTTCGAGTAGCTCGTCGGCGAAGTCGGTGATTTTCAGAAACCACTGCGCGAGCTTGCGCCGCTCGACCGGCGCTCCCGACCGCCACCCGCGCCCGTCGATGACCTGCTCGTTGGCGAGCACGGTCATGTCGACCGGATCCCAATTGACCTCGCTCTCCTTGCGGTAGACGAGCCCGGCCTCGAAGAGATCGATGAACAGCGCCTGCTCATGGCCGTAATAAGCGGGGTCGCAGGTCGCGAGCTCGCGGCTCCAGTCGAGCGCCAGGCCGACCCGCTTCAATTGCTCGCGCATCGCGCGGATGTTGGCCAAGGTCCATTCGCCAGGGTGGACCTTGCGCTCCATCGCCGCATTCTCGGCGGGCATTCCAAACGCGTCCCAGCCCATTGGATGGAGTACCTCGTGGCCCTGCATGCGCCGATAGCGGGCGATCACGTCGCCCATCGTGTAGTTGCGCACATGACCCATGTGGATGCGCCCCGATGGGTAGGGGAACATCTCGAGCACGTAGGTCTTGGGCTTATCGCTGGCGCTGTCCGCCTCGAAGCAGCGCTCTTCTTCCCACCGAGCCTGCCAGCGGCGGTCGGCCGCGTCCGGGTCGAAGCGCCCGCTCATGTTTGTGCCGAACTCAGCCGGGGACGGTGGAGCGCCGCAGGTCGCGGGCGCGGGTCAGGATGATGTCCTCGAGCTTCTGGACCGTCGCCGCCGAGACCGGAGCATCGACCCACCCGCCGTTCTGGAAAACCTGCCGCGCCGCGGAAACGCGCAGCGCATCGGCGCGAAGGTCCGGGTCGAGCACGGCAACGGTCAGCTTCACCCGCTCTCCGGGCGCCTTGGGGTTGGTGTACCAGTCGGTGATGATCACGCCGCTGTTCGGATTTGCCTGAAGCAGCGGGGCGAACGAGACCGTATCCACGGCCGCTCGCCACAAGTAGCTGTTGACCGCAAGCGTCGTCACCTGGGAAGGTGCAAGCTGCGTCGGAATCGTGCGGTTGCGGGTGCAGCCCGGGGCCGCGAGAGCAACAACGAGCATGGCGGCAGCGGTCATGTGCAGTCGGTTCATCACTGGTCCCTGGACGGCTGGAGATCGGTTTGGCGGCGTTATAGAAGCTGCAAGTCGTGCCGCAAGCATGTCCCGCTCCTGAACGAACATGTTGTGACTCAGCAACAGGGCTTGACCGAATCGACTCCGCTCATGGAACCTTCAGGTGCAACGGACTATATCGACTCACGAACAGGGAGTTCGGCAGTTTGCTAAACGTGGGTAAACGGAGCGAGGCCAGGCTGCTCGCGGCGGTTGCCGCGGGCGCGCTCGTGGTGACTCCCGCGTTCGGAGCCGCCTCGACCCACAAGCGGCCGCCTGCCGTGTCGGTGAGCTTCGACCCGATTTCTTCCTTCACCCCCGCCAACGCCGATCCGAAGCTCGCGGCTGCGCTTGCGGGTAAATCGCTTTCCCTCAGCGATTTCAAATTTACTCCGGCGCCCGCCAAGGGACGGCCTTCGCAGATCCGCGTGGCGATCCGCGCCCGAGTGGATACGCCTGAGAAGGCCCGCATTGCAGCCACAGCGCCGGTTGCCACCGAAGCGGCCAGCGCGCTGGCGCCGAGCAGCTATAATCTCGGCGTTGCGGTTGGCTGGAGGCGCTTTGCCGTTTCGGGCGACGTCGCCAAGGTCAAGGAGGCCAACCCGGCGCTCGGCGGACGCGAGAGCGCCGTGGTGGGCGTAAGCTATTCGCTCAGCAAGTTCACCGGCCGAGTCGCGGTCGGTGCGGATCGCAGCGCTGGCAATGCGCTTCCGGCGCTTCGGCGCCCTGACGATTATTCGCTGGATGTCGGCGGTTCTTATTCGCTCTCGCGCCACCTCGCCCTGACCGGCGGGGTCCGCTACAACGTCGAACGCGACCGGATGAGCGCGCTCCAGGACAATAGGCGCGATAGCCAGGCCGTCTATGTGGGCACGGCCTTCAAGTTCTGAACTTCAGCGCCGTCGCCAGGCGCTTATTCCAGCCCAGCCGATGAACCCGAGCGGACGAACGCGCCTGAAGCGGCGCTCGTCCATGCCGCCCAGCGCTAAAAGCCGCCGTTCGGCCAGCCGGGCCATCGCCGCCCCACGCATTCGCGCTATCGGCTTCCAATCGGGATGGCTGCTCGTCGGGTAGACGGGCGAAAGAAAGATCAGCGGCGTTCGGGCAAGTAGCGCCCGTCGCAATTCGCGCATGTCGTGAACGCGCGCCGCACGCCCTCGATGCTCCGCCACGACCACAAGCTGACTATTGGCAGCCATCCTCCTGACACGCCGAAGCGGCGCAGGAGCGATCCTACCGATCAGGAACACGCCGGTCTCCCTCGGCAGGCGGCCGAGCGTTGTCCGGACCTCCCCATCGGCTGGCCCGTCGAGGATCAGCCATCGGCTCGGGACGGTCTGGCGGCGGCTCACCCTCGTTCCTATAGCGCAGCCGATGCCCAGCGCCGCAGACCGACGCCAGCAGATTCTCGACGCGATCGCCACGGCATGCGCCGTTGCGCGGCGCGATCCGGCCGACGTCCAACTCGTCGCCGTCAGTAAGGGACGTGCTGCCGAGGCGATCGAACCGCTGATAGATGCCGGTCAGCGGGACTTCGGCGAGAACCGCGTCCAGGAGGTGCTCTCCAAATGGCCGCCGCTGCTCGAACGCTACCCCATCGTCCGGCTTCACGGGATCGGGCGGCTGCAGTCGAACAAGGCGGCCGACGCAGTGAAGCTGTTCGATACGATTCACTCGCTCGACAGGTCATCGCTGGTCGGTGCTTTGGTCAAGGAAGCGGAAAAGGCGCGGCGCTTTCCGTCGGTCTATGTTCAAGTGAACATCGGCGAAGAGGAGCAGAAGGGCGGCTGTCCGGTCGACGAGATTGGTGCGCTGATCGATTCGGTTCGAAGCTCTCCGCTGCCGCTTCTCGGGCTCATGGCCATCCCGCCGGCCGACCTTGAGCCGGCACCGTTCTTCGCCCTGCTGGCGAAGCTCGCGCGCGAGCACGATCTTCAGGGCCTCAGCATGGGCATGTCGAGCGACTTCAAGGCCGCGGTGATGCTCGGCGCGACCGCCGTTCGCGTCGGCACCGCGATGTTCGAGGACTGATGGCCGGCTTCGACGCGATCATCTTCGATTTCGACGGCGTGCTTCTGGAGAGCGAGCTGGAGGTCAATCGCTTGACCGCGGAGCTCCTCACGCAGTTGGGCCATCCGACGACCCTCGAGGAAGCGCTCGAACATTATACGGGTCTCACAGGTGCGGACGTCCGGAGAGTCATGGAGGAACGAATCGGCTCGCCGGTCCCGCTGCAGTTCCACGATGCGATGCGCGCGGCGGGCGCTCAGGCGCTCGCCGAAGGCATCGAGCCGATCGTGGGCGCGGTCGAGTTCGTCCGTGCGCTTCCCGCCATGCTTTCGAAAGCGGTCGCCTCCTCGAGCTCGACCGAATGGGTCCGCACCCATCTCGACCATCTCGGCCTTCGCGATGCGTTCGAGCCGCACATCTACAGCGGCAAGGAACATGTGCGCCGCGGAAAGCCCGCGCCCGACCTGTACCTCTACGCCGCCCGGCAGCTTGGGGCCGAGATCGAGCGAACGGTGATCCTGGAGGATTCGAAGGTCGGCGCAACCGGCGCGCTCGCGTCCGGGGCGATGGTCGTCGGCATCGCGGCAGGCAAGCACTGTCTCGACGGCCACGTGGCCATGCTTCGCGCCATCGGCGTCCATCATGTGGCGCACAGCTTCGAGGAGGTGAGCGCGCTTCTCGGCCTAGGCTAAGTGGCCGCTCTTGCGACGCTTGGTCGCGAGATAGTCGGCATTGTGCGGGTTGACCGGCATGTGGTGCGGCACACGTTCGACGACGCCGATTCCCGCAGCCTCGAGCCCTGCGACTTTGCGCGGATTGTTGGTCAGCAGCCGCACGCCATCGATGCCGAGCGCTCGAAGCATCGCCGCAGCGTGGCCGTAATCGCGCTCGTCGTCTTCGAATCCGAGCCGAACGTTGGCCTCTACGGTGTCGAGACCGCGGTCTTGGAGTGCGTAGGCGCGTAGCTTGTTGGCGAGCCCGATGCCGCGTCCTTCCTGACGCAGATAAAGCAGGACCCCGCCGCCTTTGTCGCCGAGGATGCGGAGCGCTTCCTTGAGCTGCGGACCGCAATCGCATTTCAATGAGCCGAACACGTCGCCGGTGAGGCACTCGCTGTGCAGCCGCACCAGCGGCGGTTTTCTCGCGAACGCGCCGACGACGAGCGCGACATGCTCCTGACCGTCGTCCGACGCGCGGAAGGCGACGATCTGCGTCGGCGGCATGTCATCGAGCGGGAGCTTCGCGCGCGCGACGATCTGCACGTCGGGGGTTCGACTGGCATCCGCGACCTCGTCCGCTGAAATGGCAACGGCGATCTCCTCGGGCGGGACCAGCCAGAGCGCCGGAAGCAGCCCTGACAGTTTGGCGAGCACGATGGCTGCTTCGGCAGTGGCGGGTTCCGCGATCGGCAGGGGCTGGAGCGGCCCCGCCGGCGAGCGATCGAAATCGGCGCCTGCGTCGGCGAGCGCCAGCGCGGCCGCGGGGTCGAGCCACGACTCGCGGGCGATCAGCACCGGCGCATTTGCATCCGCGGCATCGCGCATATTGGTGAGCGACAGTGATGCTGCGCGCTGCCCGCTGATCAGCAAGGGCGCACGAGCCTCGGCATCGAGGAGCTGGAGCATTTCGACCGTGACGGTTTCCACCGCAAGGATGCCGATCGGCTCGGGCCCTTCGATGCGAACCGGGCGTCCGCCGCGAAGCGCCGCGATCGCGGTCCGGACCGGCGAGCGGTCGCTCAAACCTCGATCTCGCAGATCAGCGGGACATGGTCGGACGGGCGTTCCCACTTGCGGCACGGTTCGAGCACCGCGTGCTTTGCGAGGTGCCGCTCCACCTCCGGTGAGCACCACATATGGTCGAGCCGCCGTCCGCGGTCGTTCTTCGTCCAGTCTGGCGAGCGATAGCTCCACCAGGTGAAGCACCGCTGTGGTGCCGGGACGAAGCGCCGGCCGATGTCGATCCAGCCGTGCGCCTGCTGGAGCCGGCCGAGCGCCTCGACCTCGATCGGCGTATGGCTGACGACGGTCAGCAGCGCCTTGTGGCTCCAGACGTCGCATTCGAGCGGGGCCACATTGAAATCGCCGACGATGATCGTCGGCTCTCTGAGCCCCTCCGACCAGCGCGTCATCCGGCCGATGAAGTCGAGTTTCTGCCCGAACTTCGGATTGAC
This sequence comes from Sphingomicrobium sp., assembly GCA_036273215.1. Taxonomy (GTDB): domain Bacteria; phylum Pseudomonadota; class Alphaproteobacteria; order Sphingomonadales; family Sphingomonadaceae; genus Sphingomicrobium. The sequence goes on from DASUIC010000005.1 coordinate 50,076, forward strand.
ACTCCGGTCCGGCGTATCGCCGCCGGCCGGCACATAGACGTTCTCGAGCCGGATCCCGCACTCCAGGCGCACGCCGACATGGCGCGCTTCGCCGTTATCCTGCCAGTCGTGCTTGCCCGCATCACGAAGCGGCACCCGGCTGAGGATCGCGACACCATGGTGCATGCGCTGGCCATTGAGCTCGCGGTGGACGTAGCCGTGGCGATCGAACAGCTCGGCGGGAAAGATCGTGTCGAGCACCTTGGTTTCCTGAAGGCACAGCACGTCCGGCTGCTGCTCGGCGATCAGGCGCTCGACCAGCGCAGTGCGCGCGCGCACCGAGTTGATGTTCCAGGACGCTATTTTGATGGTCGTCACGGGAGCCGATGTAGACAGGCTGTTTCAGCTTTGCGAGCGAAGCGAGCGCCCTCGCTCGCACGCAAGTGCGAGCGAAAGCAAGAAAAAGGCCCCCGCTCCGGGGGCATGGAGCGAGGGCCAACCTAGCGTTCGTCACGCAAGGGATCCTGCTGGCCCGGGTAACAGGGGGAAACCCCAAGCACTTTGCAGAATCGTCCTTCTATTTAAGCGCTCACGCCTGACAGCGCGATGAACAAGTCGCAAAATGAAACTTTTATCGCCCTATTTCTTCTTCGGCTCGGCGTAGGTGAAGGCGCTTTCGGGCACGGGCACATTGTAGCGGACATTGGACAGCTTCACGGTCGTCCGGTGGCTCTGCGCGTCGATCGCCGTCCAGCCGTAGAGTGCCAGTCCGCCAGGCGCCGAAGGGCTGCGCAGGAACACCAAAGTCACCGAGCCATATTGCGACGGATCGCGGGCGCGAACCGTGACGATCCGCGAGTCGGCGCTCGGGACGATCTGCGCCCGGCCCTTGAGGTCGGGCGAATCCGACAGAAGCGCTCCGAGCGGGGTGCGGCCCAGCGGCCAGCTCGACTTCTGCCCCACCTGATAGTCGATGAACGTCAGGGTCTTGCCATTCGCGACCAGCAGCAGGTCGCCGGATCCGTATTGGAACCGCACCCTGCCGGGCCGCTCCAACTTCATCGTCCCCGACGAGGTCCGGCCGCGCGCGTCCGTCTGGGTGAAATCCGCGGTCATCGTGTGGACGCTGCCGATATGCGCCTTCAGAAGCGCCATGTCCGGCGATTCCGCCGCGAATGCCGGAGCGGCCGCGGTCAGAACCGCTACCGACACCAGAGCGCGCGCGAACCTCGTTGAAAAACTCATGCTCAAAGCTCCTGGATTTTGCGCCGGAAACTGGCGTTTCCGCTTTGAATGCCTACTGAACCCTGCGGTTCCGCGGCGTTCAGGCTCAGATCGGATGGCCGTCGGGGTCGATCAGGACTTCGCGCCGGCCGACATGGTCGGGCTGGCCGACCAGTCCGTCCTTCTCCATGCGCTCGATCAGCCGCGCGGCGCTGTTGTAGCCGACGCGCAGCTGCCGCTGGAGGTAGGACGTAGACGCCTTCTGGCTTTCGGCGACGATCTGTATCGCCTTGCGGTAGAGCTGAGTCTCGGCGTCGTCTTCGCCGGTCGGTTGACCGTCGAACAGATAGCCGCCGTCCTCGGGCTCCTCGGTCACGGACTGGTTGAATTCGGGCACGCCCTGCTTGCGCCAATGTTCGGCGACCGCGCGGACTTCCTCGTCGGAAACGAACGGGCCGTGGACTCGGATGATCTGCTTGCCGCCCGGCATGTAGAGCATGTCGCCGCGGCCGAGCAGCTGCTCCGCCCCCTGTTCGCCGAGGATCGTCCGACTGTCGATCTTGCTCGTCACCTGGAAGCTGATGCGGGTGGGAAGGTTGGCCTTGATGACTCCGGTGATGACGTCGACCGACGGCCGCTGCGTGGCCATGATCAGGTGAATGCCCGCCGCGCGCGCCTTCTGGGCGAGGCGCTGAATGAGGAATTCGACCTCCTTGCCGGCGGTCATCATCAGGTCGGCGAGTTCGTCGACCACCACTACGATCTGCGGAAGCACGTCATAGTCGAGCTGCTCGGTCTCGTAGACCGGCTGTCCGCTGTCGGCGTCGTAGCCGGTCTGGACTCGCCGCCCGAGCTTCGCCCCCTTCGCCTTGGCTTCGCGGACCTTGGCGTTGAAGCTCGGAAGCGCGCGAACCCCGAGGTTGGCCATCATCCGATAGCGTTCCTCCATCTGTTCGACGGTCCACTTGAGCGCGCGGATCGCCTTGCCGGGCTCGGTCACGACCGGCGCGAGCAGGTGCGGAATGTCGTCGTACATGCTCAATTCGAGCATCTTCGGGTCGATCAGGATCAGCTTCACCTGCTCGGGATCGTAGCGATAGAGCAGCGAGAGGATCATGCAGTTGAGCCCGACCGACTTTCCCGAGCCCGTGGTGCCGGCGACCAGCAGGTGCGGCATGGGCGCCAAGTCGGCGATGACCGGGTCGCCGGCGATATTCTTCCCCAGGATCAAGGGCAGCGCCATGTTCTGGTCTTCGAACACATCGCTCCCGACCAACTCCGAAAGCGCGACCATCTCGCGCTTGGGATTGGGCAGCTCGATGCCGATCACGCTTCGGCCGGGGATCGTCGCCACTCGGGCGGAGAGCGCCGACATGTTGCGCGCGATGTCGTCTGCAAGCGCGATCACACGGCTGGCTTTGATCCCGCTCGCCGGCTCGAGCTCGTACATCGTGACGACTGGCCCCGGGCGCACCTCAATGATTTCGCCGCGGACGTTGAAGTCCTCGAGCACGGTCTCGAGCAGGCGCGCGTTGCGCTCGAGCCCCGCGCGATCGATCTGCTGGCGCTTGTCCTTCGGCGCCGGGGCGAGGAGGTCGATTGTCGGCAACTGATAATTGTCCCCGAGCGCGAGGCCGGGCTGGCTTGCTGCCTTGCGATCCCTCGCTCGGGCGACGGGAGCTGCGGCCCTTTGCGGCTCTGCAACCGCGACGGCGGGGCGGCCTCTCGGCGGAATCGCGGCAACCGGCCGATCCTCGCGGCGCTCCGTTGCGCGCGGAGCCGCGCGGCGCTCGAGCGAGCGGCGCTTCACCAGGCCCGCGAGCCAAGAGCGTTCCTCCGGCACCAGTCCGAGCGCGAAATAGCCAAGGACAATGCCGCCGAAGCCGAACAGCAGGAGCGCGGCGAAGCGAGTCGCTCCGGCGACCTCGACATTGCGAATGAGCGTGATCGCGGCATCGAGCCCATGCGCGGCCGCAAGGCCGAGGGCTCCGCCCCAACCCCCTGGCAGCCCCGACACCGCGGATCCGCTGGTAAGGCTCAGCGCCGTCCCGAGCAGGACCGCGGCGAGCGCCGCAATCAGGAGTCCGCGGGTAATCCGACCGGCCGGTTCAAGCCGGAACATTCTGAGGCCGGCGACGCCGACCACCGGCAGGAAAAACACCGAGCCGAGCCCGAACAGCAACAGCATCGCGTCACTGAAATAGGCGCCTGCGCCCCCGAGCCAGTTCACCGGCGGCCCGCCGGCGGCCGTGCTGAGCGACGGGTCGGTCGCGTTGTGCGTCGCGAGCGCGACTGCGCCGGCAACGCTCAGCGCCACCAGAATTGCGCCCCAGCTCCGGATTACAAACCGCCGCACGGCATTGGTCAGCGCGTCCCGCCAATCGGGCGCCAGTTCCCGCTTGGGCACGCGTGTCGCCACGGTCGCCATGTCCCACCCCTCGAGTTTCGTCGGCTACAAGAATCTCGCACCCGGAGTCCGCGGTCAAGCGAAGTCGTGGCGTCACTGCGACGAACGGCGTAGGTGCGCCTCATGGACCGCTCGGACGTGATCATCTTCGGCGGTGGAATGATCGGGCTGGCGCTCGCATCGGCGCTCGATTCGAGCGGCATTTCCGTGATCGTCGTCGATCCAGCCGATCCCGCGCCGCGCGCCGAGGCTGGGTTCGACGGCCGGACCAGCGCGGTTTCGTCGAGCTCTATGCGGATGCTGAAGACGATCGGGGTTGCCGATCATCTGTCGGAGCCGGGCTGTCCGATCCGCCGCATCGCCGTCGCCGACGCTTTGAAGCCGGGGAGCCTCCACTTCGATGCGCAGGATGACGAGCCGCTCGGGCAGATGCACGAGAACCGCAATCTGCGCGCTGCGCTGCATGCGCGTTCCGAGGCCGGCAAGAATGTGTGGCTGATGTGGAAATCGCGGGTGCAATCGGTTGATCGTGGGGAAGCGGGCGTCAGCGTCGCTCTGCACGACGGGCGCAAGCTCCACGCGCCGCTCCTTGTTGCTGCCGACGGGCGCAATTCCGCTGCCCGCGAAGCTGCCGGTATCGCCGTCGCGCGGTGGAAATACGATCATCAGGCCATCGTCTCGGTGCTTCGCCACGAACGGCCGCACGAGCATGTCGCTTACGAGATTTTCTATCCGAGCGGGCCGTTCGCGCTTCTGCCGATGAACGACGATGCGGGGGGACATCGCTCGGCGATCGTCTGGTCGGTGCCGAATGCGGACGCGGCCGGATGGCTGGCGCTAAGCGACGCCGAGTTCGCCGCCGAGGCTGAAGCCGCCGCGGGCGGATTTCTTGGGTCGATGTCCTTGCTCGCGCCGCGGTCTTCCTTCCCGCTCGGCTTCCACCACGCCGCGCAGATCACTGCCCCGCGGCTCGCGCTCGCCGGCGATGCCGCGCACGCAATTCATCCGATCGCCGGCCAGGGGCTCAACCTCGGCTTCCGCGACGTGGCGGCGCTCGCTCAGGTACTGGTCGAGGGTGCTCGATTTGGCCTCGACCTCGGCGATGCGCAGCTGCTCGGTCGCTATCAGCGCTGGCGTTCGCTGGACTCGCTTTCCGTCGCCTTCGCGACGGACACGCTGACGAAGCTCTACGGCGTTCCCGGCAGGACCGCCTCGGCGATTCGCCGCTTTGGAATGGGCATGGTCGGGCGGATTTCACCCTTGCGCGACCGACTGATGAGTGAGGCGCGCGGCACCAGCGGCGACCTCCCGCTTCTGCTCAGGGGCTTGCCGATTTAATCATCCTCCCTGTCGCGAAGCGATGGGGAGGTGGCAGCGCGAAGCGCTGACGGAGGGGCCAGCGACGTTCGAGCGGCCCCTCCACCAGTCGGCTACGCCGAACGGTCCCCCCTCCCCATTCCCGCTGTTGCGGGAACGGAGAGGACTATTGAATCGTGGGCTCGGCCTCGACTCCGCCGGTCACCGCGGCGCGGTGGAACTGCATCAACTGGACCAGCAGATCGGCGCGCGAGTCGAGCGTCGGCTGCTCGAGCAGAGCCTGCTTGGCGCCGACATCGAACGGCGCGACCTGAGCGATCGCGTTGACCAGCATCTCGTCGTCGAGCCGGTTCACGGCATTCCAGTCCACCGCAAGCCGAAGCGCGTCGCCGAGCCGCCGCGCCTCGCGCTCGACCTCGGCGCGGCCGGCGAGCGACAGCGGCTCGCGCTCCGAATCATCAAACGCTTCAATGTCGATATCCCCGCAGCGGTAGAGCGCGTCGACTTCGGCCTCCTTGAGCAGCCGGAACCGGTTGGTGCCGAGAAGGACGATATTGAAGCGGCCGTCCTCCAGCTCTTCCAGACCGACGATCTCCCCCATGCATCCGACGTTGTAGAGCGGCGCCTCGTTGTCGTCGTCGAGCCGGTGCGGCTGGATCATTCCGATTCGCCCGGCCCCGTCGATCGCGTCACGGACCATCTCCCGGTAGCGCGGCTCGAAAATATGAAGCGGCAGCTGTGAACGGGGAAAGAGGATCGCTCCCGGGAGCGGGAACAACGGAACCCGAAGCGTTCGGCTCATGTGAAGAGCAGAGCGGAGAGGCGGCGGCGCTGAGCGCTCGACCAGGGGTCTTCTAGCCCCTGCGCTTCGAGCAGCTGGAGAAAGCGGTGGCGAGCGGCGCCATCGTTCCACTCGCGGTCGCGGGTAATGATCTCGAGCAGCGCCTCGGCCGCTCCGTCGCGATCGCCTGCCGCCATTTTCGCCGAGGCGAGCTCGAAACGCGCGTCATTATCGTCTGGGTTCGCCGCGAGCCGCTGCTCAAGCGCGGTCGTGTCCGCAGCTGGCGCAGCCGATGCAACCTCCAGTGCTGCCCGTGCCCGAACGATCTCGGGCTTGGCGGCCAATTCTTCGGGAGCGCCGTCGAGGACTTCACGAGCTTCCGCCACTTCTCCGTCGGCGACGAGGGCACGCGTAAGTCCGCCGATCACGCCCGGATTATCCGGCGCCATGTCGCGGACCTGCCGGAAAATGTTGACCGCGCGCGGCGCATCGCCGTCGGCAAGCACCTGCTCGCCCATCGCGATCAGCGGCTCGATCTCCGCTTTCGGGGTCGCGCCTTCGGGCTCGATCTTCAGCTGCGCCAAAAGCTGATCGAGCACTTTCTTGATCTGCCCCTCGCTCCGATAGGCAGTGAGGTCGGCGACCGGCTGGCCGCGGTAAATCGCATAGACCGTGGGGATCGACTGAATGCGGAACTGCGCGGCAAGCAGCTTGTCCTCATCCACGTCGATCTTGGCGAGCTTGACCCCTTTGTCGGCATAGTCGCCGGCAACCTTTTCGAGGATCGGCGCGAGCTGCTTGCAGGGGCCGCACCAGCCCGCCCAGAAGTCGAGGATCACGAGCGAGCTCATCGACGGATGGATGACGTCCTGCTCGAACCGCTCGACCGATTCGCGTTCGGCTTCGGTGAGGCCCAGAGTCGCCACGATTTGTTCGCTGTCCTTCAAGATTGTCCCTGGGGGCCCATATGGGCGGCCCGCGCGGGCGTCACAAGCGGGCGTCACGAGCGGGCAGGCGCAAAGTCTTGCGAGGCCGCGGCGCCCCATGCTAGGCGCGCGCCTCACCTCCGCCGGCGAGCGCGATGAAGGCGCACCGGTGTCAGCTCAGAGCGGGCGTAGCTCAGGGGTAGAGCACAACCTTGCCAAGGTTGGGGTCGAGGGTTCGAATCCCTTCGCCCGCTCCAGTTCCGCAAACTGCCGGCGGCAGTTCGAAACTGGAGCGCACGAGCGCTGCGAGAGGCGACAGCCGACCGCATCGAGCTTATGAGCCGCCGTCGAGGAGGCGCGCGATGAGCGAGCAAGCCGAACTGACGCGGCGCGAGACGCGGCACCAGATCCACACAATCAACCCTGCGACGGGAGAGCCCGGGCGCACTTACAACGAGACGTCACTCGAGGAGGCGCAGGCGGCCGCCCGCGCTGCGCACGCGGCTTTTCTCCAGTGGCGGCGCACGTCCTTTGCCGAGCGTTCAACCCCGATCCGCAAGGCCGCCGAAATCCTTCGCGCCCGCAAGGACGAGTTCGCCCGCCTGATGACCGAGGAGATGGGCAAGACTCTCGACGACGGCCGCGCCGAAGTCGAGAAGTGCGCTACCCATTGCGACTGGTTTGCGGATCATGCCCAGGGGTATCTTGCGAACGAGCCGGTCGACATCGGGCCGGGCGAGACCTTCGTCACCTTCAATCCACTCGGCGTGGTGCTCGCCATCATGCCGTGGAATTTTCCGTTCTGGCAGGTGTTCCGCGCCGCCGCTCCGGCGCTCATGGCGGGCAACGGCATGCTTCTGAAACATGCCAGCAACGTGCCGGGCTGCGCGCTGGCGATCGAAGAGGTGCTTAACCAGGCGGGCAGTCCCAAGGACCTCTTCCGCAGCCTCCTCCTTCCGAGCAAGCATGTCGAACCACTGATCAAGGACGACAGCATCGCCGCCGTCACGCTGACCGGCAGCGTTGCTGCGGGCCGAAGCGTCGCTACCGCGGCTGGATCGGTCCTCAAAAAGTGCGTGCTCGAGCTCGGCGGGTCGGACGCGTACCTCGTGCTCGAAGATGCCGACATTCAAGCGGCGGCGAAGGTCGCGGCGGCGGCGCGGATGGTGAATGCCGGGCAGAGCTGCATTGCCGGCAAGCGGTTCATCGTCGTCCAGTCGATCGTCGACCGCTTCGAGCAGGCGCTGGTCGAGGCGATGCGCGGCTACGAGATGGCCGATCCATCAAGGGAGGGGACGAGGCTCGGGCCGATGGTCAGCATGAAGGCGCGCGATGATGTCCATCGGCAGGTGACCGAGAGCGTCGCCAAGGGCGCAAAGCTGCTGCTCGGCGGCAAGGTCCCCGACCGGCCAGGCGCCTGGTATTTGGCGACCGTGCTCGGCAGTGTGCGCGCGGGCCAGCCCGCACATGACGAGGAGGTTTTCGGGCCCGTTGCCGCCGTGATCGCCGCCAAGGACGAAGCCGACGCGATCCGGATCGCCAACGCGAGCGAGTTCGGCCTCGGCTCGGGCGTCCTGACGGGCGATATCGACCGCGGCCGGCGAATCGCGGCCGAGGAGCTCGACGCCGGCCTCAGCTTCGTCAATGACAACGTCCGCTCCGACCCGCGCGCGCCGTTCGGCGGGGTCAAGCATTCGGGATACGGCCGCGAATGCTCGGCGTACGGCATCCGCGAGTTCGTCAACATCAAGACGGTGCATGTAAAGGCGCCCGCGAGCGGCGGGAGCAAGACCGAATAGGGCTCAGGCGGCTCCCTGCCTGAACCACTTCGTTATGATGTATTTCGTGCCGCGGCGGACCTTCATGCCCTGGTGAAGGGTCGCGGGATTCGGTCGTCCGTCTGCAAGCAGGTTGTTCCAGGCGAGCAGCTTGCCGGTCTCGGGCTGAACCGTCTTGCCGATCGACTTGAACCGCGTCGCGCCGCCGTCCTCGGGCTCGTTCAAATAGATCATCGCCGTCCAGGTCCGCTGACCTGTCTGCGCGGTATGGACGTAAAAGTCGTAGCCGCCGGGTTCGAACGTGTCGGTGTGCGCCTTGAACTCCTGCCCGGGCGCATAGCGCTGCCCCTGGATCGGCTCGCTCGCCGATAGCGGGAGGCCGAGCAACTCACCGATCTTGCGGTCGACATCGCCGACGACCGGGTCGCGCCAGTCGAGGTCGCAGGTGTCGCTGGTACGGAAGTTCGCGATTCCGATATCGTCTGCGATCTCGGACGGTCGGCGTTGCTGGTCGATCCGCTCGATCAGCGCCGCGCAGTTGGCGGGATCGAGGAACCCGCGGAGGATGAACAGGTCGAGCGCGCGCGTCGGGACTCGCTGCACTCCAGGCATCGCCGCCAGCCGCGCAGCCGGATCAGCGGCGGCGAGCTGCGGGGGCGTGGCCGCTCTCCATGTCGTGCTGCTGGATCACCGCGGCGACGACATTATGCATCAGGTCCATCCGCACGGAGAGCGGAGTCGAGGTCTTCTTGATCATCACCGCGACCGCATAACTCCTGCCGTCGGGAGCCGTCAGAATGCCGATGTCGTTATAGCCCGCCTGGACTCCGCCGAGCTCCTGCCCGGTGCCGGTCTTGTGGTTGAGCGTCCAGCCGGGCTGAAGACCGCCGCGAAGCCGATTGGGTCCGGTATGCGTGCGGCTCATGATGTCGAGCAGGTGCGCGGTCGACGCCGGCGACAGCAATTCGCCCCGCTTCAATCGCGCCAGCGCGTCGACGATCGCGAATGGCGCGGCGCCGTCATACGGGTTCGCGATATAGCGATTGAATGCCTCGCTCCGCAGTTTGATCGGGAGCGCGTCGCGGGCCTGGAAAAACTTCCCGTTGAGCGCATAATCCTGCGACCAGGTCAGCCCGGCGATCCGGCTCTGCAGCGCGCGCTCGCCGTTGGCGAATCGGATTGCGCCGAGATGCTTGCGCGCAATCATCGCACGCACCGCCGCCGGGCCGCCGACCGAGCGCATCAGCTTGTCGTTGGCGGTATTGTCGCTGGTCGTGATCGCCCTCAGCATCAAATCGCCGAGCGTGGTCGTGTAGCTTCCGCCCTTGAGGAGCTCCTCGGCGATCGGCTCGTGGAAAAGGGTCAGGTCGTTGGTGGTGAGCGTGACCTTGTCGTCGAGCGACACTCGCCCGCGATCGACGGCATCGAGCGCGGTGATAGATACCCACAATTTGCTGACGCTCTGCTGCGGATAGAAATCATGGTCCTTCCAGCCTGTCTCCCAACCGTCCTCGACCGATTTGACCGCAATTCCGACAAGGCCGTCGAATGCCTGCCCGAGCGAGCCGATTCGATCGCTGATGTACTCGGGCGCGGGCGGAGCCGGACGGACGCGCATCGCCTTGTGGCGAGTGGGAGCGCGCGCCGGCTGCTGCGTCGCGGCCGAAGCGCTGACCTGCGTCATGGCGATCAGGACCAGCCCAAACCCGATGCGCTTGCCGACTGACGTCATGATCTCAACTCTCCGCCGAACTTTTCACTAGTTTCCAAAAGCTTAGTAGACCCGGCTGAACCGGCGCTGTGTATCTCCGACTCACGTCGCCGGACTCGGTTGCGGACGGGTCGCGATCATCCGGCGGAATTGGGCGTCGGCAGCAACGCGGCCGATTCGACCTCGTCGAGCGCGCGATGCGCGGCGATGTAGCGCCGTGCCTTGGCAATCCAGTCGCCGGCGCGCGCTGCTCCCGGCAGGCGCATGGTCTCGGCGAGCGCCTGGTCGACATTGCCGCCGGCAAGCTCCTGCCGGGCATCGCGATAGCGCGCGTCGGGGTTGGCTGCCGGGCGATCGATCGAATGGATCTCCACCAGCGAGCCAAGTTCTCGCTTCATCCCGTCCCACCAGCTTTCCTGCGGACCTCCGCGCCTGAGGTCGGGCCCGAGGCTGTCATATTCGCTGAGGAGATCGTCGAGCCGGATGGGCTGCCGCGAAGCGGTGACGATCGTGGCGACGGCGGCCTGGTGCTGGCCGCCGAAACGGTCGACGAGCAGGTTCTCGAGATAGCCGAGCGCCACTCCGCGGTCGATCGCGCGCCGGGCGGCGAAGGCGATCACCAGCGCGTCCGCCCGTCCCGCCGAGCCTTCCGCATGCTCGGTCGCGCTTTCGACTCGCGCGACTCGCTGCTCGAGGTCGGCAATCTGCTGCGCCTGAGCCTGCGATTGCGCCGGCGGCGTTGAGGCAGGCGGCCGCGGCTGGGAATTCGCAATCGCCGGCCTGGCAGCCGGGGGCGCCGGTCGCTCCGCAGGAGTGATCCCGACCAGCCGCGCGGCGGATTGGTAATGGGCAAGGCCCCACGTCGCCGCGGCCGCGCCGGAGACGACCAGCACGAAGCCGATCAGAAGCCGTGCTCCCCAACTCATTCCGTGGCGAGTGCCCGTCCCGTTCATTCCGGGAGCGGTTTGTCGCACAGCCGAGCGGCGAGGGCCAGAAGCCCATAGTCGTTGAGGTAGGTCGCGACTTCGACATGCGCCCACCCGCCGCCGACCGCCCTCGCCGCCTCATCGCTGATCGCGGCGATAAGAATCGTCTCGCGTTCGCTGATCAGCTCGGCAAATCGTGTTCCCGCGCGCGGCGAGTGGATCATTGTCACCACATCGCTCGCGGCACTCAGATCGGGCGCTTCGATCGGCCTTGCGGCCTGAACTACCAGTGGCGTGATTGTATGACTCGGGTTCGCCGGCATGCGGCGGTATTCGCCGCACAAATGCAGTAGCCGCAGACCGGGCGGGACGAGGTTGAGCAGTCGATCGACGCCGCCCTCACCCGCGAGGGCGATCTCGAACCCTGCGTCCCTCGCCGCGTCGGCAGTGGCCGCTCCGACGGCATAGACTGGAAGTGCGTTCAGCGCCTTGATCTGTTCTCCCGCATGCCGAACGCTGTTCGCGCTGGTCAGGAGAACGCCGTCGAATTGCGCCGGGTCGGGAGGGTTCCAGGCCACAGGTTCGATCTCGAACAGCGGCACCGCGAACGCATCGAGACCGAGCTCGTGCGCGCGATCGACGGTCACGCTCGCGCCGGGCTCGGGCCGCAGGACCAGCACCGGCCTCATGCGCCGGCGAACAGCCTCCGGATCGAATCGGGCGCCTTGGCGAGCATGTCGCGCGCGAGCTGTTCGGGGGTTCGGTCGTCCCCGCAATCGAACACCGCCCGCTCCTCGACCATGTCCCGCCCGTCCTCGCTGAACAATTGGGCTCGCATCCTCAAGTCGCCGTCCTCGAGCACGCAGAAGGCGGCTACGGGCGACGAGCAGGTCGCTCCGAGCGCGCGAGTGAAGGCCCGCTCGGCCATCACGCACGAGTATGTGATCTGATTGTTGACGCTGGTCAGCACGCTTTGTGTACGGGTGTCGTTGGTTCGGCACTCCATCCCGATCACCGCCTGGCCCGGCGAAGGGAGGATGATCTCGGCAGGAATGGCCGTTCCCGAGCCGATGTCGAGACGTTTCAGGCCGGCCGCCGCGAGCAGGGTGGCGTCGATCTCGCCCGATTCGACCTTTCGAAGCCGCGTTTCGACATTGCCGCGTAGAGGAACGATCTCGAGGTCGGGCCTCAGGCGCAGCAGCTGCGCCGCCCTCCGCCGTGACGACGTGCCGATGACTGCGCCTTTCTTCAGCGCGTCGATCGACTCCGCCCCGACGATCCGGTCGCGGACGTCGCCGCGGGGCCGGACGGCGGCGATGTGAATTTCGTCGGGCCGGACGCCCTCCACGTCTTTCATCGAATGGACGCAAAAATCGACCTCGCCTGCGACCAGGGCGCGGTCGAGCTCCTTGGTCCACAGCCCCTTGCCACCGATCTCCGCGAGCGGGCGGTCCTTCACCTTGTCGCCGGTGGTCGAAATTTCCACGATCTGGACCCAGCCGTCGGGCCAGCGCTGCGACGTTTCGATCGCCGCCGCTACCTTGCGCGCCTGGGCGAGCGCCAGCGCCGATCCGCGAGTCCCGAGGCGAAGTCCCTGCATCGGACCACCCCTAGTGCAACTGCGGCAGATGAGGCAAAGGGCGGCGCAAAAGAAAATGCCAAAGAAAATAAGCGTGAAATGAGTGTCATCCTCGGCCTCGAAAGCAGTTGCGACGACAGCGCTGCGGCACTGGTCACGAGCGATCGGGAGATTCTCGCGCAAGCGGTCGTCGGCCAGAATTCGGCGCATCAGCCATATGGTGGCGTGGTTCCGGAGATCGCCGCCCGGGCGCACATCGAAATCCTCCCCAACCTGATCGAGCGGGTCCTCGGGGAGGCGGGCATGCCGATCCGCGATGTCGATGCGGTCGCAGCGACCGCCGGGCCAGGGCTGATCGGCGGAGTGATGGTGGCGCTCCTCGCCGGGAAAGGATTGGCGCTCGCCGCGGGAAAGCCGCTGATCGCCGTCAACCATCTCGAAGGCCACGCGCTCTCCCCGCGGCTGGTCGATCCCGATCTGCAATTTCCCTATCTGCTTCTGCTGGTCTCGGGCGGACACTGCCAGCTGCTGGAAGTTCGCGGAGCGGGCGATTACCGCCGGCTCGCGACGACGATCGACGACGCGGCCGGCGAGGCGTTCGACAAGGCGGCCAAGCTGCTCGGGCTTGCCTATCCGGGCGGCCCTGGGATCGAACAGTTGGCGGGGCAGGGGAGCTCAAGCGCCGTTGCGCTCCCCCGGCCGCTGCTCGGCTCCGATGAGCCGCATTTCTCCTTCGCCGGATTGAAGAGCGCGGTGCAGCGCGCGGTCGCTTCGGGCGAGTACCGTCGGGAAGACATCGCCGCCTCCTTCCAGCAGGCGGTGGTCGACTGCCTCGTGGACAGGACCCGGCGCGCACTTGCGACGAGCGATGCGGCTGCGCTTGTGGTCGCAGGCGGAGTGGCGGCGAACCAGGCGATCAGAAGCGCGCTCGCCGAACTCGCGGCGGCGCATGGCCGACGCTTCAGCGTCCCGCCGGCGTGGCTTTGCACCGACAATGGCGCGATGATCGCCTGGGCCGGCGCGGAGCGATTTGCCAAAGGCATGTGTGACGGTCTCGATGCGCCCGCGCGTGCTCGCTGGCCGCTCGATCATGCCGCCGAAAAGGTGCGCGGCGCGGGCGTCAAGGCATGAGCTTCGACAGGATCGGAGTGATCGGCGGCGGGGCGTGGGGAACAGCGCTGGCGCAGGTCGCTGCGAGCGGCGGCCGAGAGGTCCTGTTGTGGGCGCTCGAGGACGATGTGGTCGCGGCAGTCAACCGGATCCACGAAAATCCGGTCTATTTGCCCGGAGTGAAGCTCGACCTGGGAATCAGGGCTACCGGCAATTTCTCGGAGCTCGCCGACCGCGATGCGTGGCTGGTGGTCACTCCGGCGCAGCACACGCGCGCGGTTCTGGAACGGATGCCATGCCCCGAAATGCCGCTCGTCCTTTGCGCGAAGGGCATCGAGGAAAGCTCGGGCGCGCTGCTTCACGAAGTCGCTCGGGAAGTGTGCCCGACATCGCCGATCGCGATTCTGTCGGGCCCGACCTTCGCCCACGAGGTCGCCGACGGGCTTCCGACTGCGGTCACGCTAGCCGCCGAAGAGGGCTCTATTGCCGAACAGCTTCGCGAGCGGATCGCTCGCCCGACCTTTCGAATCTACGTCTCGGACGATGTTGCCGGGGCGGAGATCGGCGGCGCGGTCAAGAACGTCCTCGCGATCGCCTGCGGAGTCGTCGAAGGGGCCAAGCTCGGTCAGAACGCCCGCGCCGCACTGATCGCCCGCGGTTTTGCCGAAATGACCCGCTTCGGGCTGGCCTACGGCGCTCGCCCCGAGACGCTTACCGGACTGTCGGGCCTGGGCGACCTGGTCCTCACATGCACCTCGACCAGCTCGCGCAACTATTCGCTTGGGGTTGGGATCGGTCAGGGACGGTCGGCCGCCGAGCTGCTCGCTGATCGGCGCTCGATCGCTGAAGGCGCGTTCACCGCGCCCGTGCTCGCCCGGATCTCGCGGGAGAAGGGCGTGGACATGCCGATCGTCAATGCGGTCGATGCGCTGATTGCCGGTCGAGCAGGAGTGGACGAAGTGCTGGACGAGCTGCTGTCGCGCCCGGCGCGAGCGGAGGGCGTCTAGAAATCGATCGCGATGCCCTTCTTTTCCCAGTCGCCGTAGCGGGTCGGGTCGAGCCTTTTCTCCTCGCCCGCGGGCGGAGGCGCGTTCTCGATGCGCAGCGGTTCGGGTATTGGCGGCGAAGGGCTCAGATAGGGGGGCGCCTTGAGGTCCTTGGGTCGTTTCATGACGCCAAGGTGGCAGGCGCAGCCGATGATTCCAAGCGTTGAAGGCCTCGGCGCAAGGCGCGCCGCGCTGCAGATGCTGGACGCGGTCCTTCGACGCGGGCAAACGCTCGATTCCGCCGCCGCTCGCGACCGTGAGCTGGTCGGTCCGGACCATGCGCTCGCCGTTGCGATCGCGGGGGAGGCGCTTCGGCGGCTGCCCGACCTAGACGCGCTGATCGACGGCGCCACGCGCAAGCGGCTCCCCGACGACAGCAAGGCGCGAATGGTCCTGCGCTTGGCGCTTGCCCAGAAAATTGGTCTCGGCACACCCGATCATGCTGCCGTGACGACCGCTCTTCCGCTGGTCGAGGGAGGGCCGCGCCGGTTGGTCCACGGGGTCCTGGGAACGCTTCTGAGGCGCGGGGTTCCGGTGAGCGATGCGCCGCATCTGCCGGCCGATGTGGAAAGCCGCTGGACGGCTGCCTGGGGAGAGGATGTTGTTCAGGCCGCGCGGCGCCAGATCGCCAAACGGCCGCCCCTCGACCTGACCTTCGCCGCCGATTCGGAAGCGCGGGCCTATGCCGCTGAGCACGGCGGCGTCTCCCTCGCTCCCAATCACGTTCGCCTGGGAAGCTCGTCGGTCACCGCTTTGCCCGGCTTTGGCGAGGGTCGATGGTGGGTTCAGGACCTTGCCGCATCGTTTCCCGCGCGCTCCATCCCGAGCGAAGCGCAGGACGTGCTCGACCTCTGCGCCGCTCCAGGCGGCAAGGCCATGCAGCTCGCCGCCGCGGGTCACCGCGTGACGGCCGTGGATTCCTCGAAAAGTCGCCTGGCGCGACTGCGCGAGAATCTCGATCGCACCCACCTCGATGCGACTCTCGTCGAAGCGGACGCACTGCGGTGGAGTCCCGGGCGTACATTCGACGCGATCCTGCTCGATGCCCCATGTTCGGCCACCGGCACATTCCGCCGCCATCCCGAGGTCCTCTACCGCGCCCGGCCGAACGCCATCGCCGCTAATGCCGAGCGCCAGGCGCAGCTTCTTGCAACTGCGACGCAATGGCTGCGACCCGCCGGAATCCTTGTTTATTCCGTCTGTTCGCTCGAGCCGCAGGAAGGCGAAGATGTGATCCAAACATTCCTCGGCGGCACCGATCAGTTTCACATCCGCGAAATAACCGATCTCCCCAGATTTGCGCGCCCGACGGCGCGTGGACTCGTCCGCATCGTGCCCGGCATCCTCGAAAGCGAAGGCGGGCTCGACGGCTTCTTCATCGCGGCGCTTGTCCGGCGCGGTTAATCCCGTCTAATCGGGCCCATGGCGCCGCCGCTCATCGCCCCGTCGATCCTCTCCGCCGATTTCGCCAAGCTCGGCGAGGAAGTGCATGCGATCGATGAGGCCGGCGCCGACTGGATCCACATCGACGTCATGGATGGGCATTTCGTGCCCAACCTGACGATCGGTCCCGGCGTTGTGAAGGCGCTTCGCCCGCACACGGCCAAGCCCTTCGACGTGCATCTGATGATCGCTCCGGTCGATCCCTTCCTCGACGCGTTCGCCGAAGCCGGCGCCGACATCATCACCGTACATCCCGAAGCTGGCCCGCACCTCCACCGAACGGTCCAGCACGTGAAATCGCTGGGGAAAAAGGCGGGAGTCTCGCTCGATCCGGCCACTCCGGTCGATGCGCTCGACTATATCCTCGACGACATCGACCTGGTGCTCGTCATGAGCGTCAACCCGGGGTTCGGCGGCCAGAAGTTCATTTCGAGCCAGCTGCGCAAGATTGAGGCGATCGCCGGAGAGATCGGCCGGCGCGGCCTCGACGTCCAGCTAGAGGTGGACGGCGGGATCGATCCGAAAACGGCGCGGCAGGCGGTCGACGCCGGAGCCACTGTGCTCGTCGCGGGCACGGCGGTGTTTCGCGGCGGGCCCGCTGCTTACCAAGACAATATCAAGGCGCTCAGAGGGGGAGGATGAGCGCCGACTCTGACGCTTCCGAGCGCGCGGTCGTCACCAAGCTCGCGCGCGGGTCGTTGCTGTCGCGGCTCAAGCATTCCCGCCAGCCGCTGAAGCTGGTCGCCGTTCCCCGCGACCATGTCCAAGGCGACCGCCAGCGCGGCGACGCGCTCCTTGCGGGCCGCTTCAACAGCGGCAGCGAGACACTTCCGCTCAAGGACCTCGACTTCAAGAAAGTTGGCGCCGAAACTCTGGTTGCCCGGCAGCTTCAGGGATTTTCCTGGCTGCGCGACCTTTCCGCAGCAGCTGCGCGCGAAAAGGGCGCTCGCCTCGCCGAGGCGATGGTCGGGCGCTGGCTCCTTGCCCATGGAGCGAAGGTCGACGAAGCCTGGGCGCCCGAGCTGTGGGGCGAACGCATCCTCTTCTGGACGGCTTATGCGCCCTACATCCTGTCGAGCAGCGACGGCGGATACCGGTCCGCCCTTCTCAACACGCTCGCACGCGGCGCGCGCCACGTCGAAGCTGCCGCCGAGAGAGCGGACGCGGGGATTGACCGGATCACCGCCTGGTGCGGCGTGGTTGCCGCGGGGCTGTTGGTTCAGGGCGGGGTTCCCCGGGTCGCGCGGGGGGAGGCCGGTCTTGCTCGAGCGCTAGCCTCTGCGCAGTTCGACGACGGTGGCCTGATCAGCCGCTCGCCGGCCGAGCAACTGCTCCTCGTCGACCGTTTCGGTCTCCTCCGGTCCTGCTACCAGGCGGCAAAGCAGACCGCTCCTGGCGCCATCGAGGCCGCCTCGCAGGCCGCGCTTGCGGCGCTTCATGGCGTCATGCTCGGCGACGGCGGCCTCTCGAGCTGGCAGGGCTGTAATCCAGGCGAGCCCGCGCGAATCAGCGCGCTCATCGAAGGGTGCGGCTTTCGTGCGCGGCCCCTCCGGCAGGCGCGCGGCTGGGGCTATCAGCGCATCTCGGCCCTCGGCACCATTATCGTGCTCGACGCAGCGCCGCCGCCGCCGCAGAAAGTGACGGCGCAAGGCTCCGCCTCGACGCTCGCATTCGAATTGTCTGACGGCGCTCAGCGGCTGGTCGTGAATTGCGGCGGCCCCGCCCCGCTCCCTAGCGACCTCCCTGACGAGCTGGTCCAGGCGCTGCGCACGACCGCGGCGCATTCGACTTTGGTCCTCGCCGACACCAACTCGACCAACATCCTTGCCGACGGCTCGCTCGGCAAAGGGGTCGAGGACGTGTCGATCGACCGCCGCGAGGACAATGATTCGAGCCGCCTCGAAGGGAGCCACGATGGCTATGTCCGGGCATTCGGCATGGTCCACAAGCGCAGCATCATGCTCGGCAATGACGGCAAGGAGCTTCGCGGCGCCGACCAGCTGATCGCAAAGGGCCGAAAGAAGATCCGCGAATCGGCGCCTTACGCCGCGCGGTTCCACCTCGCTCCCGGAGTCGAGCCGACGATCACCGCCGACGGAATGGGCGCGATCCTGCGCTCGAAAAGCGCGCCTGCGTGGAATTTCCGCTGCCGCGGCGGCAATCTCGCGGTCGAGGAGAGCCTGTGGATCGACGGCCGCGGCCGGCCGCAGCGCACGAGCCAGCTTGTCATCATCGGCGAAATCTCCGCATTGGGCGGCGAAATCGGGTGGCAGTTCCGCCGCACCAGCTAAGAAGGATTATTGTGTGACCGATCTCGTCCCCGTCCGAAGGGCGCTCATCTCGCTGTCCGACAAGAGCGGCCTCGAAGCGCTGGCGGCCGGGCTCGCCCGCCACAAGGTCGAGATCGTCTCCACCGGCGGCACTGCAGCCAAGCTCCGGGAAGCGGGAGCGGATGTGCGCGACATTTCCGACCTCACCGGCTTCCCCGAAATGATGGACGGCCGGGTCAAGACGCTGCACCCGAAGGTCCACGGCGGTCTCCTCGCCGTTCGCGACAACCCCGAGCATGCCGCCGCGATGGAGCAGCATGAGATCGCTCCGATCGACCTTGTCGTCGTCAACCTCTATCCGTTCCTCAACACGGTGGTGAACGGCGCCGACCGCGACACGATCATCGAGAATATCGACATCGGCGGGCCGTCGATGGTGCGCTCGGCGGCCAAGAACCACGCCCATGTCGCGATCGTCACCGATCCGGCGGATTATGCGGCGCTCCTGACCGAGCTCGACGCGAACGACGGCAGCACCACGCTCGCGCTGCGCAAGAAGCTCGCCGCCAAGGCCTATGCGCTGACCGCCGCTTACGATTCGACCATCTCCCAATGGTTCGCCTTCGCCGACCAGGGCGAGCGCTGGCCCGAGACCTGGACGCGCGCGAGCAAGCTCAAGATGGGGCTGCGCTACGGCGAGAACCCGCATCAGCAGGCGGCGCTCTACATTCCGGTCGGTCCGCACGCACGCGGGATCGCGCAGGCCGAGCAGGTGCAGGGCAAGGAGCTCAGCTACAACAATCTCAACGACGCCAACGCCGCGCTGGAGCTTGTCGCGGAGTTCGGCGACTCCGATCCGACGGCGGTCATCGTCAAGCACGCCAATCCATGCGGAGTCGCGACTCGCGGTTCGCTGATCGAGGCGTGGAAGGAAGCCTTAGCCTGCGACAGCATCTCGGCATTCGGTGGGATCGTCGCGACCAATCGACCGCTCGATTCTGAGACCGCCGAAGCGATTACAGAGATTTTCACCGAAGTGGTCGTTGCCCCCGATGCCGACGAAGAGGCCAAAGCGATCTTCGCCCGCAAGAAGAACCTTCGTCTGCTGCTGACCGGTGGATTGCCCGATCCCGCCCGCTCCGGTCAGACCATCGCAGTGATCGCCGGCGGAATCCTGATCCAGGACCGCGACAACGGAAGCATCACCCGCGACCAGCTCAAATGCGTGACGAAACGCCAGCCGACGGAGCAAGAGCTCATCGACTGTCTATTTGCCTGGACGGTCGCCAAGCACGTCAAGTCGAACGCGATCGTCTACGCGAAGGACGGCGCCACGGCGGGCATCGGCGCGGGCCAGATGAACCGCCGCGACAGCGCAAGGATTGCTGCCATCCGTGCCGCAGAAGCGGCCGAGGCTAATGGCTGGCCCGAACCGCGCACGGTCGGTTCAGCAGTCGCGTCGGACGCCTTCTTCCCCTTCGCCGATGGACTGCTCGCCGCAGTCGAAGCGGGGGCAACCGCTGTCATTCAGCCGGGCGGCTCGATCCGCGACGAAGAGGTCATCGCCGCCGCGGACGAGGCGGGCATCGCCATGCTCTTCACGGGCATGAGACATTTCCGCCATTAGATAATGTCGTCCGCAACCTGATCGCGGGCCATCGCGGCGTCCTCGGCCTCGCGAAGCTCGCGCACGTCGGACTTGCGCATCCGGAACAGCTCGCGGTCTTCAGGCCCGAAGCCGGTCGTCCACAACACAATTCCGAAGGCGGCCAGGATTGCTGGAACCCCGGCGAGCAGTTGCCACGTTTCCGGCAGCAGCAGTCGAACTAAAACGCCGACAGCTGCTCCAGCGGCGGTTGCCCAGACGAGGTCCCACCGCCAGCCCGACACTTTGTCGCCGAGCTCGCGGCGGAGAAGCTGCGATTTCGTCACGGAAGCGAATGCGAGCGCCACGCACAGGCCGATGGCCGGACCCGTCGCCTGAAACAGTAGTGGAAGGCGCTGTCCCTGCATGACCAGGATCAGCGCCGCGGCGAGCCCGGCTTCGAGCGCGAGCATGATCAGGCTGAGGACCATGTTGCTCTTGCGCGCGACGTAGATCAGCGCCGCTTCGCAGACGAACGCCGAGGCGGCGATGACTTCGGCGGCGAGCAGGAAACCGAGCATCGCCGTGCCGCCGGTGAACGCCGATCCGACAAGACCCATCACCGGTCGGCCAGGGATTCCTAATGCAAGGCCGATGCCAAGCTGAGCGGCGATGATCCAATAGGTCACCTGCCGAACCTGGTGGGCCACGGCGGCGCGGTCGCCGGCGGCGATCCGCCGGGCGATCGCAGGGCCGAGCACCGGCTCGAAGCTGGTCTTCAATTTGGCCGGGAGAGTCGCGACCTGCTGCGCGGCATAATAGATTCCGACCGAGCTCGCCGGCAGGAACGCGCCGAGCACCGCAAGGTCGATCCGGCGCGATGCCCATTCGACCGCATCGGCTGCGGTGACCGGCACGTTTCGTACGGCCGTTCCCCAGGCGAGCGGAAGGTCGGGCTTCCACTCCCGCGGCAAGCCGTACCTGCGGACCAGCGGGATGAGCGCGGCGACCAGCGAAGCTCCTCGTGAAATGACATAGGAAACGATCAGCCCATCATCGAGCGAGACGTAGGACCACAGGAACGCGACGATGGTGATCGTCCATGGCTCGACGATCGAACGGGCGCGCACCGTCGATGTGACGTCGTCGTGATAGGCGAGCGCCGCTAGCGAAATGTCGGTCCAGGCGATCGCGACCACCGCGATCGCAAGCATCCGGTCGAGCCCGTGTATCTCGGTCGTCGGGTACATCGCGCGCGGGAACAGGAACAGGAGCGCGGTGCCGATCGCCGAGCCGATCGCCGCGACGAGCAGCCCGTCCGCGACGATGCACGCTTGCGGCTTTTTCGCGTTGGCGAGCAGCTGCGCGAGCGCGCGCCTCAGCCCAAAGGCCGCCACCTGTGCGGCGAACTCGACCGCGAGGATGGCGTAAGCAAAGCGGCCCAGCGCCGCGGCCCCATAGATCCGCCCGGCGATGAACAGGAAGGGCACCTGCCCGGCGAGCCGGAGCACGAAGCCGAAGACGTTGAGCCGACCGCCCCGCGCGAGCGTCGCCATGTCCGCATCGGGCGCCTGCGTTGCAGTCGCGCCGGCGTCGCCGTCCTCTAGTGCGCTTCTCCCCAATGCGCCCCCCAGCCGACCTCCACATCGAGCGGCACGTCGAGCCTCATCGCAGGTTCCGCGGCATTTGCCATCACCTGCTTGATGACGGCGGCCGCGGCCTCTTCGTTCCCGTCAGGGACTTCGAACACCAATTCGTCGTGGACCTGCAACAGCATTTTGACTCCGCTGAGCCCCGCCTCGGCGAGAGCATCATCCATCCGCGCCATGGCGCGCTTGATGAGGTCGGCGCTCGTCCCCTGGATCGGAGCGTTGATTGCCGCCCGCTCGGCGCCGCCGCGGATCGACGGATTGGGCGAGCGGATGTTCGGTTCGAAATGCGTCTTCCGTCCGAACAGGGTTCGGGTGAACCCGTGCTCGCGGGCGAAGGCCAGCGTGGCGTGCGAGAAAGCGCGAATGCCCGGGAACCGCTCGTAATAACGATCGATGATCGCCTTGCCTTCGTCCTTTGGCAGGCCGAGCCGGCCGGCGATCCCCCAGGCCGAGCTGCCGTAGAGGATCGCGAAGTTGATCGTCTTCGCCTGGTTGCGCGTGTCGCGGTCGACCCGGCCGAACAGCTCTTCCGCGGTCATGCTGTGGATGTCGACGCCGCTGCGGAACGCTTCCTTGAGCTGCGGGACGTCGGCCATGTGCGCGGCGAGCCGAAGCTCGATCTGGCTGTAGTCGGCCGAGAGGAGCTTGTAGCCCTCATCGGCGATGAAGGCGTCGCGGATCTTGCGGCCGACCTCGGTTCGGATCGGAATGTTCTGAAGATTTGGGTCGTTCGATGAGAGCCGCCCCGTCTGCGCGCCGGTCAGGCTGAAGCTCGTATGCACGCGCCCCGTCTCGGGGTTGACCTGCTGCTGGAGCGCGTCGGTGTAGGTGCTCTTGAGCTTGGTCAGCTGTCGCCATTCCAGGACGAGGCTCGCACAGGACACGCCTTCTGCCGCCAGCCGCTCGAGCTCGTTGACGTCGGTCGAATATTGACCGCTCTTGCCCTTACGCCCGCCCTTGAGACCGAGCCGCCCGTACAGCACTTCGCCGAGCTGCTGGGGCGAGCCGATCGTGAACGGGCCGCACGCGGCCTCGTAAACCCGTTCTTCGAGCCTGCTGATCTCCTCGCCGAACTCGCGGCTCAGCCGCGCGAGATATTCCCGATCAACCTTGATCCCGCGCCGTTCCATGCGGCTGATCACCGGCACCAGCGGCTTGTCGACCCGCTCGTAGACCCGCGCGACATTCTCGGCCGCGAGCCTCGGCTTTAGCCGCTGCCAGAGCCGAAGCGTGATGTCCGCATCCTCACCCGCATATTCGGTCGCAGGCCCAAGCGGCACCTTGTCGAAGGTGATCTGCTTGGCGCCCGTCCCGCACAACTGCTTGTACGGAATGCACTCGTGGCCGAAGTGCGCCTTGGCGAGCTCGTCGAGGCCGTGGCCGAAGCTCTTGCCGGCGTCGAGGTCGAAGCTCATCACCATTGTGTCATCGACCGGCGCGACGTTGATGCCCGCCTTGTCGAACATGACCCAGTCATATTTGAAATTATGCCCGATCTTCAGGACCGACGGGTCCTCGAGCAGCGGCTTCAGCTTCTGAAGCACGAGGGCCATCGGCAGCTGGTTCGGCGCGTCGGAATAAAGATCGGCGCCGCTGTGGCCGACCGGGATATAGCAGGCGCGGTTCGGCGCGGTCGCGAGGCTCACTCCGGCGAGCTTGGCGATGATGCAGTCGATGCAGTCGGTCTCGGTGTCGACAGCGACATAGCCTTGGCTCCTCGCTTCGGCGATCCACCGGTCGAGCGCGGCCGCGTCGGTCACCGTCTCGTATTTCGAGCGGTCGACCTCGATATTCTCGGGCTCCGCGGGCGCGACGGCGGGCTTCCTGTCGAGTGCCGCCATGACGTCATTGCGCACGGTCGCGCCGGTCTGCGCCGGAGTCCCGCCCATCAGCCGGGCGTGAAGCGTCTTGAATCCCTGGTCGGCGAGGAACTCGGCGAGCGGCTCCTTGGGGATATGCTTCATCGCCAGCTCTTCGAGCGGCTGCGGCAGGTTGGCATCGCACACCAGCTCGACCAGCTTGCGCGACAGCCGCGCCGCGTCGGCATGCTCGACCAGCGACTGCTTGAGCTTGGGCTTGGTGATCTGGTCGGCCGACGCGAGCACCGTCTCGAGATCGCCGTAGGTCTGGATCAGCTGCGAGGCAGTCTTGGGCCCGATCCCCGGAACGCCCGGCACGTTGTCGACGCTGTCGCCCATCAGCGCGAGCACGTCGCCGACCTTCTCCGGCGGCACTCCGAACTTTTCCAATACCTCGTTCCGCCCGATGCGCCGGTCGTTCATCGTGTCGAGCATGTCGATGCCCGCATCCTCGTCGATCAGCTGCATCAAATCCTTGTCGGAGCTGACGATCGTCACTTTCCATCCGGCCGCCTTCGCCGCCATCACGTAGCAGGCGATGATATCGTCGGCCTCCAGCCCCTCTTCCTCGATGCACGGTATCGAGAAAGCGCGGGTCGCGACCCGGATCAGCGGGAATTGCGGAATCAAATCCTCGGGCGGCGGCGGGCGGTGCGCCTTGTACTGGTCGTACATCTCGTTGCGGTGCGTGTGCTCGCTCGCATCGAGGATCACCGCCATGTGCGTCGGCCCGTCGGCTTTGGAGAGGCCGTCGGCGAGCTTCCACAGCATCGTCGTGTAGCCATAGACCGCGCCCGCCGGCTGGCCGTGCCGGTTCGTCAGTGGCGGGAGCCGGTGATAGGCGCGGAAAATGTAGCTCGAGCCGTCGACCAGATAGAGGTGCGGAGTTGCTGCAGAAGGCGTGGAAGCGTCAGGCATGAAGGGAGCGGTTTAGCAGGGTGACAGTGGGAAGGAAGCTGAACCCGATGTAGGCTCTGCAATGTCCGCTTTCGACCCAAGCCTGCCATTAGCCAGCAAGCCTCAATGGCCGTAACAACAGCTGTCGAGGGGCCATCCGCATGCACATCCATCTTCCAAGACCGCTGCACGGCTGGCGCGAGTTCGCCGGCGAGGTCGGGATCATCGTGCTTGGCGTGCTGATCGCGCTCGGCGCCGAACAGGTGATCGAGACGGTCCACGGTAACGCCCAGGTTCGGCTATTCCGAGGCGCCGTGAACGACGAACTTGCCTACGACCTGGGATCATACAAGCAGCGGTTGATGCTCGGGCCTTGCGTTCGGGCGAGGCTCGCGGAACTCGACCATGTCATCGCGAGCGACCGCGCAGGGCGGCCAGTCAGGATGCACGGGCTTTCCCACTGGCCAGTGTCATTTTCACTGCGCACGAGCGTCTGGACAGGTCGGACAGCCGACGTGGAAGCGCGCATGCCGCTCCAGACGCGCCTCGCATATGCGCAAATCTACGACGATCTCGCCAATTACGACGTTCACCGGGTGGACGAGCGCAACGCATGGATGGAACTCGGCGAGTTCGACGATACGAAAGAGCTTAGCAGTAGCGATCTGATGCGGCTGCGGGGGCTCGTCTCAAAGTTGCGCTGGATTGACGGCATCATCCTCGCGAATTGGCCCGAGGAAGCTGAGCGCGGGAAGACACTGGGGATTTACCCAATGCGCGATCGCAGGGACCCGCCGCTCGATCGCCGAGTGTGCTCAACCTTCCTGCCGATCCATGCGTGAGAAGCATCGATCCCTAACGTCAGCTTTCCACCCATTGCGGACAAAAGCGAGGCTGCTAGGTTTCCGCCCTGCCGGGGGGGCAAAGCAACATGCGCTTCAGATTCTTCAGGCCGCTGCACGGCTGGCGCGAGTTCACGCATGAAATCGTGATCGTCATCATCGGCGTCCTGCTTGCACTCGCTGGCGCACAAGGCATTGATAGTCTCCGCTGGCGCAGCAACGTACTCAGCTTCCGCAACGCCGTCGATCACGAGCTCGGCCGTAATCTCGGCGTTTACGAGCAGAGCATGGTCCAGCGCCCCTGCGCTGCGCGCCGACTTAGGGATCTTGAGCAGTTCCTCGCCGATTCCGCCGTGGGGCGGCAGGACAAGATGGCTCGTCCGATCGGTCGACCTTTCATTCAGACAGGCTTTTTCAGCGCCTGGGACAATAAAGGCGGCGACGTAGTGGGCCACCTCCCGCTGAAGCTGCGTCTCCAGTATGGCGAACTGTATGACGAGTTCCGGAACAATGAGACCGTGCATTTGAATGAGCGCGACGTGTGGCGAAGCTTATCGCAGTTTCAGCAGCCTGAGCCGCTCGACCATGCTGACCGGATGCACATGCGCGAACTCCTTAATCGAGCCGAGCAGTTCAACGACAGCGCGAGATCTAACTATGAGTACATGGTGGCGCTTGCACGACCGCTTGGGATCAGGTCGATTGCAGACCCGAAGCTCAAGGCGCCAAGCCCAGCGGACAGCTTCTGCCAGCCTTTGCTCGCCAAGAACTAGAACTGGCTACTGGCAGCTTTCCACCCAAAGCAGAGATAAGCAAAAAGCGCTGTCCTGCAGGGCGGTATTTGTGGTCCCTACTGGCGGATGAGCAACACCGATTCGTCGAAGCCCCGAAGAACCCGCCGCGACGGCTGGACCGCCGAGCGCCAGCTCCTCTTCCTTGCGCGCTCGCCTCTACCCGCAGCGTAGCCAAGGCCGCCGTTTCCGCCGGCATCAGCCGCGAGGGTGCGTACCGGCTGCGCAACCGCTCCGAAGGAAGCCTGTTTGCGCTCCTGTGGGATCGCCTTCTCGGGCCCGAGCCGGTCCGGCGCGAAGTTCACACCGAAATGCTGACGGACGGGCAGCTCGCGCGACTCTTCGGCAATCATTTCCGGCGAGAAGGCGGGGATTTTCAGAACATCGGCCGGCCGGCGCGCGATCGACCCGTCGCCTGATCGGACGCGAACTTAGTGACCTTCGGCGAACGGCGTTCAGGACGAGGGCGCGACGACGATGATCCGGAACGTGCCGGGCTTCGCCTGCGGGCGCTGGCCTGCGGGCGCAGGGAGCTGGTCGACCGCGGGCAAATATGCTCGACCGGTCGAAGGATCGAGCGCGATGGTCCGGGCGCTGACCGCGGTGGCGACCTTCGTGACCACATGTGGGGTTCCGCTCATGCTGATGGCGTAGAGTTCGCCTTCGCGTCCAGACGGCACGAGGACGACGTTGCGCCTCGCGTCATATTCGGCGCCGTCGGGGCCGCGGCCGACCTGCACGGTCGCGACCAGTTTGCCGGTGGCGGAGAGCACGTCGGCGACTCCGTTTCCGCATGCGGAGACAGTCTCGCGAAGTCTCGGGACATAGACGATCCCGCTCGGGCCGTCGCAGCCGGGAAGCGGCTCGCGGGCGAGGACGGTGCGCCGACGGGTGTCGATTACGGCGACCTGATTCTTGTCTTCGACATTGACGTAGAGCCGGCCCTTGCCGTCGGACACGCCGAACTCGAGCGAGCCGCCGACCGGCACCGTCGCGACCACCTTCGCGGTTACTGGATCGATGACGGTGATGTTTCCATCGCCGGGAGTCATCACCCAAAGCGTGCGCGTCGCCGGATCGTAAGCCGCGGCGTCCGGCCGCTTGCCGGTCGGAATGGTGGCGCGCACTTTTCCCGTCGCTCCGTCGAAGATGAGCGCAGTGTTGGCATTGCCGTTGGTCGAGAGGACTTCGCTCGTGCCCGGAATCGCAAGCGCGGCATGGGCGCGCTCGGCAGGGATCAGCTTGTCGGTCACACGCCCGCTGGCGAGGTCGACGGCCATAATTGAGTCCGCCCGAGCGACGAACAGGCGGTGGTGGACCGGATCGACACTGAGCGTGTCCCAGCCGCCGTCCGCGCCCCGATAGGTGCCGACAACCGAATAGGACAGCGGGGCAGCCGAAGCCGCGGCGGCGAACAAGGCGAGTGCGGCAACCGCCAACTTGTGCATGCTCATTCCTTTTTCAGGGCACGAGGATCGTATCGCGAGCTTCGGGGAGCATCTCTGGATAGTCCAGCGTGTAGTGAAGGCCGCGGCTCTCGTGCCGGCTGAGCGCGCTCCGGATAATCAGGTCGGCCACCTCGACCAGATTCCTGAGCTCGATCAGGTCGGGCGTGATGCGGAAGTGGCCGTAATAATCGGTCACTTCGCGCCTCAGCATGTCGATGCGGTGCTTGGCGCGCTCGAGCCGCTTGGTCGTTCGCACGATGCCGACATAATTCCACATCATCCGGCGGATCTCGCCCCAGGTCTGGGCGATCACGACCTCTTCGTCGCTGTCGGTGACCCGGCTCTCGTCCCAGGCGCGGATGGCGGGGACTTCGGGCAGCGAATTCCAGTTGGCGACGATGTGCTTCGCCGCCGCTTCTCCGAACACCAGGCATTCGAGCAGGCTGTTGGAGGCGAGGCGATTGGCGCCGTGGAGCCCCGACTGCGTCACCTCGCCGGCCGCATAGAGGCCGGGGGCGTCGGTGCGCCCGTCGAGGTCCACCAGGACTCCGCCGCACGTGTAGTGCTGCGCTGGAACGACGGGAATCGGCTCTTTGGTGATGTCGATCCCGAGCCCGAGCAGCTTCTCGTAGATGGTCGGGAAGTGCGCGCGGACGAACTCGGGCTCGCGGTGCGAGATGTCGAGGAAGACGTAATCGAGCCCGTCGCGCTTGATCTCGTGGTCGATCGCGCGGGCGACGATGTCGCGCGGCGCAAGCTCTGCGCGTTCGTCATAATCGGGCATGAAGCGGTGGCCGGTCTCCGGGTGCTTCAATATGCCGCCCTCGCCGCGCACCGCCTCGGTGATCAGGAAGTTCTTGACCTGCAGGTTGTAGAGGCAGGTCGGGTGGAACTGCATGAACTCCATGTTCGAGATTCGGCAGCCCGCCCGCCACGCCATCGCGATCCCGTCGCCGGTCGCCCCCCTCGGCGCGGTCGAATAGAGGTAAGCGCGGCCCGCGCCGCCGGTGGCGAGGATCGTCGCCCGAGCAGTGACCGTCTCCACCCGCTTCTTCTTGCGGCTGTAGGCATAAAGCCCGTGAACCGAGCCGCTCGTCGAAAAGTGCGTGGCGTGGTGACCGGTCACAAGGTCGATCGCGACCATGTCCGGGATCAGTGTGATGTTCGGATGCTTGGCGGCCGCGGCTTCGAGTGCCTGGCTGATGGCCCAGCCCGTCGCGTCGGCGACATGAACGATGCGGCGGTGACTGTGGCCGCCCTCGCGCGTCAGGTGAAGCGCGTCGCCTTCCGTCGCGAACGGCACGCCGAGGTCCATCAGCCGTGCGATCGCGGCCGGCGCGTGTTCCACCACATGCTCGACAACCCTCCGGTCGTTGAGCCCGGCGCCGGCGATCATCGTATCGTTGACGTGCGCTTCGAAGCTGTCGCCTTCCTCGAGCACCGCGGCAATCCCGCCCTGCGCCCGCGCGCTGGCGCTGTCTCCGAGCGCTCCCTTGGCGATCACCGCGACCTTGTGGGTCCCGGCGAGGTTGAGCGCCGCCGTGAGGCCCGCCGCCCCCGATCCGACGATCAGCACGTCGGTATCGATGC
The DNA here is from genome assembly GCA_036273215.1 of Sphingomicrobium sp. Taxonomy (GTDB): domain Bacteria; phylum Pseudomonadota; class Alphaproteobacteria; order Sphingomonadales; family Sphingomonadaceae; genus Sphingomicrobium. The sequence continues at coordinate 79,237 of DASUIC010000005.1, forward strand.
TCACGCGGCTTCCTGCTCCGCGGAAGTCAGGCTGATGAACACGTCCTCGAGGTCGGGCTCGCGGGTGCGCACGTCGACGATCCCGAGCCCGTTCGCCGTCAAGGCGCTCAGCACCTCACCGGCGTTCACCCGGTCCTTGCGATAGGTGATCTCGAGAGTCCGCTCGTCGACGAGCGTGATGTCCTCGAAGCAGGCGTTGCCGGGAACCGAGCCGATGTCCCGGTCGAAGGTCACGACAACCGCTTTCTCCTGCGCTTTCGCGACGAGCTCGCGGGTGGGCTCGTTGGCGATCACCCGGCCATGATGGATGATCGCGATCCGGTCGCACAGCTCCTCGGCTTCCTCGAGATAATGAGTCGTCAGCACGATGGTCACGCCCTGTGCGTGGAGCTTGCGCACATAATTCCACAGCTGCCGCCGGAGCTCGACGTCCACTCCGGCGGTGGGCTCGTCGAGCACAAGGATCGGCGGCGAATGGACCATCGCCTTGGCGACCAGCAGCCGCCGCTTCATTCCGCCCGAGAGCGTGCGCGAATATGCGTTCGCCTTGTCGGTCAAGTGCATGGCTGCGAGCAGCGCATCGCTCTGCCGCTCCGACGGCCGAATGCCATAGAGTCCCGCCTGGATTTCCAGAGTCTCGAGCGGCGTAAAAAAGGGATCGAAGATAATCTCCTGCGGGACGACCCCGATCGAGCGCTTGGCGTTGCGCGGATGCTCGTCGATGTCGAAGCCCCAGATCGTGACCTTGCCGCTGGTCTTCACCACCAGTCCGGCAAGGATGTTGATCAGGGTCGACTTGCCCGCGCCGTTGGGGCCGAGCAGCCCGAAAATCTGTCCCCGAGGGACGTCGAAGCTCACCTCGTTCAGCGCGCGCTTGGCCTCGATGCCGTTGCCGGCATAGGTTTTCGACAGGGCTTCGATGCGGATCGCCGGCTCGTCCATGGCGCTGAGGCGCATAAGGGCGGCCCGCATCAGGGACAAGCATTCACGGTGAATCGCGCGTTAACCTTAACTGCTAGAGTGATTTTCAGGTTAACCGAATATCTGCTCGGCGATGTTCGTCGGTCCACGTTCACTCCGCTGCTTGTGCGGAGCGCTCGCGCTTGCCGCGCCCGGAGTTGCAGCCGCCGCTGCGCCCGTGACGGGCAGCGCCGGAGCGCAGCTCGGAGTCCTCAGTCCGGTGAGCGTAATCAAGAAGACCGATCTGAACTTCGGCACGGTAGTGACCGCTGCCACTGCGGGAACGGTGGTCCTCAATCCGGTAAACGGCACGGTGACGACGACAGGCGGTCTTACGGCTGCGGGAACGGGAGCACATGCGGCGGTCTTCACGTCCACCGGGTCGAAGAATTCGGTCGTTCACATAAGGCTGCCGACCGGCGCTACCACCCTGACGCGGGTAGGCGGCACGGAGACGGTCACCGCCTCCACCTGGACTTTGGACGGCAGCGCGAACCAGAGGATCCCGGCCAATCAGACGTTCGATTTCGCCGTGGGCGCCACACTCAGCGTGAGTGCGGCCCAGGTCGCCGGCACTTACGTCGGGACCTTCCTGATCACCGTCCAATATCCTTGATTAACTCACCGCGAACCTTGCGAATTAAGGTAAATTCTAGACGAACCCTGCATATTCAACGCGTGGTGAGATGAGCCGCCGATAATCCTCCTCGCAATAGCACGTGGGGAGTGATCGAGTGGGCATCCGTATAAAATTGGCGCTTGCGGCGGCGCTGGTCGCAGTCGCGACGCCAGCCGCCGCGAACCCGCCAGCAAGCGCGCCCGCGAACGCGAAGGCGCTGCTCCTCATTCCGCTGAGTATCACCAAGGTCGACGACCTGAACTTCGGCAGCGTGGTTTCTTCCTCGACGAGCGGCACCGTCAGCGTCGCCGCGGACGGAAGCGGTCAAAGCGTCACCGGCGGCGTGACTGCGATACCGAGCGGAACTGTGTCGCGGGCGACCTTCGCCGGTGCAGGGACGGCAGGACAAACCGTCAACATTTTCCTCGCGCCGCCCGCGAACCTCAGCGATGGCGCCGGCCACACGGTTCCGATTTCGCTCAGTCTGGAAAGCGCCCTCGTCACGATCGATTCGACCCGCGCCTTCTCGGTCGGGATCGGCGGCACCGTCACGGTCGCGGCCAATCAAGCGGCGGGAACCTACACCGGCACCTTCACGGTCCTCGCCCAATACAATTAGCCTTCGGGCGTTGAACGCGGCCGACGCCGTTGCTACCTCAGCTGGATGCAAGGGCCGCCTCCGCCGGAAATCATTCGAGTGAAGACCGTTCAGGTCGCCTGCGACGGTTCGGGGGAAATTTCGCCCGCGCTCGGGCACCCGCGAGTCTATCTTCGGATCGAGCCCGACACCGGCTTCGTCGAATGCGGCTATTGCGACCGCCGCTTTGTCCTTGAGGGGGGACCCGCGGACCAGCGGGCCGCGTGACGTCCCCCGATCCGCGTCGGTTCCTGTACCGGAGCCTCGAGCCGGACGCGGCCCGCGCGCTCGCCGCAAAGCACCTGTCCGGCCACGACGATGGCGAGCTCTTTCTCCAATATGCGGCAAGCGAGGCGTTCGGTTTCGACGATGGCCGCCTCCAGACGGCCGATTATCATAGCTCCTCCGGCTTCGGACTGAGGGGCGTTACCGGTGAGACCACCGCCTTCGCTCATGCCAACGAAATCAGCGAAGGCGCGATCGAACGCGCGGCTTCGACGCTCAAATTGCTCGATCTCTCGAACCGGGGGCCGTCGCCGCCTCCGCCTCGGACCAACCAGGCGATGTACGGCGCTGAGGACCCGCTGAGTCTCGTGCCGTTCTCCGAAAAGGTCGCGCTGTGCCAACAGATCGACGCCGCCGCCCGCGCGCGCGACCCGCGCGTCTCGCAGGTCAGCGTCAGCCTTGCGGCGAGCTGGAGCGTGATCGACATCGTCCGCTCCGACGGGGTCGTAGCGTCCGACGTCCGCCCGCTGGTCCGCCTCGGAGTCCAGATCGTCGCCGAGCAGAACGGCAAGCGCGAGACCGGCTATCACGGCCTCGGCGGCCGGTACCTTTATGGGCGGCTGTTCGAAGAAGCCGAGTGGAACCGGGCGATCGACATCGCGCTTGCGCAGGCGCTCACCAATCTCGACTCAGTCGCGGCGCCCGCAGGCGAAATGCCGGTGGTCCTCGGCCCCGGCTGGCCCGGGGTGCTTCTCCACGAAGCCATCGGCCACGGACTCGAGGGTGATTTCAACCGCAAGGGCACCTCGGCTTTCTCCGGCCGCATCGGCGAACGCGTCGCTGCGCCAGGAGTGACGGTAGTCGACGACGGTGCGATCGAGCAGCGCCGCGGGTCGCTGACGATCGACGACGAGGGCACGCCGACCCGCCGGACGTGCCTGATCGAGGATGGAATCCTCAAAGGTTATCTGCAGGACCGGCTCAATGCCCGCCTCATGGGTATGGAGCCGACCGGCAACGGGCGTCGCGAGAGCTTTGCGCACGCGCCGATGCCGCGGATGACCAACACCTTCATGCTGGCGGGCAAGGACGACCCCGCCGAGCTCGTCGAACGGGTGAAGGACGGCATCTACGCGAAGAGCTTCGGCGGCGGGCAGGTCGATATCACCAGCGGCAAGTTCGTCTTCTCCTGCACCGAGGCCTACCGGATCCGCGGCGGCAAGATCGCCGAGCCGATCAAGGGCGCGACCCTGATCGGCGACGGCCCGACGGTGCTGACTCGCGTGAAGGGGATCGGCAACGATCTCGCTCTGGATGAAGGCATCGGAGTCTGCGGCAAGAACGGTCAGAGCATCCCCGCCGGAGTCGGTCAGCCGACCCTGCTGGTCGAGGGCCTTACGGTCGGAGGCACGGCCGCGTGAGCGGCGACTGGCGCGCCGATGTCCTCAAGTTCTGGTTCGCGCTCGATCCCGAGCAATGGTGGAACGGCGGGCCCAAGCTCGATCACCGGATCAAGCAGAATTTTCTCAAGCTTTGGTTCGACAAGCGCCAGCTCCCGGCTGACTCGTTCCTGACCGATCCGCTGACCGCGGTCGCCGGCGTGATCCTGTTCGACCAGTTCCCGCGAAACATGTTCCGCGGCGCCGCCGACGCTTACGCGACCGACCCGCTCGCGCTGGCGATCGCCAAGGGCGCGGTCGATGAGCGCCTCGACGACGAGCTGGAGCCGCAAGAGCGCAAGTTCCTCTACATGCCGTTCCAGCATAGCGAGAACATGGAGGACCAGAACCGCGCAATACTGCTGTTCACCGCGCTCGGCGACGAGCATCAGCTCGGCTACGCGAAGCACCACCGCGACATCATCGAGCGCTTCGGCCGTTTTCCCCACCGCAACGGCATTCTCGGCCGGTCCTCGCGGCCGGAGGAGATCGCCGCCGGAGCGGACAAGCCCTGGTGAGCGATCTCGTCGAGGCAGCGCGGTTCAACCGCCCGTATCAGGCGGACCTGTGCCGGATGTTCCTCGAAAGCCATGGAGTGGAAGCGGTGGTGTTCGACGCGCAGAGCTACACTTACGCGGAAGGCGCGCTCGTCGGCGTCCGGGTCATGGTCCTCGACGAGGACCTGGACGAAGCGCGGCGGGTGCTTCGCGATTACGACGGCTGAGGCGATGTCGGGCCGCGCTTGACAGCGGCCAGTGTCTGACACAAGTAATACACCAATGACCGATGAAGCGGCGCCGGTGCTCGAGCTGGCCAATCTCAGCAAGACCTACGGCGGCCGGGGCGGAGGCGTGCACGCCGTCCGCGACGTTTCGCTCTCGGTCGCTAAGGGCGAAGTCTACGGCTTTCTGGGGCCGAACGGAGCCGGCAAGAGCACCACGATCCGAATGCTGATCGGCCTCATCGCTCCGACCGGCGGCGAGGCGCGGCTGTTCGGCACCGACCTGCGAAGCGATCCGTCGGTCCTTCGCCGCGTCGGCTCACTCGTGGATGGCGGCGCCTTTTATCCGTTCCTGTCCGGTCGACGGAACCTCGAAGTCCTCGCCCGGACGCATGGCGCCGGGGCCGAGCGCATCGATCCGCTGCTCGCTCAGGTCGGGCTCGCTGGCGACGCGAACCGCAAGGTCAAAGGCTATTCGACCGGAATGCGCCAGCGGCTCGGGGTCGCGGCGGCGCTGCTCAATGATCCGGATATCGTCGTGCTCGACGAACCGGTGAACGGGCTCGACGCCGCGGGTATCCAGGAGATGCGCGCCCTGATCCGAAGCCTCTCCGTCGATCGCGGGAAGACCGTCTTCCTCTCCAGCCACCTGCTCCACGAGGTCCAGCAGGTCTGCGACCGGGTCGCAATCATCAGCAAGGGCGAGATCGTGCGCGAGGCGACGATCGCCGAGTTGCTTCGACAGGACGACGGGCTCCGCGTCGAAGTCTCGCCACTGGAGTCGGCCGAGGCAGCGCTCGCCAAGCGCTGGCGGGTCGAGCGCGATGGAGAAGCGCTGCTGGTGCGTGCGGCGCGCGCGGAAGCTCCGGAGGTCGTGCGCTGCATCGTCAGCGCGGGCGTGGACCTGCTCGGTCTCGTCCCCGAGCAGCGCAACCTCGAAGAAGTCTTCCTCTCGATCACGCAGGACGAGCCCGGTCATGCTTGACGCGATCTCGGCCGAGCTCCTCAAGCTCAGACGCCACAAAGCGACCTGGTTCCTGGTGTGGATCTACCCAATCCTGTTCGCGGTCGGGATCCTGATCCTGTTGGCCACCGCCGCTTCGGGAGCCGTTCCGCACCATCACCAGAGCCTGGCCGAATGGCTGAGCGCCACGGCGATTGTCTGGCGCATCCCGGCCAGCTCGTTCGGCCGCTATCTGATCGCCGCATTCGTCGCCGTCGTGTTCGCTGGAGAATATGGCTGGAACACGTGGAAGCTGATCATTCCGCACCGCTCCCGGACGGCTCTGGTCGCAGCGAAATATTGCGCGGTTGCGATCCTTCTGCTGATTGCCTTCGTCCTGTCGGCACTGATCACGATTGTCGGCAACTGGGCGAGCGGCATCGTAACCGGCGATGCGGCTCCGGCGGGAATCACCCTCATGGGCCTGCTCCGGGTCCAAGGCACTGCCGCACTCGTCGCGCTTGCGCCGTTCCTCGTCACTATCGGCTATGCCAGCGTGGCCGCGGTGCTGACCCGCTCCACGATCGCAGCGCTCGTCATCGCGCTCGTCGCCGTCACGATTGAACAACTCGTGTTCGGCCTCGGCCCGTTAGCCAGCGCCGAGTTCCCGAAGCTCGCTGCTGTCCTCTATGACGTATTGCCCGGCTATCACCTCGGCAATCTCGCCAGCTGGATTCAGACCGGGGCAGCCCTTCGAACGGAATTCGCAGGCGGTCGCCAGGTGGCGCTCAGCTGGCCTGTTTCGCTTGCTGTAATCGCCGCGTGGGTGTTCGCGCTGATCGGCGGGACTTTCGTGGTCTTCAGCCGTCAGGACATCAACTGAATTAGGCTCAAAGCAAATGCGCGATCGGCGCTGGGTCGAACCCGGTGGCCATCAGCCGCTGCTGGACTTCTTCGCTCGATGCGCCGGCCTCGCGATGGGCGAGCGCGCAGACCAACGCTGAGCGGCTCCCTGAGCGGCAAAAGGCTAGGAGCTTTCCGCCCGCGGCCTCGCGCAACGCTTCCTGCATTGCGTCCACATCGGCCGGACCGATTCCGCGGATGATCGGTACGAAGCGATAGGCAATCCCAGCGGCAGCCGCCGCCTCCTCGATCGCGGAGGCAAGCGGCTGATCGGCGTCTTCGCCGTCGGGACGGTTGTTGACCAGCACCGTGACGCCTTGCTTGGCCAGCCCGGCGACCTCGTGAGGGGCAATCTGCCCGCTCACGAAGGTCCGCTCGTCGAGCTGGCGGATCATCGGCTCACTGGCCCCGCTCGCCCTTTTGCGGCTGCGGCGACGTGGCTGGCGGCGGTGTCGGCACAGGCGCCTCGGCCGGAATCGTCACCGGACCTGCGCCCGTTGTCGGCAAGCCATAATATTCGAGATACGGCCGGATGTCCGGATCGTGGCCGGTGAACGACCGGTACATCACGCCATAATCCTCGGTGTTGCCGCGCGAGAGGACGAGGTCGCGGAAGCGCTGGCCGTTGGCGCGGGTCAAGCCGCCATGGCTCTCGAACCAGGCAAAGGCGTCCTGCGCCAGCATCCGCGTCCACGGGTAGGCGTAATAGCCGGCCGCGTAGCCGTTGCTCCAGATGTGCAGGAAATAGCTCGAGCGGTAGCGCGGCGGAACGTCGGTGGTGTCGAAACCGCTGCTCGCCAGCGCCTGCGCCTCGAACTTGTCGACGTCCTGGAGCGGCGCGCTGGCCGGAAGCGAATGCCAGTCGAGGTCGAGCTTTGCCGCCTCGAGAGTCTCGCCATTGTCATAGCCTTGGTTGAAGGTCTGCGAGCGCTTGATCTTGTCGACCAGGGTCTGCGGGATCGGCTGGCCGGTCTGGTAATTGACCGCATAATGGGCGAGCACCTTCGGGTCGAGCGCCCAATTCTCGTTGAACTGCGACGGGAACTCGACGAAATCGCGCGCCACGTTGGTTCCCGACAGAGTCGGATAGGTCTGCGCCGCGAACAGCCCGTGAAGCGCGTGTCCGAACTCGTGGAACATGGTGGTGACGTCATCGAAGCTGATCAGCGCGGGCTGACCCGGCGCGGGCTTGGTGAAGTTCTGGACGTTGTAGACGACGGGCAGCGTGCCGCGCAGGTACGATTGGTTGACGAGGTTGCTCATCCATGCGCCGCCCGACTTGTTGTCGCGCTTCCACGGGTCCGCCAGGAATAGGCCGAGCGGCTTGCCATTGGCGTCATTGACCTGAAACGTGAGCATGTCCGGGCTCCACGTCGGGATGTCGTGGCGCTCGGTGAACGTGAGGCCGTAGAGCTGGTTGGCGGCGTAGAACACGCCGTCGGTCAGCACCTTCTTGTAGAGGAAATAGGGCTTCAGCTCGTCCTGGTTGAGGTCGTAGCGCTGCTTGCGGATCTGCTCGGCATAATAATTCCAGTCGGCCGCGGTCGGCTGGAAGTTCGCGCCCTGCGACTTGGCGAGCGCGACGATGTCGGCCCATTCCTGGCGCTCCTTCGCCGCGGTTGGGGCGGCGAGGCGGTCGAGGAAGCCGACCGCGGTCGCCCGGTTCTTCGCCATCTGGTCGTAGAGCGTGTAGTCGGCATAGGTCGGGTAGCCGAGAAGCGCCGCCTTCTTCGCCCGCAGCTGGGCGATCTCGCTGATGGTGTTGCGGGTGTCGTTCGCATCGCCATGCTCGGCACGGTTGAGGCTCGCGTCCATCAGTTGCTGGCGGGTGGCGTGGCTGGTCAGGCTTTCGAGCGAGGGCTGCTGAGTCGTGTTCTGG
>DASUIC010000006.1:0-24899 GCA_036273215.1 Sphingomicrobium sp.
CGCGCGGACGCCGGATTGTCGATGAAGTGCGAGGCTTCGAGCTGGCGAAGCCCGAGCGCATGCGCGATGTCGATGAGCGCTCGGCCGGCCTCCGTAGCAAAGCCGTGCCCCCAGAACGCTCGTCCGATCCAATAGCCGAGCTCGACTGCGCCCGACGGCCGCCGCCCAAGCCCGCACGAGCCGACCAGTCGGGGTTCCGCTTGGGTGCGCTCGAAGATCAGAAAGGACGGCAGAACGGGGTCGCGCGGACTGGCAAGGAAAGCCTCGGCATCGCGCAACGTATAGGGCCACGGCACGACCGCGAGGTTGCGCACCACCGCTTCGTCGGCGATCGCTGCGGCAAGCGCCGGCGCATCTTCCGGGAAGCCGGGCCTCAGCAGCAGTCTGGCCGTTCTCGCGAACATCAGTCTTCTCCTCGCGCGGGCGGCTAGCGGTCGCCCATGACAGTTTCGGGAGAAGAATTTGGCCCTTCAGATACAAAAGAAGGGAGAGGAGGGGGCTTCCCTCTTCTCCCTTATGGTCTCGATCTTTCGAAGATCTCGTCCGGGCCGCCCCCTCTTGGGAACGGTCCCTTTCTGACCGCTCCTATTTCGCGCTTTCCGTAAACATCGGCATGACATGCACGTATTTGCGGCCAAGCTTGCCGTCTCGGAACGCGACGCAGCCGTCGGTGAGCGCGAACAGGGTATGGTCCTTGCCGAGACCGACGTTGTCGCCCGGGTGCCACTTGGTGCCGCGCTGGCGAACGATGATGTTGCCGGCGAGGACCGATTCCCCACCGAACTTCTTGACGCCGAGGCGCTTGCTCTCGCTGTCGCGGCCGTTGCGGGACGAACCGCCTGCTTTCTTATGTGCCATGACGAAATAAGGTCCTGATTACTTGCCCTTGGGCGTCTTCTTGGCCGCGCCCTTAGCAGGTGCAGCGTTTTTTGTCGACGGCGTTTTGGCGGTCGGCTTGTCCGCTGGCTTGTTCTTCGCAGCCTTGGGCGGAGCGTCCGTGCTCTGCGCGGGCGGGTTGGCCTGAGCCTCGTTGTCCGGAGCGGGATTCTCGGTCGGGGTGGCGTTGACGTGAGCCGGAGCGGCGTTCGCCTCGGCGGCAGCGGCCGCCTTGCTCTTGCCCTTCGCCTGCGGGCGGTCCTCGGGAACGGCGTTGGGCGCCTGGGAAGCAGTCTCGGCGGCCTCCTTGGCCGCCTTCTTGGCTCCGCCGATCGCGACGATCTTCAGGATCGTATGCTGCTGGCGATGACCTTTCTTGCGGCGGTAATTGTGCCGGCGGCGTTTCTTGAACACCGTCACCTTTTCGCCCTTCGCCTGGGCGACGATCTCCGCTTCGACGCTCAGCCCGTCGGTGTTGCGAAAGTCGGAGCCCTCGCCGGCCAGGAGGACGTCGCCGAGCTTGATCTTGTCACCGGCGTTGCCGTCGAGCTTCTCGACGACGATCTTGTCTCCGGGATGCACGCGGTACTGCTTGCCACCCGTGCGGACGACTGCGAACATGATCCTGTCTTCCTTCGAATTCTCAGATCCCGCGCGAGCGGCGCGTCAGCGAGCGGCTGCCAAGCTCGGGAAAGCGCGCGGCCTATGGCAGAGGGTGGGGAGTGTCAACCATTCCTCCCCACCACTGCGCGACGGGGAAGAGCGTTCAATGCCTCAGCTCGCTCCGCAGCTGATAACAGCCGCCCTCGAGCCGGTCGAACATGGTCGCGATCGCCGGATGATCGACGGGCTCCTCGCTCTCGTCGGCAACGAGGTTCTGCTGGCTCACATAGGCGACGTAGGTGCTCTCGGCATTCTCGGCGAGCAGGTGGTAGAAGGGCTGCTCCTTCGGCGGCCGGAGCGCCTCGGGGATCGCGTCGTACCATTCGTCACTGTTGGAGAACTCGGGGTCGACATCGAAGACGACGCCGCGAAAATCGAATAATCTGTGGCGCACGACCGCTCCGATCGCGAAGCGCGCGAGCGGGATGTCGATCTTCTGCGTCATGGGAACGGAACGCTCGAACGGTTCGAAAGGGGTCATGTGCGCCTATCTAGGCAATGCGGAACGCCGCTGCTAGAGCGCCGCGTCCGACCGCAGCCGGCATCCGCGCCGGCCAGCGCTTGCCCGACGGAGAGGTGGCTGAGTGGTCGAAAGCACCGCACTCGAAATGCGGCGTACGGGCAACCGTACCGTGGGTTCGAATCCCACCCTCTCCGCCAGTGCGCCACGAACTCCGCGGCCCGATCCTGTTGAGCACCCCATTATCGAGGGTTAGAGACCGAACTCCAGTCGTGGGATCGCCGGCCGATGAGCCTCTATTCGCTGCAGAAGCTGCTTTACGATCTCAACCGCGACGCTCGGGTGCAGGACGAGTTTCTTTCCGAGCGTGAGGATCTGCTCGCCCGCTATCGGCTGAATGAGGAAGAAGCCGCTGCAGTCCGCGCCTGCGACGTCGGGATGCTCTATATCCTTGGCGTGAACGGCCAGATTCTCATGCATTTCGCGGCGTGGCGCGGCCTCGTCTGGGACGAGTATATCCAGGCGATGAAGGATGCGCTGGCGGAGCACGGCCAAGTCCGCGGCGGTATCTATGGTGCGGTCGATGGCGGCGAGGGAGGCGCGGTGTGAGCCTGGTCTTCGCCGGGGTCATGAGCCACGGCCCGGGAATGCGGGCGCGTGCCGACCGCGCCGATCCGGCGCTGCGCGACCCGTTCTTCGCAACTCTCAACCGCTTGCGCGAGCGACTGGAGGAATCGCGCCCCGACGCTTTGATGGTCGTGGCGGCCGAGCATTTCGCGAACTTCTTTATGAACAACATGCCGGCCTACTGCATCGGCATGGCGGAGGATTATGAAGGTCCGATCGAGGAGCCGGAGTGGCTTCGGATTCCGCGGCGGACGGTCCCAGGCAACGCCGACTTGTCACGCAGGATCATCGGCAAGGTCATGGAGCGGGTCGACGCCGCTTATGCCGAAGAATGGAAGTTCGACCATGGGATCATGGTCCCGCTGAGCTTCCTGACGCCGACGTTCGATCTTCCCGTCATCCCCGCCAACATCAATTGCCAGGGCCCGCCGCTGACGCCGCTCAATCGCGCTTACGAGTTCGGGCGCGCGGTGCGCGAGGCTTGCGATTCCGTTCCGGAGCGCATCGCGTTGATCGGGACGGGCGGAATCTCGCATTGGCCGGCGACTCCCAATTCCGGGAAGATCAACGCCGATTGGGATCGCGAATTCCTTGAGCGCTGGACCAGGAACGACCGCGCGGCGCTGACCTCCTACACCGACGAGGAGACGCTCCGGGATGCGGGCCAGGGTGGGTTTGAAATCCGCACGCTCGTCGCAGTCGCAGGGGCTTGCGAGGGGGACACAGGCGAAGTCTGGTTCTGCGAGCCGATCCCCATTTTCGCGACCAGCGGCTACGCGGCGGTGATGAATCTGGAGACGGAAATCGCGTCGATAGCGGCTTAAGCGCCGAGCTTCGGAATCTTGTGCTCGCCGAGCGCGACCGCAATGTTCTTCGTCTCCATGTAGAAATCGAAGCTGTAATCGCCGCCATCGCGGCCGATCCCGCTCGACTTCATTCCCCCAAACGGTGTCGGCAGATGCCGCACATTCTCCGAGTTCACCCAGATCATCCCCGCCTCGATCGCCTGCGCGACACGCAGCGCGCGGCCTGAGTCGCGGGTCCAGACGTAGCCCGCAAGGCCATAATCCACGTCGTTCGCTTTGCGAATTGCATCGTCTTCATCGGTGAAGGAGATCACCGTCAGCACCGGCCCGAAGATTTCCTCGCGCGCGACGCGCATGTCGGGTGCGGCACACCCGAATAGCGTCGGCTGAACAAAATAGCCTTCAGCGCTGCACTCGTGCCGGGCGCCCCCGCAGACGATCTCGGCGCCTTCACCCTTCGCCACCTCCATGTAGCTCATCACCTTGTCGAGGTGCCGCGGGTGGATCAGCGGCCCGACTTCGGTTGCAGGGTCGAGCGGGTCGCCGACGCGCAGCTTGCACGCACGCTCGGCCACTTTGGCGACGAACTCGTCATGGATCGATTTCTGCACCAGCAGGCGGCTGGATGAGGTGCAGCGCTGGCCGTTGAGGCTGTAAATCATGAACACCACCGCATCGAGCGCTCGGTCGAGGTCGGCGTCGTCGAACACGATCACCGGGTTCTTGCCGCCGAGCTCGAAATGCACGCGTTTCAGACTCGCCGAGCCCTGCCGCATGATCGCGCTTCCTGTGCCGGATTCGCCGACGAAACCGATCGCCTTGATGGCGCGGTTCTCGGTTAGCGCCTTGCCGGCAACCTCGCCCAGGCCGTTGACGCTGTTGAGCACGCCGGCGGGAAGCCCCGCCTCATGCGCGATCTCGACCAGCAGCCGCGCGCTGTAGGGGCTCCACTCCGCTGGCTTATGGACGACCGTGCAGCCGCACGCGAGCGCGGGGGCGATCTTCCACGTCGAGAGCATGAACGGCGTGTTCCATGGCGTGATCACGCCGACGGGCCCGATCGGCTGGCGCATCGTGTAGTTGAGGTGATCGGCGCTCGGCAGCGCAAGGCCGTTCTGAGCGTCGGGAGCGCGGTCCGCGAAGAAGCGGAAATTCTCGGCGCCGCGGAGCGCGGCCTTGCTCATGAAGCGAAGCGGCTGTCCGGTGTCGAGTGACTCCACGAGCGCGATCTCATCGGCGCGCGCAACGATCGCGTCGGCGATGGCGTGGAGTATTTCGCGGCGCTTCTTGCCGCTACTCTGCGACCATTGGGGGAACGCGCACTTCGCCGCCGCGGCGGCTCGGTCGATGTCGGCTGCGGTCCCGCCAAGCACCCGTCCAAGGACCTGCCCGGTCGAAGGATCGAGCACGTCGAACGGTTCGCCGCCTTCGCCGTCGGTCGGCTCGCCCGTGATGAAGTGCCCGAGCGGCTTGTCGGTCAGGGGTGCGAGGTGCCGCAGCGCCTCTTCGCGATTGCGCGCCGCGGCGGACTCGACCTTCGTCGCCTCATTCACTCTGCGGCTTCCTTCTTCAGCAGCTCATGCAAATTGTTCTTCCGCCAGGCGAAGTCCGGCGGGATTTCCTGAAGCTCGAATGACAGAGCCAGCGGGCGCGAGTGGTACAGCTCGTCGGTGAAGTCGCACAAAGCGCCAAAGATACGCTCGCCCGCATTGCGGCGGGTTTCGACATCGCGCCCCGGACCGATGCGCACGACCATGTGGATATAGCCGGCGTCCGGATTGCCGTTCGCGATTCGATAGAACTTGCGTGCCTCCGCGCGCGTGCGCACGCCGCCGAGCGGAAAGATGTCGGTCGAGATGGCCGTTTCATGGATCGTGTCCACCAGCGCCTGGACGTCGAGCGCATCTTCCAGGTTCGCCGAATATTCGATGTTGAGGTGCGGCATTGACGCCTCGCTGGACAGCTTGTTAACATGTTAAATATCAAGCGGTCGCGAGCCACGCAAGGAAGCGTTCGATGGACATCAGCCGCCTCAAAGGTTCGATCCCGCCGCTCATCACGCCGTTCCGCGGTGGCGCGGTGGACATGGACGCCTACGCGGCGATGGTCGACTTCCAGGTGGGCGAGGGCTCGCACGGGATCCTCGTCAATGGCACCACGTCGGAGCCAGCGTCGCTGACGGTCGAGGAGCGCAACCGGCTTGTCGACGTTGCGATCGAAACGGCTGCCGGGCGCGTGCCGGTGGTCGCGGCGACGGGCTCGCAATCGCTCGCAGAAACCGAGCTCCTGACCGATCATGCGGTGCGCGCCGGCGCGGACGCCTTGCTGATCGTAACGCCTTATTATTCCAAGCCGCCGCAGCGTGGGCTGATCGATTATTACCTGCGGCTGACGGAGCGCTGCGACCTGCCGTGGATGGTCTATCACATCCCCGGCCGAACCGCCGTTTCGGTCGCCCTCGACACGTTGAAGACGCTGCGGGAGCGCTCCCCGACATTCGTCGGAATGAAGCATGCGGTGAACGACTTCGGATTCGTCACCCAATGCCTGACGAGCCTGGGCGACGATTTCCGGATTTTCGTCGGCCTCGAGGAACTGTCGTTCCCGATGATGGCGATCGGCGCGTGCGGGCTGATGAACGCCGTCGGCAACTTGCGACCACGTGTCCTTTCGCAATTGTGTGAGGCGGTGTGGAACAGCGACATTCCGGCGGCGCGCGAGCTGCATGATCGGCTGTTGGAGCTCAACCAGGCGGTGTTCTTCGACACCAACCCGATCCCGATCAAATATATGATGAAGCGCTTGGGCCTCATTCCCGAGAACGAGCACCGTCTTCCGATGGCCCCCGCCACGCGCGAGCTCGAGCAGCGGCTCGACGCGGTGCTGGAGCGCGCCGGCCTTCTCACCGCGGCGGCGGCATGAGGCTGGCGAAGCTGCAGCGCGGCGCTTGGGCGGCGGTGACGGACGAGGGCGCAGTCGACCTGACCGCGGCCATTCACGGCCGCATTCGAGATCATCTAGGCACTGAAGGGCTGAAGCGTCTCGCCGATTTCGCCAACGGACGTGCGCCGGACATCGCACTAGACGAGCTGAGCTACGCACCGCTGCTTCCCAATCCCGAGAAGATCATCTGCGTCGGCGTCAATTACCGCAACCGCAACGAGGAGTATCGCGACGGTTCCGACCTGCCGACATATCCGAGCCTGTTCCTCCGCGCGCCGACTTCGTTCGTCGGCCACGATGCACCGCTGGTTCGCCCGAGCGAAAGCGAGCAGCTCGATTACGAGGGCGAGCTCGCCATCATTCTTGGCATGGCCGGACGCCGAATCCCGAAGGATCAGGCGCTCGGCTATATCGCCGGCCTGACGCTGGTGAACGAGGGCACGCTGCGCGACTGGGTGCGGCACGCCAAGTTCAACGTCACGCAGGGCAAGAATTTCGATTCGAGCGGATCGATCGGTCCGTGGATGGTCACTGCCGACGAGTTCGACGACTTTGACGCGATTCCGCTTCAGACGCGGGTCAACGGCGAAGTCAGGCAGGACGACACGACGGCGAGTCTGATCTTCGGCTTCGCCGACCTGATTGCGTACATTTCGTCCTTCACGACACTGAAAGCGGGCGACATCATCTCGACCGGGACTCCTCCGGGCGCGGGAGCCCGCCTCGACCCGCCAGTCTATCTCGAACCCGACGATGTGGTCGAAGTGTCGTCGCCGAAGATCGGCATCCTTCGAAACGGGGTCGTCGATGGCTGACGCGGGCTCCGCACCTACTCGCGCGGCGGCGATGCGTCCGTTCGACCAGTCGCTGCCGATGGCGCTGCTGCGCGCGCGTGAGGCGGTGATGCGGGGCTTTCGCCGGCTGCTTCGTGCTCATGGCCTCAATGAGCAGGAATGGCGGATCATGCGCGCGCTGATGGAGACCGATCCGCTCGAGATCGGCGAACTCGCCACGCGCGTCTTCATCCTGAAGCCGAGCGCCACGCGCACCGTCAAAAATCTCGAGGCGCGTGAGATCGTCAGCCGAAGCCGCCCGCGCTCGGATCAACGGCGTGCGCTGATAGCTCTCACTCTGCGGGGCCGGGATCTTTTCGATGAACTCGCGCCGCACTCCGAGCTCGAATATACGCGCATCAGCCGCGTCATCGGTGCAGACGATATGGACGAGCTTTACGGGCTGCTGGGCCGGGTCACCGACGCGCTGAACGGCGGCTAAAGGTCGAGCACCAGCTGCGGCGATTTCGAGCGCGAGCAGCAGATTGTCATCAGCTTGCCCGACACACGCTCCTCATCCGTCAGCACATAGTCGCGGTGGTCGGGCTCGCCGCAAAGCACGTTGGTGAGGCACGTCCCGCACAGCCCTTCGCGGCACGAGAAAGGGTGCTCGATCCCATTCTCCTCGAGCACCTCCAGGATCGACTTGTTCTCGGGGACGTCGAATTCGACTCCGCTGCGCTCGAGCCGGACCTTGAAGACGTTCGATTCCTGCGGCTCGCCGGTCTCCGGAGTCGTGAACCATTCGAAGCGCACGGTTCCGCTCGGCAAATGCTCCGTCAGCGCCTTGACCGAATCCATCAGCGGCGCTGGGCCGCAGCAGTAAATCCATTCGCTGCCCTGCCGGCCGGCGATCGCATGCGCGACGTCGAGCACCTGGCCGCATTCGTCGTCGAAATGGAACTGCGCAGTATCGCGGGCGAGGCCGCACAACTCCTCGTAAAATGCGGCGCGCTGGCGGCTCCGCGCTGCATATATCAGCCGCCACGGTTTCGAATTGACTGCGCACCAGCGGATCATGCTCATGATCGGCGTGACACCAATTCCGCCGGCGATGAACAGGAAGCGCTCGGCGCGGGGATCCAAAGCAAACGTGTTGAGCGGCGCGCTGATGCTCAGTTGAGCGCCGGAGCGTACGCCCGAATGGACGAAGCTCGATCCGCCGCGGCTGTCCGCCACCCGCGCCACCGCGACCACGTAACGGTCGCGCTCGCGCCAGTCGTTGGTCAGCGAATATTGGCGGGTAAGGCCGTTCGGCAGGTGGAGGTCGAGGTGAGCGCCCGGCTCGAACGGCGGAAGCTGCGCGCCGCCGATCGCGCGCAATTCAAGCTTCATGACGTCGAGCGCCTCGGCGCGCACGTCCGCGACCTGGACCTGGAACGTCGTGTTGGACAAATCTATTCGGCGGCGATCGCCGGCGCCGGCTGCGGCGCGGATACGCCCGCCTGTTCCTCACGGATCATCTTGTCCATCACGTAGCGGAAGTGGGACAGCGCGACGTCAGAAGCGACCGCGATCAGTTTGAAGCTGGGATCGGCGTCGAGCATCTTCTGCTGCTCTTCGATGATCTCCTTGTCCTCCATGAAGCCCTCGATCAGGCTGTCGAGAAGCGACATCGAGATCGTGTAGTCCGCGCCTTCGAAGTCGTTGAGGTAATTCCAGAAGAAGTGGGTCGTCCGCTCCGTCTCGGGAGTCATGAACTGGCAGTTGCGGAACTCGCGCGTGCCCTCTTTGCCCTCGCCTTCCTCGCCCATGCCGGCAGGAGCGAACATCGTGTCCATGAGGAAGATGCCCGGGACGAGCATCCGGGCAATGTTGCGCCGGTCGACCTTGTCGGCTTTGTTCGGGATGACCTTGCGCAAATAGGGGGGCGGATCGCTGTTGCGATGCCAGCGCTCGACGTGGAAGCCGTTCGGCAGCCGATCGACCAGGTTCGGCTTCGTCACATAGGCATATTCCTCGGACCCGCCGAGGGTATTCGTGTGGACGAATGCCAAATGATTGAAATCGCTCAAGTTATCTACGATCAGCAGGTAATTGGCGTCATAGTGGAGGTAGGCCGGAATGCCCTTCCATCTGGAGTCCTCCAGATAGGGGATGTCGAGGATCTTGTCGGGGTCGGCGAGCGCCGGATCGCCCATCCAAATCCAAAGACAGTGCTGTTTCTCGACGACCGGATAGCTCCTGACGCCGAGCTGCGGCGGGATTCGCTCCTGGCCTGGAATCTGCACGCACTTGCCGGAGGGATCGTATTTCAGCCCGTGGTACATGCAGCGGACGCAATCGCCCTCGACCCGGCCCTGTGACAGCTTGGCCCCGCGGTGTGCGCAGCGATTGTCGAGCGCGACGATCTGCCCGCTCTCGCCGCGATAGAAGACGATGGGTTCATCGAGGAGGCGCCGCTCGAGCAGTTTGCCGTCCATGACCTCATGGTCCCAGCCGCCCATGTACCAACAGTTCTTCAGGAACATCGAAACTCTCCGACCGTAGCCGATTGATGCGCGCGGAAGGTACGAGGCCAGCTCACGCGGAATCGCGCGCACCCTAACGGAATTGGCGCTGACGTTCGACATCCATTTGTGATTGGCGGCCAAGCTCTCCCCTCCGGCTTTGGCGGCGGATTGCAAGGCCTGATGTAAAATATACTTGACATACGCTCGCGAGCATGGTCTTCATCCGCGTGAAGCGGGACCTTTGCTTGATGTAAATCAAAGGCTCTGTGGGATGCCTCGACGGCTGTTGAATTTTGGCGCAGCCTCCGGTTAATCGCGAGCCGCGCACGCGTGCCAAACCACTATGGATAAAAGGAAATTTCATGAAGTATCGCGTTCTTGCGGCGACCTGCCTGAGCCTCGTCGCAACCCCGCTGCTGGCGCAGCAGCCGCTGATGGAACAGCCGGGGCGCTGGGCGCAGGACTATACCCGACGCAAGGCGGACCCGTCGGTCCGCTTCGGGACTCTTCCCAACGGCATGCGCTACGCGATCATGCACAACGAGACGCCAAAGGACGGCGTCTCCATGCGCATGCGGATCGGGTCGGGCTCGCTCGAGGAGCGGGACGACGAGCAGGGCCTCGCCCACTTCCTCGAGCATATGGCGTTCCGGGGCAGCAAGAACGTCGCCGACGGCGAGGTGGTGCACATGCTCGAGCGCCAGGGACTTTCGTTCGGCGCCGACACCAACGCGGGAACGCTGGAAGACGAGACCATCTACATGTTCAACTTCCCGCGCGCAGATGCGGCCGCTCTCGACACGGGCCTGACGCTGTTCCGCGAAATTGGTGGCCGGCTCAATCTGGCGCAGTCGGCCATCGATGAGGAGAAGGGCGTCGTCCTCTCGGAGGAGCGGCTGCGCGACACGCCCGGATATCGCACCGTCAAGGCGGAATTCAACACGCTGTTCGACGGCACTCGCGCCATCGAGCGCTGGCCGATCGGCAAGGTCGACGTAATCAAGTCCGCCGATCACGCAAAGCTGGAGCGTTTCTACCAGGCCAATTATCGTCCCGACAACGCGACGATCGTGATCGTCGGGAACATCGATCCGGCGGCAGTCGAGAAGCAGATCATCGCCCGCTTTTCAGACTGGAAGGCCGCTGCTGCTCCCGACGCAATCGATTTCGGCGCGCCGACTGGCCGCGACAAGACCGGCGAAATCGTTGCGGAGGGCGTTCCCGACGCAGTCTCCGTCAACTGGGTCGGTCCTGCGGACCGCCGCGCGGAGACGCTTACGCTCGACCGTGAGTTCCTTCTTAAGAACGTCGCTCTCGCGGTCCTGAACCAGCGGCTTGCCGACCGGGCATTGCAGCCGGGAGCGCCGTTCGTCAGGGCCCAGGCGGACCACCAGCGCTCGGTCTTCCACTCCGGTGCGATCACCTCGATCTCGGTCAGTGCGCCGGCCGACAAATGGCAGGCCGCGCTCGATGCAGCCAGCGCCGAGCAGCGCATGCTGCTTAGGGACGGAGTGCAGCCGGCAGAGCTCAAGCGCGCGATCGAAAGGGTAAGGACGGCGCTCCGGACGCAGGCTGCGACCGCATCGACTCGACAGTCGTCGGCACTTGCCGACGCAATCGTCAACTCGGTCAACGAGGACGAGCTCTACACCAGCCCCGCGCAGGATCTGGCGCTCTATGAGCCGATGCTCGCCAAGATCACTCCGGCCGAGGTGAATGCGGCCATGAAGTCGCTGTTTGCCGAGCAGGGGCCAATCCTGTTCCGTTCCGCTCAGAAGGACCCGGCGACCGACGCACAGCTCGCACAGGCGCTGACCGGCGCGTATTCAGGCAAGCTCGGCGCCGAGGTGAAACAGGCGGCGATCACATGGCCGTACACCAGCTTTGGAAAGCCGAGCGCGATCGTTTCCAGGACCGCCGATCCGAAAATCGGAACGACCACGGTCAAGTTCGCAAACGGGACGCGCCTGCTCGTCAAGCCGACGAACTATGAAAAGGATCAGATCGACGTCGCTGTCTCGTTTGCCGACGGCCGCGCCGGTGTGCAGCCGGCACTTGCTCACGGCCTTTGGGAAACTCAGCTGTTTACGCTCGGGGGAACCAAGAAGCTGTCGCTCGCCGACATCACGCGCTGGACACAGGAGCGGGGCAAGGTCGAGTCGGTCGCGCTCGGCGCAGGGGACAGGTCCTTCAGCCTGGCCGGAAAGACGCGCCCCGCCGACCTGCTGTCGCAGATGCAGCTGCTAGACGCTTATGCGCGTGACCCGGGGTTCAGGCCTGAAGCGTACGAAAAGGCGAAGGCGGTCGCTCCGACTGTCGCCAATCAGATCGCGGGAGACGCCGGCGCGACATACAGCCGCGGCGCCCAAGCGCTGCTCGTCGGAAACGACCCGCGGTTCTTCCAGATTCAATTCCCGAGCGATTCCGCTCTCGCGAATGTTGGTCCGCAGGACCTTCCGGGACTGCTCAAGCAGCCGCTCGCCAGCCAAGCGGACGTGGTGATCGTTGGCGACGTGACTGTCGATCAGGCGATCAGGGCGACGGAGGCGACCTTCGCTGCCGGCGCGACGACGAAGCCGCTCCCTGACCCCGAGCCGCAAGTGACGATGACGCAGCCGCGCGCCGCGCCCTACGTGTTCGAGCACGGCGGACGCGCAGACCAGGCGTTCTATGGCGAATATTTCCAGCTGCCCGACTATTTCGCCGATCCGAAGACCAGCGACGTCGGCGACGTGGCCGCTGCGATCCTCTCCGCACGCCTCGTGGACACGGTGCGCGAGAAGCTCGGAATCACCTATTCGCCGAACGTCCAGTCGGCGAGCTCGCTCGATCTCAAGGGCGAAGGCTATTTCGGGGTCACGCTCGAAACGCCGCCCTCCAACTTCGACAAGTTCCATGCGCTTCTTGCCGACCAGATCCGCGACATGGCGTCGAAGCCCGTCAGCGCCGACGAGCTGGAGCGGGCCAAGCAGCCGCTGATCGAGGCGCAGAAGAAGAAGCTCGAGACTAACGCTTACTGGCTCGGCAAGCTGACGCAGATGACGCGCGATCCGCGCATCGAAGGGCAGCTGCTGTCCGAAGAGGACAATCTGTCGGCGGTCAGCGCTGCGGACGTTCAGGCAATGGTGGCCAAGTTCATCGCCGGGCACCAGCCGCTGACCATCATCGCGAGGGCGAAGCCGCAGTAATGCGAGGATCGTTCAGCGGCCGTGCAGGCGCCGCTTGAGCTCCCACACTTCCCAATAATCGTTGCGGCTGAACGGCAGGACGGCGTTCAGCGCGACGATCGTGCTCCGCCCGAGCGCGCGCCGCAGGCCGTCGATCTCGGCAAGCGCGGCGCGGACCTGGTCGGGGTGGAGCTTCACGTCGCCCTGCTCCTCCTCGATCATGATCTCCTCGGCTTCGCTGATGAGCCAGGCATGCAATTCCCAATAGCGGCGCACGCGTTTGCTTCCCTCGGTGTCGAGCCGCTCCGCAAGCGCCGCGACCTTGCGGCCGGATGGGCTTTCCGGCCATCGCCCGGAGCGAAGGGTGTCGAGCTGCGCGCGGTGCGCCGCGCGCTCGGTCGTGAGCCAGCGTTCCGCCTCGACGGTTCCGAAGTGAAAGACCGCGATGAGCACGACCGGGGTGATGACGATTGCTCCGAGCATCGCGACGAGAGGCTGATCGGGAAACTGGTTGAACGCGGTGTGCAGCGCGACTGCGACCAGATAACCTGGCAGGAACCAGAGCAGATTGAACTTGAAATCGCCCGCGGCCTGGCGCGTTTCGCGCTCGGCGAACTGATGCGCCGCGGTTGCGAAGATCGCCAGTGTGGCGCCGTGCATTACAGCGGTGCCGACGCCACGCACCAGCCAGGTCCCCGTGCCATAGGTCGGGTACATCGTCAGATAGATGATGTTCTCGACCACTGAGAAGCCGGCACCGATCGCAAAGCCGGAAATCACCGCATCGAGCTTGTAGCCGATGCGGTTGAACCGGAAGAGCGCGACGATGATCGCGCCCTTGATCGCTTCCTCGATCCACGGAGCGACGAAGCGGCTGTAGGTGGAAAAGCCGATCGGCAGCGTGTCGAGCATCCGTCCGCTCACGGGATAGGCGAGAAGCGCTCCGAGGCCGCCGAAGATGAGCAACGTCACGACTTCGCCGAGGCTCATCAGCTTGAACGCGTCGAGCCAGACGAAGACCGCCAGCAGCACCAGCACTGGGACGAGCGCGAGCGCCCAATGGGTCAGTTCGGGGAGGTGCGCGGTCACCAGCCTACATGACCTTCAGCGAAGCTAGCCACTCGGTCTTCCGATAATGCCCGTCGACCCATCCGCCCGCGGCGCCGACAGAGAAAACCATCGGCAGGCGCAGCGCAACCGTGAAGTTGAGATCCAGCTGCGCGCCGAGGTCGTAATAATGATGCCCGCTCCCGTCCTGCGCCTCGGTCGCCATCGCTCCGGCGAAGGCGGCTGGACGGATGTAGCTTAGATAGAAAGCGGGCGTTCCCACCTCAGCGAAGCGGACCGGCGGCAAATTGATTTCGCCAGTGGCTTTCCCGAACCGACGCGCCGCGATCTCGTCGATCTCGAATCCGGGAAAGCTCTCGATCTCGCGGTAGCGCTTCTCCGGCCTGTCATCGACATAATTGTTGCCGAACGCACCGAAGTAGAACGCCGCCAGAGGACTGAAACGCGGACCCCATGTGTTGCCCGCGCTCGCATAAAGCCAGGCAGAGCTGTTGGGGAACGGCAGCGGCACGCCATAATCCAGGCTTCCGTAAATCTGCGGAAAGGCATGGCCTTGCGCCTGATCCGCCGAAGCGACGATTTTCGCTTCGACTCCCTTCTCGTGATCGACTCCGCCGAGCGCCTTGGTCGTATTGGTGTATTTGAGGCCGATCTCGGCGTGACGCAGGTCTTTGGGGCTCGGAATGTTCTGCGCTCCGGGGAGCTCGTCGAGGCCGAAGTAAGCCGCGGCGGACCCGAACACGTCGAGCTGGCGCGGCGGGTCGTAGATCAGCGGCTTGGTGTAATCGACGATGAACGCGTCGCCCTTGCGGCTCCGGAGCACCGGCCCGAACAGGTCGTAGAAGTCCGACAGATTGTGCCAATAGGTCAGCTTCCAGTTGGGCGTCTGATATTCGGTGTCGAAGTGAAAGCGCTCCCCGCCGTGCACATGATAGGGCGAAAAGGAAACGTCGGCGCTGAACTGCCGAAATTGCAGCGGGTCCGCGATGTGGAAGTAATAACCGAACGCCGCCTTTTGGCCGTAGCCTGAGACGATCGGATAATGCGCGTCGAAGCGCATGCGCTGGAACGGTTCGTAGGTGCCGCGCCCGGTGATTATCTGATCGAGCGGCACTTTCGCCGGCGAGCCGACTCCCCAGGTCTTGAGCTCGGGATGCGCGTTCACCACTGCGGTTCCGAGGAACTGGATCGTCCCCAAGTCCTCGCGCACCTGCGGCTGGACAATCGACGGATTGAATCCCTCTCCGGTGTAATCATAGACGAGCAGGCTTCCGTCGGGT
Organism: Sphingomicrobium sp.; assembly: GCA_036273215.1. Classification (GTDB taxonomy): domain Bacteria; phylum Pseudomonadota; class Alphaproteobacteria; order Sphingomonadales; family Sphingomonadaceae; genus Sphingomicrobium. Next base: position 15,177 of record DASUIC010000006.1, read on the forward strand.
CGGAGCTGCGGCCGGAAGAAACCCGTCGCGGCGTTGGTCAGCACGTCCCATTTGCCGCTTGCGATGTCGAACCGGTACACGTTCGAGACGCCGGTATAATAGCTGTTGCCGAGCAGCGCCTTTCCGTCGGGGGTGAAGGTGAACATCTCCGGCACCGATGGCGGCAGCGAGAGTGTCGCAACCGGATCGTCCGAATCGCCATTCTCCAGGTCGGCGGCTTTCCACACCTTCACCGACTGTTTCCCGTCGACTCCGCCATAGGATGCGGAGATCCGCTGACCGTCCGGCGACACGTCGAGGTCGAAGATGATCTCGCCATAGTTGAACGTCTTGATCTGATTGAAGCTGGTGTAAGGCGCCGGAATGCGCACGAGCGTGACGAAGCCGTCCTGGTGGCGGATTCCCCACAGGCTCTTGTCCGCCGCGTCGAACGCCAGGTCGCCGATCCGCGCGTCGGTCAGCAGCCGCCGCTTCTTGCCCGTGTCGACGTCGATAGCGTTGATGTCGCGGTAGGCATAATTCTCATCGGTGTAGAACGCCGTCCGGCTCGACGGATCGTAGGCGAGGCTCGTCACCTTGTAGAGCATCATTCCGTTGAGGTCGGTCAGGTGCGTGATCTTGCCGGTGGCAAGGTCCATCCGGCCAAGGAAACCGATTTTGCCCGGCCACCGGAATGCGGCAATCAGGCTGTTGGTCTTTTCGTCGACGAACCCGCGCGACATCGACCCGAGCGGGACCGGCGACAGATGCTTCGGCTCGGTCAACGGATATTGCGCGAGCCTCGCGAGATTCTGCTGCTGAAACTGGTGTTCGAACGCGATCCACTCGTCCCACGCCTGGTCGAGCGGCTTGCCGAACACATGCTTGAACTGCGCTGCGTAGAAGGCCTTCGAATCCTCGGGCCGCCGCAGCCATTCGTCGACCTTCTCTGGCCCGTAGGTGAGGCCGAGATAGGACATGAACCGGGTGCCGTAGAGATAGGAATTGGCGCCGACCTGGAAGTCGATCTGGGTGCCCTCGCTCTCCAGTCCGAGCGGCGAGTAGAAGCGCGAATGGTCGTGGACCTTCGCTCGCCAGACCATTTCGTCATAGCCGCCCTGCGCACGCCCGAGGCCGCCCGCCATCCAGGTCTCCATGAAGACCGCGCTTCCTTCCATGTACCAGCGCGGCGTCAGGTTTCTGGGGACCGTCAGGAAATTGTAGAGGATGGACTCGGGATGCTTCTGGAGCGGCACGGGCTTCCCGCCGAGCTGGTGCCGCCAGAAGGCGTCGCGGCTGTTCCACGCGTCGATGGTAGCAACGTGCGTCAGCTCATGGTTCATCAGCGTGAAGAAGCGTTCGCCCGGCGAGAAGGTCTCCATCGACAGCGAGAGTGGCGCGACGTCGAGCAGGATCATGTCGCTGGGCGACCCGAGCGCCGCGGCGTTGCCGTAATCGGCGAAATCCTTGAGCAGGATCGTCGTCGGCTCCCACGGCTTCCAGTGAAGATTGCGTTCGTGAAAGCGAAGCGAGTTTTCGTAGGCTCGGCCGAGATAGGGCGTCAGATAGGTTTGCAGCGGGTCGATGTAGAGGAGCGTCAGGTCCTTCGTCTCGAGCGTCGACAGGTGGAAGCCCGAAGCGTCCTGCGGCACATGTTTGGGGCTCTGCTGCTCGGGAGCATTGGGTGCGATCGGAGGCGGAGTGGCCGGCTGCGACGCGGGCGTGCCTTGAGGCTGCGGAGGAACGGCGTCGGGCTTCTCGACCTCCGTCGTCGTATTCGCTGGCGGCGGCGGCGGCGGTTGCTTGCCCGCCTGCTGAGCGAGCGCTGGAGTGGAGCAGGTGGTGAGGATGAGCGCCAGCGTGCAACGTGCACGCCGGCGCCCCTTAGCCCAGTCGCCCCCCATGAACGGCCCCCCAGCCGTTCGTCAGTCGCTGTGCGACTGGGAAGCCGCCTGCGACACGCCGGCCTGGTTGAGCGCCGCCGAGAAGCTCGGGTTCGCCATCAGCGCCGCAAGGTTGGGCTGCGCCGCAAGCGCCGCGAGCGCCTTGGGGTTCGCCGCAAGAGCGGCCATCGCCGCCGAGTTCTGGCTGACCGCTGCAAAGGCCTGCGGATTGGCCATCATCGCCGCGAACGCTTGCGGATTGGCGAGCACCACCTGTGACGCGCTGGCGTTGAGCCGGCTGGCGGCCGCGGCCGATGCAGCAAGCGAGTGCGCGTCGAACGACTGCAGAGCGCGCGATGCGGCACTCAGCTGCGCGGCGTTGCTCGCGAGGTTGGAGAAGGCCGACGCGTTGTTTCCCATCGCAGCAACCAACTGCGGGCTCATCATTCGGGCGTTGCTCGCGAGGCTCGCGAAGGCGAGTGAATTGTGGCTCATCGCGGAGAAGACCCGCGGGTCGGCCGAGATCGCCTGCATCGCCTTGCTGTCGCCGGCAAGGCTCTGGAACGCGGCAGCGCTACTCGCCATCCGAGCGTCGGCTGCAGCCTTCGATGCGGCGTCGCGGAACGCATTGGCGTTGTTCGCAAAGCTGCTGAACGCGGAGGCATTGGCCATCACCGCCGCAAGCGCCTGCGGATGCGAAGCGAGAGCCGCGAATGCGTTCGAGTGCGCCGCAATCGCGGCGAGCGCCTTGGGCTGGCCTGCGAGCATAGCGAACGCCGACGGGCTCGCGGCAATGGCGGCCATGGCCGAGCTCGAGATTCCTGCGGATTGCATCTGGCGGGCGGCGGCCGCGGCGTTGCCGACCGCGGCAGCGAGCGCCCGTGGCTGTCCGGAAAGCGCCTTGAACGCCGCCGCATTAGCCGCCAGCGCGCTGAACACAGACGGATCGGCCTGCAATGCCTGCATCGCCGTCCCGCTGCTCGCGAGATTGTGGAAGGCGGCGGCGCTGCTCGCCATCGCCGCGTTGGTGGCGGCATTCAGCGCGGCGTTGTGAAACGCGTTCGCATTGGACGCGAAGCTGGCGAATGCCGCCGGGTTCGCAGCGATCGCCGCGAGCGCCTGCGGCTGCGATGCCAGCGCTTCCATCGCAGATGGATGAGCGGCGATCGCGCTGAGCAAAGCCGCGTTCGCCTGTCGCGCCTGTGGCGCCGCCGCCGACGCCTGTCGAGCGGCCTGCGCTACTCCGGCGAAAGCGTTCGGATGACTTGCCAGGGCGCTGAATGCCTGGGGATTCGCCATCACCGCGGCCATGACCTGCGGATTGGCGGCGAGGGCTTGGAAGCCCGGACTGGCTGCAAGCGCGCGGAAGTTCGGATCGTGCACCATCAGCTCGAATGCGTCGGTCTGCATCAGCTGCGGAACCGAAGTGTCGCCAAGCGTCACGTCGCCTTCGCCGACCTGCGGCGCCACATAGCGCTGGGCCGGAGCGACCGTGCCCGCGCTCGGCCCGATCGGCGGATAGACGCGCCCGAGCCCATAAGCTGCAATTCCGAAGATGAGCACGCCCCCGGTCGTCAGAATCAATTTGCGGTTGTTCTTCGTCGAAACGGCTGTTGCCATGATTGCCCCCTTGACCGAGTCAAGGCCGTCAATGTGGTCCTGTGTTAACAGAAAGTCAACGAAAGTCGGCCGTCCGACATGGCAGCTAAGCTGCTGAAAACAAACGCCAACTGCATGTTTAATCTGGTCTGTTTGCTAAATCCCTGATTTGCACCGGAATTTCACTCGACGCGCTGGTCTGCTTCAGGCAAGTGCATTTTTGAGAGATGGCGAAGCGCGACGAAACGGTGCGGCTGTCGTGGCCATGGTGGGCGCCCTGGGCGCTTCTTGCAGTCGTGCTCGGCTGCGCCGCGACGATCGGCGCGACACTCTACGACATTCTCTAAAGCGTGGCCGCCGCGCTGCCGCCGCAGCCGTCGCCGAGCGCGATCGTCATTACCGGAAAGGCGCTGCCCAACTCCAGGGCGGAGAAAGTCTACGACGTTCAGCCGATCTCCGGCCGGCAGATCGCCCAGTCTCCGAGCCATGAGCTCGACCAGCTGCTGAAGGATATTCCCGGTCTCCAGCTGTTTCGCCGTTCCGACGCGCGGAGCGGACATCCGACGAGCCAGGGCGTGACCCTGCGCGCGCTTGGCGGCAATGCCTCGAGCCGGGCGCTGCTCGTTCTGGATGGAGTGCCTCAGACGGACCCGTTCGGCGGATGGATCAATTGGCCGGCCTATGACCCGTCGGACCTAAGCGAAATACGAGTGATCCGGGGCGGCGGAAGCGTCGCAAACGGCCCCGGAGCGCTCGCCGGTACGATCGAAATGACGAGCAGGGCGGACCTTGGCGAGACCGGCGAGCTCGATGCTGGAAGCCGCGACTCCCTGGAGACTCGCGCGCGGCTCGGATTTTCCGCGGGGAGCGGCGTGATCATCCTGTCGGGCCGAGGCGAGCGAAGCGACGGCTTCATTCCGATCACCGCAAGCACTCGCGGACCGGCCGACATTCCTGCTCCCTATCACGAGTGGAGCGGCCGCGGGCGCTGGATCGCGCCGATCGGCACTTCGACCGAACTGCAGGCGAGTATCGACGGCTTCCATGACTGGCGGACGCGGGGCACCGATTTCAGCTCGGACCGGACGAATGGATCGGATGCTTCGCTGCGCCTTGTCGGTCACGGCGACTGGCAGTGGAGCGCGCTCGGCTATTGGCAATGGCGCAACCTTCGAAGCAGCACGGCGAGCGTGAGCGACGCTCGACTGAGCGCCTCGCGAGTGCTTCTGCAGGATTCGGTGCCGTCACGCGGCGTGGGCGGAAGCTTCGAGCTTCGGCCACCCATGCCAGCAGGCGTGGAGTTACGCCTCGGGGCGGATACTCGACGAACGACCGGCGCTACGCACGAGCTTGCCAATTTCGTCAACGAGGAGCCCACGAAGCGGCGGGTCGCGGGGGGCGAGACCTGGACCGCGGGGGCCTTCGCGGAAGCGAGTGCCGACATCGTTTCGCTGACGCTTACCGGCGGCGCTCGAATTGATCACTGGCGGGTCGGCGACGGACATCTGTTCGAGCGGCAGATCGCTACCGGCGCGCTCACACGCGACGAGCAATTTCCCGAGCGCCAGGGGTGGCTTCCGACTGCCCGCGGAGGGATTCTCAAGCGGCTCGGCGGCGGTTTCAGTCTTCGATCCGCGGCTTATCTCGGCTGGCGCATGCCAACCCTGAACGAGCTGTTTCGTCCGTTCCGCGCAGGCTCCGATGCGACGGCGGCTAATCCCGAGCTCAAGCCGGAACGGCTCGCCGGCGTGGAAGCGGGCGCCGCATTCGCATCAGGACCGGTCAGCATCTCGCTGACCGCGTTCCTTAACCGCTTGAACGATGCGATCGCCAATGTGACCCTGGGCGAAGGGCCGGGCATATTCCCTGACGTCGGCTTCGTGGGTGCTGGAGGAGTCTTCCGGCAGCGCCAGAACGTCGATGCGGTGAACGTCCGCGGTCTCGAAGCGTCAGCACAGTGGAGCAGCGGCCCGTGGGCGGTTCGCGCGGGCGCCAGCCTCACGCACGCGCGCATGGAAGGCAACGGAGCGGCCGAGTTCCTCAATGGCCTTCGGCCGGCCGAGACGCCCAACTTCGCAGGAACACTGTCGGGAAGCTGGCAACAGGGCGGCAGAGGCGCCGAAATCGTCCTCCGACGAATCGGCGGCCAGTATGACGACGATCTCAATCTCGACCTGTTGAAGCCGGCGACGACACTCGATGCTTATGCGTCTTGGCCGCTCGGCGGCCGCTTCCAGCTAGTTGCTCGAGCGGAGAACCTGACCAACACTCTCGTAGAGGCCGGGATCAACGGCGACGGGTCGATCGAGCGGGCCACCCCGCGCACCTTGTGGATTGGCGTTCGGCTGAACGGAGGGCATTAGGCCGCATGATCAACGACGATGCGCGGCACGTTCTAAGCAAGGTCCCGGCGGTCACGCTGGGATTTTGGATCATCAAGATTCTCGCCACCACCCTCGGCGAAACAGGCGGCGATTCCGTCACAATGAGCTGGCTCGGCGAAACGACCGCCCATCCGGTGCCTGGTGGGTATTTGATCGGCACCGCGATCTTTGCCGCGCTGCTGATCCTTCTGGTCTTCGTTCAGATTCGAGCGCGCAAATTCAATCCATGGGTTTATTGGGCGACGATCGTCGCATCGACGACGTGCGGCACCACGCTCGCCGACTTCGCCGATCGATCGCTCGGAATTGGATATCCGGGCGGGTCGCTGCTCCTGCTCGCCTGCGTCCTGCTATCGCTGTTCACATGGCATCGGACGCTCGGGACCGTGAACGTCAACCGGATCGTGGGTCCGCGGGAAGAGACCTTCTACTGGATAACCATCACCTTCTCGCAGACGCTCGGAACGGCGCTCGGAGATTGGTCCGCGGATGATTTCAGCGAAGGTGGTTGGGGGCTCGGCTATTCGGGCGCGGCGTTGCTGTTCGGGGCGGCGCTCGCGGTGCTCGCCATCATCTATTTCACAACGAAAGCGAACCGCGTGTTCCTGTTCTGGGCGGCGTTCATCCTCACCCGTCCGCTTGGCGCGACGGTCGGCGATTTTCTCGACAAGCCCGTCGCTCATGGCGGGCTCCAGCTCAGCCGTCCGATCGCTTCGGCGGTGATGGTGGTCCTCATCATCCTGCTGATCGTCATCCTTCCGCAGAGGCCGGGGAGTCATCCAGGGGCTGAGGAAGCGCCGGCGTGACGAAGTTTCGCGGCCTGGCGGCGCTCGTTCTTTCGGGCATTGCGAGTCCGCTCTGTGCAGGCCCCCCGTATCTGACCGACGACCCCGCGCCGACAGAAACCGGCCAATGGGAGATTTACACTTTCTCGGCCGGCGAAGGACGCGGTTCCAGCCTCGACGATGAAACCGGTCTCGACCTCAATTACGGACCGTGGAAAGGCGTCCAGTTGACGGCGACGCTGCCTCTCGGCTTGTCGCATGATCGACTCGAGGGCTGGCGAGTCGGCACGGGCGATGTCGAACTGGCGGTCAAGTATCGCTTCTTTCACGATGAGAAGCATGGCCTCTCCGCGGCGATCTTTCCGCGCGTCTTTCTGCCCACGTCCACGATCGCGTCGCACGAGCGGACGCAACTGCTCCTTCCGTTGTGGGTCGGAAAGGATTTCGCCGGCGGCACCAGCATGTTCGGCGGCGGCGCCTACGAGATCAATCCGGGAGCGGGGAACCGAGACTTCTGGCAGGCCGCTGTCGCGCTTACCCATGACGTCTCCAAGACTCTGAATGTGGGAGCGGAAGTGACCCGGCAGGGACCAGATACTATCGGAGGGACGCCGCAGACTCGCGCGGGTGTCGGTGCGATCGTCCAGCTGTCGAAGCACGAAGTGCTGCTGTTCTCGGGCGGTCCGACCTGGGCGGACCACCGCACCGGCTATCACTTCTACGGCTCGCTTGGACTTTACTTTTAAGCGGCCGGCCTATTTCGCGCGCGTGTAGAGGAAGGCCGTGATGTCGCGCGCGTCCTGCTCGCCGACATGGAGGTCGGGCATTGCCGTTCCCGGCGATACCTGCTGCGGATTGCGGATCCATTTCTCCATGTTCTGCGGATTGTTCGCGAGGTGCCCCGCAATAATCATTCGGAGGGCAACTCCATCGAGCGGCGGTCCGACCATTCCGGTCGCCGTGCGGACATCGCTCACGGCATGGCAGCTGCCGCAGCCATATTGGATGAACATCGCCTCGCCACGTGCGGGATCGCCGCCGGTCTCCGCCGCCGCATGCATCCGGAGGAGCGATCGCTGCTCGGCATATTCGTAAACCACGCCGATCAGCGCGACGACGATCACGGCTATCGCGACGATGACGAAGGTCGCTTTACTGGAGAGTGAGCGCATGCTCGCCTCCCTCGGAAGCTTTCAGCCATTTGTACGCCATGGCAACGGCTGCCGCGCCGTGGACGAGCCCGCCGGGTATCCACATGATGAGTCCGGCGAGCCGTTGGTCGTCGACGGGGTCGAGGCCAATCCCCGTCATGCCCATCGCCGCATAATCGGCGTACCAGGGCGACGAGGAAAAGCTCATCAGCGCTCCAAGCGCGCCGCCGATGAGCGAGGTTGCGAACAGGCATGCCGCCGACGTGCCGTAGCCCGTGCTCCGACTCCTCGGGTGGAGCATCGCCCACCAGAAGATCAGCGAGCCGACGAAGAAGCTCAAATGCTGCGCCATGTGCCAGCCGAAGCTGTCGAGCGCCCGGTCGAACAGCGGCGGAGCGTGCCAGGCCCACATGACCACTGCCTGGACCGCGGTTGCGGTCACCGGCTCGGTCAGGCGCTTCCACAATCGCTGCAGCGGTGACTTCCAGCTGCCGCCGAGCGCCATGCGCAGCGGCCGCGGCAGGCCCCATGCGAGCACTCCGCCGGAGTTGGACGATGCGAGCAGCAATGTCGCGACGAGCATGATGAGTTCATGCTCGATCATGTGCATGGTGAAGCTGCGCTCTCCGGCCTGGTGGAGCGGCGAGGTCAGGGTGAGGGTGAGCACGGTCCAGCCCGCAAGGAAGAGCGCAGTGCCCGACGGCGGATTGGCGGCCCGCTTCGACAGCCGCACCCAACCGACAAGATAGATGAGAAGCGCGAGTGCGAGCGGAATCACGAGCTCGGGACTGAGGGTCCAGCCAATCGCACCATCGTGTAGCCCGTGCGCGGCTGCGGGACTCGTCGCGAGCGCGAGCATCAGGAGGGCGAGGAGTCTCAGGCCCAGCATTTCGGAATCATGAGCGAAGCGATCAGCGGAAGAATGATCGCGATCGCATAAATGCCGCAGGCCATGATCGACACGATCGCGATCATCCGGCGCGCCGGTCCTTCGCCTTCGCCGCTGTACACGCGCCATGACCCGAGCGCTCCGAGAGCGACCAGAACGAGTCCGAGAAGCGCTGCGAGGATGACGATCAGCGGACTGCTGAAATGGCAATCCTGAAAGGTCGAGTCGGCGCCGATCTGGTGCGCCAGCCCACCGCCGAGAGTCCCGAGCGCGAGTCCGGCCCAGGGCATGAAGCGGTCGCCGATGCGCTTGGTCTTCACAGGCGCGGCACCCAATAGATCATCAGATAGATCGGGATCCACAGCAGCCAGACGTAACGCCAGTACATGCTGTTCTCGTCGACGTCGCCCCAGCGGCGCGGTTCGTACGCGACCGGCGTGTACATCAGGCCGCACAGCACGACGGTGTCGAGCCAGTCGGTGACGATGTGCCCGGCGTGCAGCAGCAGCAGGGCCCAGATGATCGAGCTGTAGGCGTCGTCGGTCCAGCGGCAGTTGAGGCTGTTGAACTCGAACGCGCGGATGATGAGCAGGACGACTCCGACCGCGACCATGACCGGAAGCAGCAGCCTGATCGTCCCGACGTCGCCGGCGCGCGCCGCCCTCTTCACCACCGTGTTCGGGATTTCGCTGACCAGGATGACGATCGTGAACAGTGTTCCGGCGAGGATATCGGGCGGCAGACGCCCTTCGGGCGGCCAGCCCTGCTCATGCCCCATGATGAAGAAATAGGCCGCGAAGGCGAGCGCGAAACCGGCGCCCTCGATCACCATGAAGCCGATGATCCCCCAGAAGGTGAGGCTGCTCGATCCGAACTTGAAGGTCGGAAGCTCCGAGACATCGTCGGTGAAGCGCGGCTGGAGAATCATGAGATCACCGGCTCGGGATGGCGCTTCAGCTCCTTGGGCCAGAACCAGGCGGTCAGCGCGATGAAGCAGGGGATGAGCCCAACCGCGATCGCCCAGGGCGAGAAGATCGAGGCGATGAACACGAC
>DASUIC010000007.1:0-39358 GCA_036273215.1 Sphingomicrobium sp.
GCGGGAATCTTCGTCAATCCGGCCGAGGTCGCGCGGCACGTCGATACGCCCGGCCTCATCGTCGGCGTTTGGATTGCGGGCGGGATCGTCGCGCTGGCCGCGTCCTTCATCTACGCAGAGCTTGCCGCGAGACGTCCGGAAGTCGGCGGGCAGTATGCTTATCTGCGCGACGCCTATGGTCCCATGCCCGCTTTCCTTTATGGGTGGGCGCTGCTCCTGGTGATCCAGTCAGGCGGAATGGCCGCCGTCTCCATCACCTTCGCACGCTATTTCAACGCGCTGACCGGCCTGCCGATCGCCGACGGCCCAGTCGCGGTGGCCGCGCTCGCCATCCTGACGATTATCAACTGCTTCGGCGTGCGGTCCGGAAGCAATGTTCAGAGCGGGCTGATGATTCTGAAGATTCTGGCCATTGCGATTCTCGTGATCGCAGGCCTGTTGTTCGCGCGAACAGCGTCCGTCGCCACGCCACCGAGCCCTGGAAGCTCCTCGTCACTGCTCGCGATCGGCGGAGCGATGACTCCGGTGATGTTCGCCTACGGCGGCTGGCAGACCGCGAGCTTTGTCGCCGGCGAAATGCGCGACCCGCAGCGGGACCTTGCCCGCGGACTCCTGCTCGGTGTGGCCGGTGTGATCCTCCTCTATTGTCTCGTGGCGTTAGTCTGCGTGCAGGCGCTCGGTCCAGGAGGTCTCGCCAACTCGAAGACTCCGGCCTCGGACGTGATGCGCCTCGCGCTCGGATCCGGCGGGGCGACCTTCATTGCGCTGGCGATTGCGATCTCGACCCTCGGATTTCTCAGCCAGGGAATGCTGACCGCTCCACGCGTCTATTTCGCGATGGCCGAGGACGGACTGTTCTTCCGCAAAGTCGCGCGGGTGAACCCGGTCACGCGTGTGCCGGTGCTTGCAATCATCCTCCAGGGAGTTGCCGCCGCAGTGATCGCGCTTTCGGGGACGTACGGCCAAATCCTGGGTTACGTGGTTTCAGTCGATTTCCTCTTTTTCGGCCTGACCGGTGCGGCTCTGTTCGTGTTTCGCAGGCGCGATCCGGACAAAGGGGTTGCGTTCCGCGTACCCGGCCACCCGTTTACCACCGCCTTCTTCGTCATGGCATGCTGGCTCGTCGTCGTCGCGACCGTCGCAAATAACGCCACAAACAGCCTGATCGGCTACGCCATTCTCGCCGCCGGGGTGCCGGCCTGCCTCTATTGGCAGCGCAAGAACTGCGGAGCCGCCGCATGAGGGCGATGCAGTCCGGCTACATGCATTGGGCGAAGTTCAAACCGCTGGCGCGGTTTCAGCTCACCGGAAGCGAAGTCCCGCACTTCCGCATGGATTCCCTCCCGATCGGCATCGCCGATCTCGACCTCGATGGAGCGAGCCATCCCCGTTACCCGCCGCTGCGCGACGCCATCGCCAAGCGATACGGCACTCCGGTCGAGCAGGTGGTGACGGCAGACGGCACGTCGATGGCCAACTTCCTCGCCATGGCTGCGCTGATTTCGCCGGGCGACGAGGTGCTGGTGGAGCATCCGACCTATGAGCTTCTGCTCGGCGCGGCGTCCTTCCTCGGTGCGGAGATCAAGCGCTTTGAACGCAATCCGAAGGATGCGTTTCGGCTCGATCCGGAGAAGATGCGAGCCGCAATGTCCGACCGAATCCGCCTGATCGTCATCACCAACCTGCATAATCCGAGCAGCGCGATTGCACGCGACGACGAGCTTCGTGACGTTGGACGCCTCGCCGCTTCGGTTGGAGCGCGCGTGTTGGTCGACGAGGTCTATCTCGACTCTGTCGCTCCGCGGCGCAGAAGCGCCGTCCATCTCGGCCCCGAGTTCGTCTGCACCAACAGCCTGACCAAGGTATATGGGCTGAGCGGCCTCCGCTGCGGCTGGGTCCTTTGCGAGCCCGAGCTCGCCGAACGCATGTGGCGTCTCAACGATCTGTTCGGCGTAAACCAGGCGCATCCCGCCGAACGCCTCGCCTGCATCGCGTTCGAGCGCATCGATGAGGTCATCGGTGACAATCCCGGGCTGCTCGAGCGCAACCGAAAAGCCTGGAACAGCTTTGTGGCCTCGCACGACGACCTCGACTGCATGAGGTCCGAGCACGGCATCACCGCTTTTCCGCGCTGGGGCGGACGCGACACCGAGCGGCTCGATGCGCTCCTGCGCGAGAAGTACGATACGGCCGTCGTGCCCGGGCGCTGGTTCGAGATGCCGGACCATTTTCGCGTGGGCTTCGGCCTGCCAAACGACGAGTTCATCGAGGCGCTAAGGCGCCTCGGCGCCGCGCTGGACGAGCTCGCATGACGCGCGATCAGGTGTTCGAATTCTTCCGCCGCCTCGCCGAGGCGAACCCCTCGCCCACGACCGAGCTCGACTACGTCAATCCGTACACGCTGCTGGTCGCCGTCGTCCTTTCAGCGCAAGCGACCGACGCGAGCGTGAATGTCGCGTGCTGCCCGCTGTTCGAACGAATCAAGACTCCCCACGCCATGGTGGCGTTCGGTGAGGACGCACTTCGTGAGGCGATCAAGACGATCGGCCTGTTCAACACCAAGGCGAAGAACGTCATCGCGCTCAGCCAGGTGCTGATCGATCGCCACGGCGGCGATGTCCCGCGCACCCGCGAAGAGCTTCAGCAGCTTCCGGGGGTGGGCCGCAAGACCGCGAACGTCGTCCTCAACACCGCCTGGGGTGAAGAGACCTTCGCGGTCGACACCCACGTCTTCCGAGTCTGCAACCGCACCGGTCTTGCTCCCGGCAAGACCGTCGACGAGGTCGAAGCCAAGCTCGAGAAGATCGTCCCCCTGCCGTTCCGCCGCGACGCTCACCACTGGCTGATCCTTCACGGCCGCTACGTGTGCAAGGCGCGCCTGCCCGAATGCTGGCGCTGCCCCGTCATCGACCTCTGCCGCTATAAACCGAAGACGCCGCCGCCTGGCGAGAGAGTCAAACCCAGCGACGCTCGAAGCGCGAGCCGAGCGTCGTCAAAAGCTCGTACTGCGAAAGGCCGGACTGCTGCGAAGCCGAAGGCAAGTCGTAGTCGATCTCAACCCAGTCGCCTTCCCTGAGCTCGGGCGCGGCATCGCAGCCGACCGCGACCAGATCCATCGACACGCGTCCGAGCACCGGCAGCGCGAATTCGCCTGCAAAGGCCGACCCGCGCGAGGAGAATGCGCGCAGATAACCATCCGCGTAGCCGATGTTGAGAATCGCCGCCTCGGTATCCTCTTCCGCCTTGAAGGTCGCACCGTAACCGCAAGTCTCGCCGGCGCGGATGGTCCGGCGCTGGATGATTTCAGCGTCCACGCGGATGACGTTGCGGATTTTGCCGTCGGCCTCTTCGCGCGGGATGCCGCCGTAGATCGCAAGGCCCGGCCGCACGAGGTCGAAGCTGTAGTCGCGGCCAAGGCAAATGCCCGCCGAGTTCGCCATGCTGCGGCGCTCCGCCGGCACCACCGCCGCAACCTCTTTGAAGCGCTCGAGCTGCTGGCGATTGAGCGGCACATCTTCATCCGCGCAGGCGAGATGGCTGTGCAGCGTATCGATGCTCAGGCCTTCGAGTACCCCAACCTGTTCCGGTCTGAGACCCAGGCGGTTCATGCCGGTGTCGATCATCACGTCGCACGGACGATCAGGAGCGGCGTCTTTCCATCGCGCGACCTGCTCCGCCGTGTTGAGCATCGGCCGAGCGGTCGATGCGAGCGCTGCATCCATGTCCGTCGGCCCAACGCCATGAAGCACGACAAGGCTAGCCCCCACCGGAAGAGGTCCGAGTTTTTCCGCCTCGCTCCAGGTCGATACGAAGAAATCGCGGCAGCCCGCCTGGTAAAGCGCCTGCGCGGTCTCGCGGGCGCTGAGGCCATAGGCATCGGCCTTGACCGCGGCTCCGGCGGGCACTCCTGCCCGATCCTGCAACCACCGCCAATTCTCCTGAATCGCGGTCCGGTCGATTGTCAGCCGCATCGGTCGGTGCATCGTTCGTGAGGTAGTGGCGCTAGTCTCGCGCGTCGAGACTCGCTTTTGCACTCTCCCAATTGCGTCCGTCGAACTTCTCGATGGCGAGCTCGACCGGCTCGTCGAGACAGTTCGCGTTCACGCTCCACGCGTCGGGATGCGACCGCGGCTGATAAAAGCTCTTGATGCCGCAGTGCCTGCAGAACAGATGCTCGGCCGTTCCCGTGCCGAACCGATAGCTCGTCAGTGCATCGCGGCCGCTGATGAGTTCGAAATCCTCATGCCCGACCATGACGTGCAGATAACCCGTCATCCGGCACATCGAGCAGTTGCAGTCGAGGGCCGGCACGGGAAGCGCCTGAACCTCCGCCTCGAACCGAACAGCCCCGCAATGACAACCGCCGCTTATCCTCATTCAGTAAGGATAATGCGGTTCGGGGCGCTCGTGGAGATCGTCGTAGTGGACCAGCGCCTGGACCGCACCGAACGGCACCGGCTCTCCATCCCGGAACGCCCATTCGCCGCGGTCGCAGTCGGACGCGCGCACATAGCCGTTGATGTACAGCCGACGCTTGTGATCCGAAACGTTCTTGCCCGAGCCGTGGACCAGATAGGGGCTCCACAAGGCGAGATCGCCGGGTTCGAGCCGCACGTCGATTGCTTCGCTCTCCGAAAGACCAACCTCCTCGAGCGCGTCGGCGCTCATCGCGGTTCCCATCGCGAACTTCGACGAATCCATGTCGAGATCGCCGCGCAAATGGCTTCGCGGAATGAAGCGCATGCAGCCGGACTCCGACCTGTGCGGGTCGATCGCGAGTCCGGTCTGTACGTAGCTCGTGCCGAGGTTGCGGAACGCCGAGGCGGGCTGACGGAAGCGGCTGTCCTGGTGCCAGGCGAAGTCGCCAAGCGAGCCCGGCGCCTTCCAGTGCACCTGATTGATGATCTGCTTGAGGTCGCCGCCGATCAGCGGTTGGAGCAGGTCCGCGAAGCGGGTGTCGAGCCGAACCGCGTTGAGCACCGGCTGATGATAGGAAGGCCACTGAACCATGCGGACGAGCGCTTCGCCGTCGGGGCTCTCGCGCGCCACATTGTAGAAGAGGTTGCCGTGGCGGAAGCACCGCCCGTGGGCCACTCCTTCGCTGTAAAGCTGGTCCAAGGCCTCCCCGATCTGCGCGATTTCATCACTGTCGAAGAAGCCGCGAACCACCGCATATCCGTCGCGCAAGTAATGTGCGAGGTCGGCATGAACGTTCCCCGGTTCATCGGCCCGCAGGAGCTGCGCATGACCCATGATCTGTCTCCCCGCCCCGCAGCGAAGATTACAGCAACTCTTTGACAATTCCATAATTTCGCCGGTGAACATTTCGCCGGCCGCAGGGTGCTCAGCTCGTCGACGTCCGTCCGATCGTGAGTGTCAGGTGCTGGTCGCCGCGAGCTATGTCGAGGGATGCCGACTGGCCGGCGGAGTCGAGCGCACGGCCAAGCTCGGACGCGCTTGCGACTGGCGAGCCATCGACTCCGAGCACGATGTCTCCTGCCTGCAATCCTGCCTTCGCCGCCGGTGTGTTGGGCTGGACGAGCGCGACGCCCGCGCCGCGCGAGCGGGAATTGCTCAGACGCTGCGAAACCGCCGCATCGTAATCGACGGCGCGAAAGCCGAACTTGGTCGTCGGAGACAGGCTGTTGCGAAGCAGCTCGTCAAGGATGGCGGAGACCATCTCCGCGGGAACGATCGCGTTGGTCGGAACGCCCGTTCCGACGACTCCGAGCACCTGGCCATTCGCGGAAAACACGGGGGTGCCGGGCTGCAGGTCAGGACCCATGGGATCAAATCGCACGTAGGCAGCTGGAGCGCCGCCGTCGGTCAGGAAGTCGCTCGAGACCATCGCCGCTTCGGCGCTGCATCCTGTCCCGCGGGAATTTTGAAGGGCGAAGCCGAAATCGCCGATCCGCGGGAAATTCTGGTCGCCCCATGTGACCGGATGAAGGTCCGTCGCAGCCGACTTGAGGATGCTGAGGCCGGAGACGGGATCCGACCGGACCTCGGAAATCGCCGCGGCGTTCCCGGGCCCGAATACGGCCTGCAAGTCGCCCATCGGGAGCGACTGCGTAGACGCCATCAGCCATCCGCCGGCGGACACGACGAAAGCCGGAACGGATGCGGGATTTTGCGGCCTGGTTGTCGCCGATGCTTCGGCGGGCATGATCGGAGCGAGCTCAGGACAGATCGAATCGATCGCGTCTGCGAGGCTCGGAAGGCCGGGCTGCTGGCGAACGAGCTGGATGATCGGGCGGCGATCATCATCGGCGGCGGGCCGCTGGCCGGGCGATGAAAGAGCACGCGGAATGAGGCCGCCGATTATTCCGGCCGCCAGCGCGCCTCCGACCAGCAGCGCATATCGGCCGCGCTCATTCACGGAACATCTCGCGCTGCGCTTTTTCCATCTCGTCGGAGTAGCGCCGCTGGACGAAGCGCTCCGACAGCGTGCCGAGAACTTCATCGCTCTCGTCGATTACCGCCAGATAATCGGCCTCGCTGCTGTCGAACGTCTGAAGGACCGAGCGGACGTCCTGGGCGGGCGTCAGCGCCACGTCCTGCATCATCGCAACGGAGGAGATTTCCGCATCGACATTGAGGCCGGTATCGAACGCGGCCGAAGTCTCCACAATCCCGCCATAGCGCCCCTGTGCGTCCGTAAGGACCACACGGGTGGTCGAGCCCAGCGGGAAGCGGCGGCGGAACTCGGCGATCGACATGGTCGCGAGCGCGGTGTCCGGAGCGCGCTGCATCATCTTCCCCGCGGTCAGGTTCCGGACCCAGCCGACATCGCGAGCGCTGCGCAATGTCTGGCCGCGCGTGTGCATCCGCCAGGTCGAGAAGGAGAACCCGAAGGTCTCTCGAACGACTGTGCTGGCGCAGAGCGAGGCCGTGACCGCCACGCTTGTCAGAGCGAAATCATGCGTCGTTTCAAGGACCAGCAGCGACATGGTCATCGGAGCGCCGATGATCGCGACTGCCATGGCCGCCATGCCGATCAGCGCGGCGTCCGACGGGTCGATCGGCGGAGCCGAGGGGATTCGGGCGATCGCCGCCGCAAAGAGCTGGCCGGCGAGCGACCCGATGAACAGGGACGCGAAGAACAGGCCGCCGCGAAAGCCAAAGCCGAGCGACACTGTCGAGGCGAGGATCTTCACGACGAAGACGAGCAGGATGAATCGCACTGCCACTTCGGCGCCGAGGTCGAGGTGGAGAGCGCCGTGCCCCGCCGACAGCACCTGGGGCGTGATCATCGCAAGCGGGATCAGCAGGACTCCACCGACGGCCGTTCTCGCTACGTCGGGAAGCGCGGAGGCGCGGACCACCTGCTCGAAAAAGACCACCCCGCGCATGATACCGATGCCGATCCCGCCGCAGACGATCCCGAGCACCGCGTAGATCAGATAATCCTCGGTGGTGATCGCCTTCGCGCCCGGAAGGGCGACGAGATACGGCTCGAGGCCGAGGAACCTGACCGTCAGAACGCCCGACAATGCGGCGGCGGCGACGGGCGCGATTGCTGCGGGCGTATAAGCTCCAATGACGATCTCGAACCCGTAGAATGCGCCGGTCAGCGGGGCCTTGAACGCCGCGCCGATTGCGGCTCCCGCGCCTGCGCCCAAGAGGATCCTCATGTCGGCACGGCGCAGCCGCAGCAATCCGCCGACCACCGACGCGAACCCGCCCCCCGCCTGGGCATAAGCCGCCTCTAGACCGACCGATGCGCCAACCCCGTTCGACAGCAATGTCTGGGCGCACACCAGCAACGTGTCGCGAAGCGGAATCGCGCCTCCATGAAGCGCGTTCGCCTCGACAACGTCGACGGGCGTTCGCCAACGGCGGCTTGCGGCACGACCGACGAAGCCGAGGATCAGCCCGCCGATCGGCAGCGCGACAAGCGCAAAGGTCGGAATGCTCGGAGCCGCGCTTAAGCTTCCACCCGAATAGCCGTAGATGAGATACTGGATGCCGTGCGCGATCCGGTTCTGAAGAAGCGTGAGCACGCCCGCGGCAATGCCGACGCCAACCGCCATGACAACGAGCGCGGCTTCGCTCGACCTGAACATGCGCCGCAGGGCCGCGGCGCCTCGTGAATCACTGACTGCCTGCGGGACCCGGGCGAACCTCGAGCTCATTCCACCGTCACGCTCTTTGCCAGATTGCGCGGTTGATCGACATCGGTGCCCTTGAGCACCGCCACATGATAGGCGAGCAACTGGACCGGCACCGCGTAGACCAAAGGCGCGATCAGCGGGTGGACCTCGGGCATCTCGATCGTCGCGATGCAGCCCTCGCCCGCTTCGGCGATACCGTCGCGGTCGCTGATCAGGATGATCTTCCCGCCGCGCGCACGCACCTCCTGCATGTTGCTGACGGTCTTCTCGAACAACGGCCCCGACGGAGCGAGAACGATCACCGGCACACCGTCGTCGATCAGCGCGATCGGGCCGTGCTTCATCTCGCCGGCGGCATAACCCTCGGCGTGGATGTAGCTGATCTCCTTGAGCTTCAGCGCGCCCTCGAGCGCCATCGGGTAATCCGGGCCGCGGCCGAGATAGAGAACGTCGTGCGCCGGAGCGACGAGATGCGCCATCGCCGCGATCTCTTCGTCGTGGTCGAGCGCTGCATTCAGCGCCGCGGGCGCTTCCTGCAGGTGTCCGACAATCTCCTTTTGCTGGTCGCGGCTCAGACGGCCCTTTGCAGAAGCCAGGTTGGCGGCGAGCGCGGCCATGACGGCGAGCTGGCAGGTGAACGCCTTGGTCGAGGCAACTCCGATTTCCGGTCCTGCGTGCGTGGGCAGGAGCACATCCACTTCGCGCGCCATCGAACTGGTCGGGACATTGATGATCCCGGCGGTGGTGACTCCATTCGCTTTCATGTGCCGAAGCGCTGCCAGCGTGTCCGCAGTCTCGCCGGACTGGGAGACGACAACGCCGAGCGTGTTCGGAAGAAGGACCGGATCGCGATAACGGAGCTCGGACGCGACTTCCATTTCGACCGGGACCCGAGCGAAGCGCTCGATCCAATATTTGCCGATCATTCCGACGTAGGATGCCGTCCCGCACCCGACGATCAGCACGCGCTCGATGCTTTCCAGCGGCACGTCCATGGCGGGCAGCGCGACCTCGCCCTCGAACGGTCTCAGGTAGCTCTGGAGAGTCTGGGCAACCACGATCGGCTGCTCGAAAATCTCCTTCTGCATGTAGTGGCGGTAGTTGCCCTTCTCGACGGGCGCCGACGAAGCGCCGGACTCGACGATGTCGCGCTTAACCGGCTGATTGTTGCGGTCGAAAATTTCGATGCTTCCTCGCCGAACGACGGCCCAGTCGCCTTCGTCGAGATAGGCGATGCGCTGCGTCCAGGGAGCGACGGCAAGCGCGTCCGAGCCGAGATAGTTCTCGCCATCCCCATAGCCGACCGTCAGCGGCGCTCCGCGGCGGGCCCCGATCATCAGGTCGGGATCGTCGCGGAACAGGAAGGCGATGGCGAAGGCGCCGTGAAGCCGGGGGAGCACGGTCGCGACGGCGTCCTGCGGCGAAGCTCCTCGCTCGACCTCACGTGCGACGAGGTGGCCTACGACCTCGGTGTCGGTCTCGCTTTCGAAGGTTCGGCCTTCGGCGATCAGCTCATCCCGAAGAGGCTTGAAATTCTCGATGATGCCATTGTGGACCAGCGCTACCGGGCCGACGATGTGCGGGTGGGCGTTGCCGACCGTGGGCGCCCCATGCGTGGCCCAGCGCGTGTGCGCTATCCCGGTCGATCCGCGGAGCGGGTCCTTGGCCAGCTCGCGCGCAAGGTTGTCGAGTTTTCCTTCCGCCCTCCTGCGCTCGAACTGCCCGTTCTCGATCGTGCAAATCCCCGCGGAATCATAGCCTCGATACTCGAGCCGCTTGAGTCCATCGAACAGCCGCTGCGCAACGTCGGATTTACCGACAATTCCGACGATTCCGCACATTACGCCAGCGTAACTCCTTTGAACCGCACCGGGGCAGCGCTATGCAGGCATAGCAACTGGAGGGGCCGGCATGTCGCGCACATTCTTCCTGGCCGCAAGCGCGGCCTTGCTGCTGACGGGCGCTTGCAATCGCGTCAATCACGCGGCTGCGGCGCAAGCCCCGCCTGCCTCATATTACGACAATAGCGGGCATCCAGACGCGTGGGACGGGGGCGAGCGCAAGATCACCATTTCGACGCCGAAGGGGCCGCATCAGGTCTGGATCAAGCGGATCGGCAACAACCCCCACCTCAAGCTGCTTCTGCTGACCGGCGGCCCGGGCCTGTCGCACGCCTATCTCGACGTGATGGACAGCTACCTGCCTGCTGCGGGCATCGAATATTATCATTACGACCAGCTCGAGACCGGCGAGAGCGACCGCCCGAACGACCCCGACCTCTGGACTCTCCCGCGCTATGTCGACGAGGTCGATCAGGTGCGCAAGGCGATCGGCGGGAACAAGAGCAACTTCTGCCTGCTCGGCCACAGCTGGGGCGGGCTTCTGGCGATGGAATATGCGCTCGCTCACCAGGACCAGATGAAGTGCCTGGTGATCTCGAACATGATGGCCTCGATCCCCGCCTACAACGCCTACGCGAAGAAGGTGCTCGAGCCGAAGATGAACCAGGCGGTCCTGAAGCAGATCCTGTCGATGGAGGCGACCGGCAAGACCGAGCAGCCGCAATATATGCAACTCCTCATGCCCAACTGGTACGAGCAGCACATCCTCCGCCGCCCAGCCGACCAGTGGCCCGAGGCCGTTCTCCGCGCCGAGGAGAATATGAACCGCAAATTCTACGTCACCATGCAGGGCCCGAGCGAAATGGGCGCGAGCGGGCGGCTGGTGAACTGGGACCGCTTCAACGACCTCAAGACGATCGCCATTCCGACGCTGGTGATCTCGGGCAAGTACGACACCATGGACCCGGCCTATATGGCGGCGATGGCGAAGCAGCTGCCGCACGGGGAGCTTGCCGCGACCAACGGCGGCCACATGGACATGTACGACGACCAGCCGACCTATTTCGCCAGGCTTCTCGCCTTCCTCAAGAAGGAGGACTGACGGCGGCTATTCCGCCGCTTTGCGGGTCATTCGTTCGCGAAATCGGCGGGCCCAGCCGGCCACGCCTTTCTGCTCGCTCCGCTCAACGGCGAGGCTGTCGGGCTCGACGTCCTCGGTAATGACCGAGCCGGCGCCTACGACCGCCCCGTCGCCGACCGTCACGGGCGCCACGAGCGCCGTGTTGGAGCCGATGAACGCCCCGGCGCCAATCACCGTCCGGTACTTGCCGAAGCCGTCGTAATTGCAGGTAATCGTCCCGGCGCCGATGTTCGCTCCCGCGCCGATCGAAGCGTCGCCAATATAGGACAGGTGGTTGACCTTCGCGCCGTCCCCAACTTCGGCCTTCTTGAGCTCGACGAAATTGCCGACCTTGGTCCGCTCGGCCAGCCGGGTACCGGGCCGGATCCGGGCGAACGGGCCGATGCTCGCCTTTGCGCCGATCAGGGCGCCGTCGATGTGACTGAACGCCTTGATCGTGGCGCCGTCGGCGACCTGGACTCCAGGCCCGAACACCACGTGCGGCTCGACCGTCACGTCGCGGCCGAGCTTCGTGTCGTACGCGAACCAGACGCTTTCGGGATCGATCAGCGTAGCGCCCTCGTGAAGCACCTGCTCGCGGCGGCGGCGCTGCCATTCGAGCTCGAGGTGCGCGAGCTCGGCGCGGCTGTTGACCCCGGCCGTCTCATAAGGATCGCCTTCGATCACCACCGCCTCGCGCCCCTCGGCCGCGGCGATGTTGACCACGTCGGGAAGGTAGAATTCCTGCGCGGCATTGTCGTTGCCGACCTTGGCCAGCCAGCGGAACAGGTCGCGCGAGCGCACCGCCATCATGCCCGAATTGCACAGGCGCACCGCCCGCTCCTCTTGGGTCGCGTCGCGATATTCGACCATCTTGGCGATCCGGTCGCCCTCGCCGAGGATGATCCGGCCATATTTGGCCGGGTCCTCAGGGCAGGAGGCGAGAACGACGACTCCGGGCCCATCGTCGCCGTCGAGCCGGTCGATCATCCGCCGAAGCGTCTCCGCTTCCACGAACGGCGTGTCGCCGTAGAGGATCAGGACCGGGCCGTCGTAGCCCGCCAGAGCGCTCTCGGCCTGCTGAACGGCGTGCCCGGTGCCCTTCTGCTCGGCCTGCACGGCGATCGCCGTGTCGCGGCCGGCGATCGCCGCTTCGACCTGCTCGCGTCCCTTGCCGACCACGACCACGCGCTTGACCGCGCCGAGCGCATCGACCCGGTCCAGCAGGTGCAGCAACAGCGGGCGGCTGGCGATCGGATGAAGGACCTTGTGCGTGTCGGAGCGCATCCGCGTGCCCTGCCCCGCGGCAAGGATCACGACTGCGAAATTGCGTTGATCGCTCATCGCTCAGTCAATGCCATGGGGACTTCCTCGGCGCCAGACCGGCCGGGGAAACGAAAAGGGCGGCCTTTCAAAAGGCCGCCCTTGGAACCAACGGTACCAGTCCTAGAAGATGTTCTGGTAATATTCGTTGCCGACGAAGCCCATTTTCTGGACGTGCGCGCGCTTGGTCACGGCGAGCACTTCGTCGACCAGCTCGTAACGCGCGGTCGCGTCCGGCTGCAGGTGCAGCTCCGGAATGGGGTTCATCTGCTGGGTGGTCTCCAGATATTGGCGAAGCTGCTGCTCCGTGATCGGCGATCCGTTCCAGGTGATCTGGTTCTGAGCGGTGATGCCCACCGTGTTCTTGAGCGGCAGGATCGGCGGCGGCGGCGTGTTGGTGTTCTGCGGCAGGTCCAGCTTCACGGCATGGGTCTGCGGCGGAATGGTGATGATGAGCATGATCAGGAGCACCAGCATGACGTCGATCAGCGGAGTCACGTTGATGTCCAGCATCGGTTCGCCCGAAGAATTGTCGCTGGTGGTCTGCATCGACATGGCGAAACGCTCCTACAGACGCGCAGTCGGCCCACCGGCCGGCTGTGAGATGAATCCGATGCGCTGGAATCCCGCCTCCTGCATGGTGAGGATCACGGCGCCGATGCACTTGTACTGAGTGTTGATGTCGCCGCGGATGTGCGCTTCGGGCATATTGTCTTCGTTGATATTCTGAACTCCGCCGACGGCCTTGATCTGGTCCTCCAGCTTCTTGACCGCCCGGTCGAGCAGCTCCTTCTGGGTCACCTTGTCGAGCTGCCAATAGACCTCGCACGTGCCGCCGGGGCCGTTGCGGACGCTGAGCGACACGTTCTCCGGCTTGGTGATGGTCGGCTCGTAACGAACCTTCGGAAGAGTCACTGGCACCTGATGGACCACAACGGGAATGGTGATCAGGAAGACGATCAGGAGCACCAGCATCACGTCAGTCAGGGGAACCACGTTAATGTCGGATATGGCGGTGTCGTCGTCGCCTTCTTGAATTACTGTTCCTGCCATACGGCTGGGTTCTTTCCTTGGTTCAACAACAAGGGCGCCCGGCCGTTAAGCCGGGCGTCAGCGCAGGATTTACTTTGCGTTGGTCGGCTCGACCCCGGTCCGCAACGGCTCGGTGCCGGGCCGCGCCGGAGCGGCGGTCGTGCGGGTCGCTGCCGCGCCCTTGACCGTCGTACCTCCACCGAAACGCGGCTTCACTCCGCCGTCGGACATCAGATAGCCGTGAAGGTCGTTGGTGAACGCCGCGAGATCCTCCATGATCGACTTGTTGCGGCGGATCAGCCAGTTGTAGGCAAGCACCGCGGGCACCGCCACGACCAGACCGAGCGCGGTCATGATCAGCGCTTCGCCGACCGGGCCGGCGACGGTGTTGATCGACGCTTCGCCCGAAGAACCGATCTTGATCAGCGCCCGGTAAATGCCGACGACGGTGCCGAACAGACCGATGAACGGCGCGGTCGAACCCACGGTCGCGAGGAAGGCGAGGCCTTCGCCGAGACGCGCGCCGATCGAGCCCTGGCTGCGTGCGAGGCTGTTCGCCATCCAGTCGTGCTGGTCGATGGGGTCGGTGAGCTTGCTGTGCTGCTCCTGCGCCAGCAGCGCATCGTCGACGATCGAGCGGTAGGCGCTCTTCGAATCGAGCTTCGTCGAAGCTTCACGAAGGTTGGCGGAATTCCAGAAGCTCGACCGGACCTTTCGGCCCTGGGCGATGATCTTCTGCTGCTGCATCAACTTGGTGAACAGGATGTAGAATGAGAAGATCGACATCAGAACGAGGATCGTGAAGACCGAAATCGTGATGATGCCGCCCTGCTGAAGAGCGGGGCCGATGCCATATTCTGCGCCCGATGCTGGTGCTGCTTGCATGCTGACTTTCCTTCTGAAAACCTGTCGAAAAAACCTGGCTTGTGATCAACCTTGAAGCTGCCACCGGATCGGCGGCGTGGTGTAGGTGTCGCTCGTCGGATTGCCGTTGCTGTCGCGAGCCGGAACGAACTTCGCGCGGCGGCGCAGAATGCTGCAGGTCGCCGAATCGAGTGCGCTATTCCCCGTCGAACGGATGAGGTTGCAGCCGGTGACCCGGCCGTCCGAACCTATCGTCAGCTGCGCCTGCGCGGTCCCTTCGGCACCAGCGGATTGTGCAGAGGGAGGATAGTCGTCGCCGCTGAATAAGGTACGAACGTCGCCCTGTGCCGGCGCGGCGGACTGGGTCTTATGCGGCGGAGGCGGCGGTGCCGGCGGCGGCGGAGCCGCTACGACTGGTGGGATGTAGACGGGCGGCGGCGGGGCCGTGACCGTTTGAATAGTCGGCGGCGGCGGCGTGTTGACTTGCACCAGCGGCGGCGGAGTCACCGGCGGCGGCGGCACCTTCGGCATGTCCTTGGGCGGTGGTGGCGGCTGCTGCGGAGGCGGCGGCTTTTGCTCGACGTCGATGACCTTGAGCTGCTCCGCCGTCCTCTTGATGACGTCATAGGCAAGACCGGTGACGATCGCATACATGAGCGAGCCCACGACCGCGACCGTCAGAAAGATCGAGAGGGCCGGATTGCCGCTTAGCTGTTTGCGTTGAGCGTAGGACATTTAACCCGCACTTCTCCTCGAAACGCCGTGGTGATCCACGGTCAGACCGGGCGTTCGGACGCGCGCCCTGCCACTAGATGGAACCGCTGATGTGACACCATGGCACCAACGGACAAGCGCGCCTCCTTATCGATGGCTCAAAGGCCGCGCAACGGATTTTGTTCCACAGCCGGAAGGCGTGAAACCGCCATTGACGCAAACCCTTCCTCAGCCGTCCGGCCAGAGTCCGCTAAACGATGCAATCTCAATCCCCACGCCATGCGCCTCCGCGTAGACGTCGGGCTTCGAGGTGCGGATGCGGAGCGCACGGACCCCGCGGAACGCCGCGAGCCGCTCGAACACGGCGTGCGCCAGGGTTTCCTGCAGGTTGAAGCGCCGCGCCGAAGCGATTTCCTGCACCTCGGTGCGAAGGAAATCATAGTTCCACGCGCGCTCGGGATCGTCGTCGACCGGGGGCGCGACCTCGTCGAGCCATAGCTCGATGCTGACCAGCAGCCGCTGCGGCGCGCCGACCTCGAAATCGTGGAAGCCGATATCGACCTGGACCTCGAGCCCTTCGAGCAGGATCCGGCCCGAGCGAACCTTCAGCGTGTCGGGGACGAGCCCGTCGAGCTTGGGCCCGGTCATGAACTGCCCAGGAACTGGACGTCGCGGTCGAGGCCGAGGAAGCGCTGGCCGGAATCGACCACCAGCACCGCGCCGGTCACGCATGGCGCGCCGACAAGATAGCGGAGCGCCCCGACCACGTCGGCGGGCTCGACTCCACGCCTCAGCGGGTTGTTGGCGTGCATCGCCTCGAAATTCTCCTCGCTCTGCCCGCTCGATCGAAGCATCAGCCCCGGGGCGATGCCGTTGACGCGGATGCCGCGCGGCCCAAGCGCACGAGCGGCGAGTTCGGTCAAGCCGGCAAGCGCCTGCTTGGATAAGGTATAGCTGAGATAATCCGGGTTGGGCGCGGCGAGCTTCGAATCCAGCAGATTGACGATGAGCGAATCCTGGTCCGCTTCCTGCGCCGCCGCGAAACGGTCGATCAGAAACACGGGCGCCCGGACATTGACGTTCATGTGCGCCGAAAACTCGTCCGGATCGAAATCGCCGAAGCCGTCCCAGGCGAAGCGCGCGGCATTGTTCACCAGCAGCCGCACCGGCGGCAACGCGTCGGCCGCGCTGAAGATCGTTTCGGCGCAATTCGCGTCTTCCAGATCGGCGACGACCTTCTTCACTCCGGCCGGGAGCTCGTCCGAACCGTGATGGACATGGCCGATCACGCTCCAGCCATCCTCCACGAGCGCGGCGGCGATTTCGCGGCCCACGCGCTTGCCGGCGCCCGTGACGATCGCGGTTCGCTGCTTATCCATCGAGCCGCCTATATCCTCCCCCGGGTCTCCGGGGGAGGGGGACCATCCGAAGGATGGTGGAGGGGTTTTGGAGCGGCGGCGAAGAAAGCCCCTCCACCGCCTTCGGCGGTCCCCCTCCCCTGCAAATGCAGGGGAGGATAAAGAAGGCCATGCCCGAGAGCCGCGCGCCCATCGACCTTCAGGGAATCAGCCTCGCCGAGCTTCAGAAGCTCATCGACGAGCGCCGGCTCCCGCCGGTGGAGAAGTGGAATCCGGAACGCTGCGGCCATTCCGGCATGCGCATCGCGCGCGACGGCACTTGGTATCATGACGGACAGCCGATCCGCCGCCCCGCGATGGTCCGGCTCTTCTCGACCGTGCTCCGGCGCGAGCCCGATGGCCGTCACCTGCTGGTCACGCCGGTCGAAAAGCTCGACATCGAGGTCGAGGGCACCGCCTTCCGCGCCGTGGAAATGCACAGCGAAGGCAAAGGGCCGGTTCGCCAAATCGCGTTCCGGCTCGACAGCGGCGATGCCGTGATCCTGGACGCCGAGCATCCGCTTCGGATCGTCGAGACTGAATATGGCCCCTCGCCTCGCTTGCTCGTCCGCCATGGCCTTGAGGCCGAGCTTAGCCGCTCCGTCTATTATGAGCTCGCCGAGCTGGCGCTTGCCGAAGGCGCCGCTCCGCCCGGCATATGGAGCAGCGGCACCTTCTTTCCGCTGCAAGATAGCGAATGAGCGCGCTTGCCGATCGGCTCCGCGCCGCTTTGTCGAAGCCGCCCGCCGAGCCGCCGCTCGCGGGCGATCATCCGGAGCTTCGCGCCCATGCCTCGAAGCAGGCGGCGGTCCTGATCGCCGTCACCGACCGCGAGCAGCCCGGCCTGCTCCTCACCGTCAGGCGCGAGCATCTTCGCACCCACGCCGGCCAGATCGCCTTCCCGGGCGGCCGGGTCGAAGCCGGCGAGGAGCCGGTCGCCGCCGCGCTTCGCGAAGCGCAGGAGGAAATCCTGCTCGATCCCGCCGCGGTCGACCTGGTTGGCGCGATCGAGCAGTACCGCACCGTCACCGGCTATGTGATTACGCCGGTGCTCGGCGTGGTCCCGCCCGACCTCCCGCTGGAGCCGCACGAGCATGAGGTGGCCGAGCTGTTTGAAGCGCCGCTCGCCTATCTGCTCGACCCGGCCAACCAGCGCCGAGTCAGCGCTCTGTTCCAGGGCCGCGAGCGCCACTATTACGAGATCGTCTGGAACGGGCGCAGGATCTGGGGGGCAACCGCGGCGATGATCGTCAACCTTTCGCGCAGGCTGCAATGGCGTTGACGATCGACCCCGCGAAATGGCGCAGCCGACGCGGAATGAAGCGGCTGCTTGCCGCTCTCGGCGCCAAAGACGGGCTCACCCGATACGTCGGTGGCGCGGTCCGCGACGACCTTCTCGACCTCCCCGTCAGCGACGTCGATCTTGCAACGCGCCTGGAGCCCGACGAAGTCGTTCGGCGGCTAGAAGCGGCGCGGATCAAGGCGGTGCCGACCGGGATCGATCACGGCACCGTCACCGCCGTCAGCGACGGGCACCCGTACGAAGTGACGACGCTTCGCCGCGACGTCTCGACCGATGGGCGCCGCGCCACGGTGGCTTTCACCAGCGACTGGGAAGAGGATGCGGCGCGGCGCGATTTCACCATCAACGCGCTGTCGGCCGATCCGCGGACCGGCGAAGTGTTCGATTATTTCGGCGGCCTCGACGACCTCGCCGACCGATATGTCCGCTTCATCGGCGATCCCCTGAAGCGCATCGCCGAGGACCATTTGAGGATCCTGCGCTACTTCCGCTTCCACGCACGGTTCGGTGCCGGCGAGCCCGACCGCGCGGCGCTCGAAGCCTGCACGGCGCGCGCCAACGATCTCATGGCCCTGTCGCGCGAGCGGATCGCCGACGAGCTTCTGAAGCTCTTGGCTTTTCCCGATCCGGCGGCGACCGTCCGGATCATGGTCGAGCATGGGATTCTCAAGCCAGTATTGCCCGAGATAACGGCCGAACGGCTTTCTGAGTTGGAAGCGCTGATCGGCGCGGAGGAGTCCGCCGGCGTTGCGCCCGAGGGCCTCCGCCACCTTGCCGCGCTCCTCCCGCCGGACGCGAGCCTGGCGGAATCCATCGCCGTGCGCCTGAGGCTGTCGAACAAGTCGCGCAAGCGGCTCGCCTGCGCGGTCGTCCGCGATGTCGACGCCACCCCCGAAGCCCTCGCCTATCGTCTCGGCACCGACTGCGCGACCGACCGCCTGCTGCTCGCGCGGCGTTCCGAAGATGCGGCCCAGCTCGAGAGCTGGCGCGCGCCGAGGTTGCCGATCGGCGGCGGGGTGCTGATCGCGCGTGGCCTCCCCGAAGGTCCGATCGTCGCCCGAACCTTAAAGGCAATCGAGAACCGCTGGGTCGAAGCCGGATTCCCCCGCGGCGATGCGCTGGAAGCGATCATCGCCGATGCCCTTGCCGCAGCGAAGATTTAGCTGGCGGCCTTCGCCCGCTGTTTTTTCGCGGCCGGCCGAACCGCCTCGCCGCGCTTCTGGGTCGAACGGACCTTGAGCAAATCCTGCCGCGAGAGGATTCCGACCACCCGCCGGGTCTGCGGATCGACGATGGGCACGCGTCCACTGCCGGATTCGACCATCATGTCGGCGACCTCGCCGCAGGGCGTTTCGGGGTAAGCGACCAGGATCGAAGCGTCCGACAGCACGTCCGCGAGCTGCCCTTGCAGCCGGCGGCGGCTCTCCTGCTTCCAGCGCAATGCATCGGTTCTCGAGACGAGGCCCAGCAAACGCCCGCGCTGGTCCACAACCGGATAAGAGCGATGCTGCGCCTTCTCGCTGAAAAAGGTCACCGCGTCGCCAAGGCTCATGTCGCCGGGCAAGGTCGCGGGTTCGGGAGTCATCACCTGTCCCGCGAGCAGGAACTCGAGCGCGTCGACCGAATATTCACGAAGGATGTGCCGACCCCGCCGCGCGATCTTCTCCGTCAGGATCGACCGCTTCATGATCAATACGCTGATGGCATAGGCGGCCGAGCCCGCGGCGATCGTCTCCGGCAGCGCGGACAGATGGTTGGTGAGCTCCGCTGCGAAAAGCGCGCCGGTCATCGGCGCGCGCATCGTCCCGCTCATCACCCCGGCCATTCCGATCATCGCCCAAAAGCCCGGATCGCCCGGAAGGTACTGCCCGATCAGAAAGCCGGCGCATCCGCCGAGGATCAGCAACGGCGCCAGAATTCCGCCCGACGTTCCCGATCCAAGCGCGACCAGCCACACGATCGCCTTGACGACGAGCAGGAGCAGGACCGCTCGCACGACGAGGTCGCCGTTGAGGAGCGCCTGGATGCTGCCGTAGCCGGCGCCGAGGACGCGGATATCGACGAGACCGCCGATCCCCACCACCGCGGCTCCGATCGCCGGCCACCACATCCAATGGATCGGCAAGCGGTGAAAGCCGTCCTCGATCCTGTAGAGCACGAAGGACAGCAGTGCCGCCTCCAAGCCGGTGATGACGCCGAGGCCGGCGGAAATGGCAATCGGCTCGATTCCGGCCGGGGTCGCCGCCGCGAATGGGAAGAGCGGACCCGAGCCCACCAGCAGCGGACGCCATGCGAGCGAGACCAGCACGGCCGTCACGACCGGCACGAAGCTGCGCGGCTTCCATTCGAACAGCAGCAGCTCGACCGCGAGCATGATCGACGCGAACGGCGTTCCGAAAATGCCGGTCATTCCCGCGCACGCCCCCGCCACCAGCAACGTCTTGCGCTCGGCGGCGCTGAGCCGGAACAGCTGCGCGAACAGGGAACCGATCGCACCGCCGGTCATGATGATCGGGCCCTCGGCGCCGAACGGTCCGCCGCTGCCGATCGACACCGCCGACGACAGCGGCTTGAGCAGCGCAACTTTCAGCGACAGCTTGCTTTCGCCGTAGAGGATCGTCTCGATCGCCTCGGGAATGCCGTGGCCGCGGATCTTGTCCGACCCGAACCGCGCCATCAGCCCGACGATCAGCCCGCCAAGCACCGGGATCGCGAGCACCACCAGCGGCGCGCGGCCGGCGATTACCGCCGAGCCGAAGGAGATATTGCCGTACCAGAAGACGTTGGTCGCGAAGGCGATGAGCTTGAGCAGCGCCCAGGCGCTGAACGCTCCGCCGGTGCCGGCGACCGTCGCCATGGCCGCGAGAATGAGCATCCGGTAATCGGCGCTGTAATCGGCGAGGCGCCGGGGGTGGTGGAGCGAGGTGGAAGCCATTCCGGGCGCATGGAGCCCGCGTGCGCGGCGAATGCAACCGGCGCCGCGATCACTTGACTTTGGTCAAGAAATCCGGCGGCGGACCTCAGTCGCTCCGGAGCAAATCGGCATAATGTTGCGCCAGTTGCTGGTGCACACGTCGCGCCACGTCCGATCCCGCGCTCTTGGCTGCGGCACGCTCCGCCAGCTCCCGCCGGCGGAAATATTCAATCGCTTTCTGATCCACTTGGTCCCACCCCGACATGATTTGCGGTGGTATTGGGTAAATTACAGTACCGCCAATAACTTAGAGCAAATTCGATGACTTAGCGGACCCGAACGTCAGGA
Organism: Sphingomicrobium sp.; assembly: GCA_036273215.1. Taxonomy (GTDB): domain Bacteria; phylum Pseudomonadota; class Alphaproteobacteria; order Sphingomonadales; family Sphingomonadaceae; genus Sphingomicrobium. The sequence goes on from DASUIC010000007.1 coordinate 20,971, forward strand.
CAGGCGCAACCTCGTGCGCGCCAGCGCGACTTCGGGCAGCGGCTCGATCTGCGGCGCGGGGGCGCCTGCGAAAGCGCGTGCCGGCTGCACGATGCGCTCCGGACCGAGCTCCCGATAACGTGCGAAGAGGTCCGCGAAATGCTCGTCCATCGTCCGTGGCCTGCTCGCCCGGACGGCGGCGGCACGCTGAAGCTCGGGCCCCCGGTTGATGAATCCGGCAATCGCTTCCTCGAGCGATTGCTCCCGCCCGGCGGCGTAGGTGATTCCGGCGCCCTCGACCAGCTGGTCCGCGGCGGCCCCGCGGTCGGGTACGATCAGCGGGATTCCGCTCGCCCGCGCCTCGGCGGCGACGAGGCAGAAGGTCTCGGCTTCGCAGCCGTGGACCAGCGCATCGGTGCTGGCGAGCAGCGACGCAAGCTCCGCCCGATCGGTGATCGGCGGAAGGACTTCGACGTTACGATATTGCTCGGCGATCATCTGCAGCTTCTGCCGCTTCGCGCCATCGCCGACGAGCAGCAATCCAACCGGAAGCTTGCGCCCGCACTCTCCCGCCGCGCGAAGCACGATCTCCCATCTCTTTTCCGCCGAAAAGCGTCCGACCCCGAGGAGAAGGATCGCGTCGGGATCGAGGCCGAGACCGGCGAGCGCCGCACGCCGCAGCTCCGCCGATCGGAGCGAGGGTGAGAACAGGCCGGGCTCGACGCCCATCCGGATCGTCTCGGCGTTCGCGACGCCACCGGCGGCAAGCCGGTCGGCCAGCTGGCTGTTCGCGCACACCACGGTGTCGAACATTCGGCCGAGGCCGCGGAGGTGACGCCAGAACGAGCCGAACCAGCGGTCGATCATCTGTGTCGGCGCAACGCCGCCGAGCCAACGGTAGGCATAAGCGGCGAGTGGGTCAGCATGCATCACCAGCGAGCGCGTCGCCGCGCCCTGCCAGCGGCCGACCATCGTCGCGCTCGACCAGGGCGACGAAGCCTCAACATGGTCGGGCTGCCACGCGTCCAGCGTCGAATGGAGCAGCCGCTCATCGTCGAAATAGCGATAGCGCCGGTCGACCGGCAGCTTCGGCGACGGAATGGTGACGAGAAAGGCGGATGGACCGCGCTTCACCACCTGGTGATCCTCGCCCGGCGCGATCACGATCATTTCGTGGCCGAAGCGCGCAGCCGCTCGCAGCTTCGCCTCCACATAGGTGCGAACGCCGCCGCCGAAAGGCGTGTAAAACGCTGAGACGTCAGCGATGCGCATCGGCTGGAGGAAGCGGTCAGCGGCAGTAAACATCAAGTGAAGCTTTTTTAATGGACTGGCACCCGCGACAGGCTTGGCGCAGAAGCACGCCAATGTCGACAGCCGGTCAATTCTTGTTGCTCGCCTCGGTTCATGACGTGTCGCCGCGCTTCGAAGGCGAGGTCGACCGGCTGCTCGAGCTCCTCGCGCCTCACGTCGGCGAGCGGCTGGCGATGCTGGTCGTGCCGAACTACCGGGGCGACGCCCCGATCGTGCCAGGCTCGCCTTTCGCGACGCGTCTTCGCGGCTGGGCCGACGCCGGAATCGAGATGTTCCTTCATGGCTATTTCCACCGCGATCAATCGCGGCACCAAAGTTCGGCCGACCGGCTCCGAGCGCGCTTCATGACCGCCGGTGAGGGCGAGTTCCTCGGACTTTCGCGCGACAATGCCTCCGCTCGCATCGCAGAAGGTCGAGCGCTGCTCGAGGACGTGATCGGCAGGCCGATCGACGGCTTCGTCGCTCCCGCCTGGTTATACGGCGCCGGAGCGCTGACCGCGTTAGCCGAATGCGGAATTCCACTCGCCGAAGATCATATGCATGTCTGGTCGCCTCAGAGCGGCGCAACGCTTGCCCGCGGGCCAGTGATCACCTGGGCCAGCCGCACGCGAGCCCGCCTCGCCTCTTCGCTAGTTGCGGCCGCGGCGCTCCGGCGGGCGCCGCTTCAGGTCCTGCGCATCGGCGTCCACCCGCCCGACTGCCGCCATCCGGCGCTCGTCAGGAGCATCGACAAGACGTTCAGCATTGCAGGCAAACGGCGACGCACCGCACGCTATTCGGACCTGCCGGCGTTAGCGGCGGCGTGATTTCCAATATTCAAGCGCCGCATCGGACTCGAGCGGTTTGGCGAAATAAAATCCCTGGCCCGAGGCGCAGCCGAGCGTCGCCAACGTCGTCGCGAGCTCGACCGTTTCGATCCCTTCCGCGGTGGTCGACATGCCGAGCGCCTCGGCGAGGCTGAGCACCGCTCGAACGATCGCCACGGCGTCGGGATCGACCATCATCCCGGAGACGAAGCTCTTGTCGATCTTGAGCACGTCGATCGGCAGCCGCTGGAGATAGGCGAGGCTCGAATAGCCGGTCCCGAAATCATCCATCGCGACGGTCGCGTCGAGCGCTTTCAAGGCGTCGAACACCCGCGTCGCTCGTACCGGATCCTGGACGATCGAGCTTTCTGTCAGTTCGAGCGTCAGCCGATTGCCGGTAAGGCCGCTCGACTTCAATGCGCTGGCGACGACTCCGGCGATGTCGTCCCGCGCGACCTGGATCGCGGACAGATTGACTCCGACGTACAGCGGCAGCGCCTCGCCCGCCTCGCGATCCCATTCGGCAAGCGTCTGCGCGGCTTTATCCATCGCCCACCGTCCGAGCTGAAGGATCAGTCCCGATTCCTCGGCAACGGGAATGAACTCGGTCGGGCTGATCTCGCCCCGGTCTTCGTGGGTCCAGCGCGCCAGCGCCTCGAAGCCGGCGACCTCGCCGGTCTTGAGATTGATCAGCGGCTGGTAAAAGAGCTTGAGCTGGTCCTTGTCGAGCGCCCGGCGAAGCTCTGTCTCGATCGAGAAGCGGCGCCGCGCCTCGGTCGCCTGCTTCGGCTCATAGACCTGCGGCCGCCCGGCGAGCTTGGCCTGCTTGACCGCGAACTGGGCGTTGCGGAACAGTTCTTCGGGGTCCTGCCCCGCGCTCATCAGCGCCACGCCGATCGCACATTCGACCTGAATTTCGAGTTCCGACAGCTTGAACGGCGCCGTCATCACCTCCTGGATCCGCTCGGCCGCCTTCAGCGCATCCTCGACTCCCCGGCGCAGCGAGACCAGCACCCCGAACTCGTTCCCGCCCGTGCGGGCGAGCACATCGCCGGCGCGGAGCGCCAGGATCAGCCGGCGCGCGAAGGTGATCAGCAGTTCGTCGCCGGCAAGGCTGCCCATCGACTCGTTGATTCGCGAAAAGCGCAGCATGTCGACCACGAGCACCGCATGCTCGAGGTCCTTCGCGATCTTCTCTCCAGCATTTTCGATCGCTTCGGTGAAAGCCAGGCGGTTGGGCAGGCCGGTCAAACTGTCGCGAAGCATCTCGGCGCGAAGCGTGCGTTCGGCCTGCAGCTCCACCGTGCGGTCGACGATGCTGAGCAGGCACCGCTTCTTCGCTCCGCCTGTCCTCGGCAGCGGCGCCAGCTTGATCCGGTAGAATTGCGCGGAAACGCCTTCGCCGTCCTTGAAATCGAGCTCGCCGACCTCGTCCACGCCGTCGAAGAAATTGCCGAGAAGCGCGGCGATCGGGCCGCCCTTGAGGCAATCCGCCTGGTTCCAGTCTACGGCGGTGCAAGGGGATCGTTCGACCATGGCAAGAAAGCGGCTGTTGTGCGTGGCGACGCTGAAGGATCCGTCGCTGCGGCGCTCGACCACCGCGGCGGCAATCGGGAGCGCGCCGAGCAAGCCGGTGTCGTCCGCAATCGCAAGATGCGGTGTCGCGCTCGTCTTTTCCGTCCGGCGGCGCCTCTCGACGGTCGCCGGCCGGGCTGCTGCAGCCTGCATGGCCGTCTCTATGCGCGAGAGGGGTTAATTCGGAGTATCTTTTTGCCTCGCAGCGATATCTTAACCCATGTTGGAACCGTCCTATGAGAACTGGTTGTTTCGCGGAAAGCCGACCGGCGGCATCCGCCCCGCCGCGCCGCGCGCCGCGCGCCACGGCGACAGGTCACCCTCGGTGCGCACCCGGCCGCTCTCTCCGCCGAGGGCCCAGCTGAGGCCGTCTTCCAGCCGGAACGCGAGCGCGTCGCTGAGGCCGCCGTCGCGGTAGCGCTGGAGAGTGACGCCCTGCCCGCGCGCGAGCTCCGGAAGCTCGGATAGCGGAAACACCACCATCTTGCGGTTCTCGCCGATCACGGCCACGGCGTCGGCGCCTTCGGGAACCGGCCGAACCACCGCCACACTCGCGCCTGCCCTCAGATTGACCAGCTGCTTGCCCTTGCGCGTCTCGGCAAGTGTTGCATCACCGGTGGCGAGAAATCCCTTCCCGTCCGACGAAGCGACAAGCAGCCCTGTCTCGGGCCGGACGACCAGCAGCTGCACGATGCCGACCTCCGCTTCGAGGTCGATGAACAGCCGCACCGGCTCGCCGAAGCCGCGCGCGCTCGGCAGCTTGTCGCCCACAAGCGTATAGACTCGGCCGTTCGAGGCGAAGAGCGCCAGCCGGTCGGTCGTCTGGGCATGGAAATGGATGAAAGGCTCGTCACCCTCGCGCCACTTCAAGTCCGCGACCTGCTCGAGCGCGAGGTGCCCCTTCATCGCCCGGATCCAGCCGCGCTGCGACAGGATGACGGTGATCGGCTCCTTCTCGATCATCGCCGACCAGTCGATCTCGCGCGGCGCGGCGCCTTCCTCGACTCGGGTGCGCCGCTCGTCTCCGAATTTCCCCTTGAGCGCCTGAAGGTCGCGCTTCATTCGCGTGCGCTGCCGCGCCGGGCTCTCGACCAACCTGACCAATTCCTCGCGCTCTTTCGCCAGAGCTTCGCGCTCGCGGCCGATCTCCATCTCCTCGAGCCGCCGCAACGAGCGCAGCCGCATGTTGAGGATTGCTTCGGCCTGGCGGTCGGCGAGCGCGAATTCGGCCATCAGCAGCGGCTTCGGCTCGTCCTCGGTGCGGATGATCTCGATCACCCGGTCGAGGTTCAGATAGGCGATCAGGAATCCGTCGAGCAGCTCGAGGCGCTCGTCGATCTTGCCGATCCGCACCTGGCTCCGCCGGACCAGCACTTCGAACTGGAAGGCGAGCCAGGCGGCCAGCGCTTGCTTGAGGCTCATCACCCCCGGCGTCCGGCTGGCGTCGAGCACGTTCAAGTTTAGCGGAAAGCGGATCTCGAGGTCGGTCAGCCGATACAGGCTCTCGAGCAGCAGGTCGGGATCGACCGTCCGCGCCCGCGGCTCGAGGATCAGCCGCACCTGTTCGTCGCTTTCGTCCTTCACGTCGGCGAGGATCGGCAGCTTCTTCTCGCCGATCAGCTGGGCGATCTGCTCGATCAGCTTGCCCTTGGGCACGCCGTAGGGGATTTCGCTGACCAGCAGGTGCCAGCCGCCGCCTTTCTCGCGCTCGACCTCGACCCGGGCGCGAAGCCGGAACGAGCCGCGGCCCGTCGCATAGGCTTGCGCAATCGTCTCACGGCTGTCGACCAGCACCCCGCCGGTCGGGAAGTCGGGACCGGCGACAAAGTCCATCAGCGCCGCGGGCTCGGCCTTGGGATTGTCGATCAGGTGGACCGCCGCCTCGATCAGCTCGCCGACATTGTGCGGCGGGATCGACGTCGCCATGCCGACCGCGATCCCGCTCGCGCCGTTGGCGAGCAGGTTCGGGAACAGGCCCGGAAAGACCTCCGGCTCCTCTTCCTCGCCATTGTAGGTCGGCCTGAACTCGACCGTGCCCTCGTCGAGCCCCGCCATCAGCTGAATCGCGACCGCCGTCAGCCGCGCTTCGGTGTAACGATAGGCGGCGGCATTATCGCCGTCGATGTTGCCGAAATTCCCCTGGCCGTCGACCAGCGGGTAGCGAAGCGCGAAATCCTGCGCGAGGCGGACCATGGCATCGTAGACCGACTGATCACCGTGCGGATGATATTTGCCGATCACGTCCCCGACGACCCGGGCCGATTTCTTGTAGGCGCCGGCGGGATCGAGCCGGAGCAGGCGCATCGCCCACAACAGCCGCCGATGGACCGGCTTCAGCCCGTCACGGACGTCGGGCAGCGAGCGCGCCGTAATCGTCGAGAGCGCATAAACGAGGTAGCGTTCCGAAAGCGCGGCATCGAACGGAGTCTCGATGATGGAAAGGTCGGGATCGGCCATTCGACCTGACTAGCAAGCCTGTCCCAAGGGCGTCGAGTGCTACTCCGCGGCGGCGGCGAGCAGCGGTTGCGGCCAGCCTCCGGCGACGTCCTGCACCGCGCGCTGCATCTCGGCCGTCAGCCATTCGCGGAAGCGCTTAACCTTCGGGACCATGCGCCGCTCGGCCGGATAGACCAGCCAATAAGCCCAGCCGCGGGTGGAAATCCGCTCCGGGAAGGGAGCGCACAAGCGGCCGGCGGCCACATCGCCTTTCCACAGCAAGGGCGTCAGCAGCGCGAAGCCCTGTCCCGCCATTGCCGCATGGCCCTCATCCGCCTGGCTGTCGAGCCGGACTCCGGGCCGCCGGAAGATTCCTTCGTCTACGGGTACGCCGTTATCGGCGAACCACTGCTGCCACCATTCGTCGCTTGGGCTGATCAAGTTCTGGCGGGGAATATCTGCGGGCTCGAGTTTGCGGCCGAGCTTTGCCTCGGCTTCGGCGACGCACTCTGGGTTCGCTATCGGCGTGAAGCTCGACTTGAACAACTCGTAATGCTCGAGTCCCTCCCAGTCGCCGCGGCCGGCGCGGATCGCGACATCGGCCTCGCCCGAGCGCAGGTCGACGAGATCGTTGCTCGTCGTCATCCTCACCGCGAGCTCCGGATGATCGATCTGGAAAGCCCCCAGGCGCCACGCGAGCCAGGTGTTGGCGAAGGTGTGCGTGGTGGTGATAGTGAGGAGCGATTCATCCTCCTCGCGATGGCTCGCGAAAGCAGCCTCAATAGCGTCGAAGGCGCTCGACAGCGACGGCAGCAGACGGCTCCCCAACGGGGTCAGCCGCACCCTTCCCTTTTCCCGGACGAACAAAGGCGCTCCCATTCGCTCTTCGAGGCTTTTCACCTGATAGGAGACGGCCGCCTGGGTCATACCGAGCTCGGCCGCCGCCGCGGTGAAATTCTCGGTCCTCGCCGCAGCCTCGAAGGCGCGGATCGCCGCCAGTGGAGGAAGCCGCCGCATCACTCAGCTTATAAGTCTGGCTTATAGCCGTTGTCGAGCGTTTGATTGGCGAAACGAGCCGCCGAATCATACATAAGATTCAAGCCGCCGGCGAAGGGTATTCCCTCCCCTTTCAGCCCGCCCTTCGCCGGCAGCCGTCAACAGGAAGGACGACACGCCATGACTTATGGCCACAGCCCCCGTGCGTTCATCGAAAACGGCCCCGAAGAGCAGGTCGCGAAGGTCAGCGCGATGCGCTCGACCGCCCGTTCCTGGCGCGCGCTCGACGAAGCCCACCGTCTCGAGCTGGTCGAGCGCGCGCTGATCCCCGCCAACGATTGCATCGACAGCTTCCCGCTTGCGCTCTGACGCCAGCGGACAGGAGAAAAGGATGGTCACCATGATCGATGAGATTTACGACCGCAATTACCGCGACGGCCGAGTGCCGCTGAACTCGGCGATCGCCGGCGGCTTCGTGCGCCTCGGCCGCGCCGTCGCCAACGCCTTCGCGGTGCTCAACCGGATCGAATATTCCGAGCCGTGGGCGGCGAAGCCCAGAAAGGCACGTTCGCACTAACTGAAAGAGGAGCGCGGGCTAGCACGCGCCGCGCTCCTCGCTTTGAGAGCCTGTCCTACCCAAGTGGAAGGGTCGTGACGGAGCGGATTTCGGCGCAGGAGGAGGAGCGAGGAGAGAGCGATGGGGAGTCATCGTGATCGACGAGCGACGAACGCCTGCGCCGAAATCCGCCCGCCGCTGAGCGGTCGAAGAGAGAAGTCCGCTGGTGGCGTCGGTTGCTTGCGCGTAGCTTCGACTACGCGTCTGCGCTGCCCTCCTTTCCAGCGAACTTCTCTCTTCGATCCCGACGCTTCCACTTGGGTAGGACAGGCTCTATAGCGCCCGCTCCTTCCCTATTGCCGTTGGAGTGACGCGAACCGTGGCTCGCCGCCGCCAGATTTACGAGGGCAAGGCCAAGATCCTCTACGAGGGTCCGGAGCCCGGCACGCTCATCCAATATTTCAAGGACGACGCGACCGCGTTCAACGCGCAGAAACGCGGCACGATCAGCGGCAAGGGCGTGATCAACAACCGCATCTCCGAGCACATCTTCACCGCTCTGCAGACGATCGGGGTTCCGACCCACTTCATCCGCCGCCTGAACATGCGCGAGCAGCTGATCCGCCAGGTCGAGATCATCCCTATCGAGGTGGTGGTCCGGAACGTCGCCGCCGGCTCGCTGTCGAAGCGGCTCGGGATCGAGGAAGGCACGCAGCTGCCGCGCACGATCATCGAATATTATTACAAGGACGACGCGCTCGGCGACCCGATGATCGCCGACGAGCATATCGCCTGCTTCGGCTGGGCGACCCAGGACGAAATGAACGACATCGCCGACATGGCGATCCGGGTGAACGACTTCCTCTCCGGCATGTTCGCGGCGATCGGTATCCGAGTGATCGACTTCAAGCTCGAGTTCGGTCGCGTTTACGACGGCGATTACGCGCGCGTGATCCTCGCCGACGAGATCAGCCCCGACGGCTGCCGCCTGTGGGACATGAAGACCAACCAGAAGCTCGACAAGGACCGTTTCCGCCAGGATTTGGGCGGAGTCGAGGAAGCCTATCAGGAAGTCGCCCGCCGCCTCGGCCTGCTCCAGCCGGAGGAAGAATCCGCGGTGCTCGACCTCGACAGTCACCGCAAAAAGCGGGGCAAGTAGCCCACTACATCGAAATCGCCGCGATGAGTTTCGCCACGGAGCGCCGGCTGACCGGAGCGATCGATCGGTCGGAAAGAGTGACGCTGCTCCTTGGCCCCCTTTTAAAGCTTTCGAGATGCGCAAGGTTCACCGCATGCGAGCGATGCACGCGGACGAAGCTGGACGGCAAACGTTCGAGCAGCTTGTGGAGCGGTTCGGGATGGAGCACCGCCGACGCGCCGGCAACGAACACTTCGGTATAATCATCGGCGGCGGCCAGCCGCACGATTTTGGCAGGTGCCACGAGGTGGCGCATCGACCCGCTACCGAGCCACAAAGGCTGAGGCTCCGATGAACTCGTCTCTCGGGCCTGCCCTATTCCGCGTGCCTCCTGAACCAAAAGCAGCGCAAAGAACAGAAACGCCCAGAGATAAAAGTCTCGGTCGAGGAAGGTCGAAGGTAAGCCGAGACCGAGAAGCAAACAGGCCGCAAACATCACGAACAGCGGAAGGGCTCCAGATTTCTTCTGCCAAATGGCGATGCCGGAAACCAGCAGGGAGAAAGCCGCGCTCGACAGGATGACCCACGCGATTTTCCCATCCAGGCCGGGTAACAGGAGAACCGCGGAAATGATGGCCGCTGTCTGCACTGCCAAAATCAGCTTGCGCCTTTGGACGTCAAATCGCCGGCAAAGATAGGCGGTCAGCAGCAGTCCAAAGCCGGACGAGCATAGCAGGACCAACTCGAGCCTCAGGACTTGAGCGGGATAGAGGAACTGCACGAATGCGCGCGACGATTCTGCCGCCAGCTGCGTCGTCACGAAAAGCGCTGCGCCGACAAGATATTTCAGTGAGGCGATCCGCCGCTGCCTCCATCCCAAAATCGGCAGGCAGAAAATTGCAATCAGCATTCCGCCCGCCGTGAGCAGTGCCGGAAGATAGGTGCGTAACGCAGGCTGAAGCGCCTCCTCGAACGGCGCCACCCTCACTCCTAGAACTGGGGACTCGAGGCGGAATGGCGACAGCATCGTCGACATTTGAACCTGTAGCCGATGCACGCCCGGTCCACTTGAATCAGACGGTATCGGAATGACCGCGTCTCTAAGCCCGGGGGTTTCGAGAGCCGCGCTATTCCCGGGAATGCCATTCCGGCCGATCAACCGGCCGTCCCAGTAGACTGCCGATGCCGCGAACGCCTTGATGAACACCCCCAGGGGTTCTCGCGCTGCCCTGTCAATGCGAACGGGCGCATTGAACCAGACGAGCCGATCCTGGGAATCCACCTTCCAGATCGGAACCGTCGAACAGTGATCGCGCGCTCCTTCTGAAGCATCCTTGCATAGGAAAACATTCTCAACCTCCACCTGCTCAGGAGGCGCGGCCGCCTGGCCGGAAAGCGCCGTCGATCCGCGAGCGAGGATGATGCTTATCAACAGAGCGCGCACGAACGACGTCACTGACAATCCCTTGGGACCGGCCACCGGTGAAAGCCGACCGCTCACCGATCAGCCTGTTGCCCCGGTTCTGCTCCGTACCTAGGCCTTCGCGCAAGCGGTTGGGAGTAGTGACTTGATGAGCATTTTCCGCAGTGCTTTGGTCGGCCTCCTGATCGCAGCTTCCTCCTCGCTTGCGGCGACCAGCCAATGCGCGACATCGACATGCGCCATCGAAAACTACATCGCCCCTTATGTTCAGACGAACAACTTTTCCGGTGTCGTTCTTGCCGCGCGCGCCGGAGTTCCTGTCTTTGCCGAGGCTTACGGCCTTGCCGACCGCGAAAGACGCATTCCGAACTCGCTGAAGACCCGGTTTCACATCGCGTCGATGTCGATGCAGTTCACAGCGGCGGCCGCCTTGAGGCTGATCGAAGAGGGCAAGTTGTCGCTAGATACCCCAGTATCGGACGTGGTTCCGGAATTCCCGAACGGAGGACAGATTGCCGTCCGGCATCTTTTGACCGAGACATCCGGCATCGCCGACATCAATGCCCAAAGCGACTATGCGGAGGTGCTCACGAAGCACCAGACGCCGCTCTCGTTGGTGAAGCACGTGCAGAACCTTCCACCGCTGCGCGAGCCCGGGACTTTCGATCGCGAGGAGCACAGCGCCTACAATTTGCTCGCGCTGATCATCGAGCGGAAGACAGACTTGCCGTTTGCGGAGGCGGTCCGAAAATTGGTCTTCCAGCCGCTCGGAATGAACGACAGCGGCATCGACGATGACTCACCCGCCAACCTCCGCAATGCTGCAAAGGGCTATCAGCCCACCGGAGTTTACGGCATCGAGCCCGCCGCACCCATCCACTGGTCGGCGAAGGCGGGGAATGCATCCGCTTATTCGACCACGGCCGACGAGCTGAAGTTCGTTCGGGGCATGCTCGGCGAGAAGTTCCTCAGCGCGCGGCTGCGAAATATCGTATTCGATATGGCAAGCCGCGTCGGTTACGGCTGGTTCAAGTCGAAGAGCGAGCGCTTCGGCCAGGCGGTCTATTCGATGAATGGGCGGTCGCCCGGCTTTTCCTCTGCCGAGGCCTATCTCACTCAGGATCGTTTGTTGGTTGTTGTCTTGAGCAGCCTCTACAACTCCGCTCCGTCCGACGTCAGCCTGGATGTCGCGGCAATGTTGAGCTGGCGGCCCTACCGGCGATTGACGCTGAAGACCGTCGTCGACCCTGAGACTCTGGCCGGGATGCCGGCGAGCTTCCAGTTTCAGAAGGATTTTTATCAGCCAAGCGCGCTGCTGCACCTGCACGCGATCGATGGCCAGGTCTCTCTCGATTGGCCGAGCGGTACCCGTTCCGCACTGATCCCGACATCGAAAGACCATTTCATGGATCGCAATTACTGGGTGCCCGTCGATATCGTGCGCGGCCCTGCGGGGCAGATCCAGCAGCTCAAGTATGATCGGTTCACAGGACAGCGAGTCAAGAACTAACGGCGTCCGTCATCCCGGGCTTGACCCGGGACCCGCCTTCTCTTCTCTGACGAGTATGCAATTCATCATGCAGGCCCCGCCTCGAGGCGGGGGTGACGTTTAGTAAAGCGGGCTATCATCGTTACGCTGAACGCCGCACTCGGCCCGCTCGATTATCGCGTGCCGGACGGCGTGCGTGTCGAGCCCGGCTCGGTCGTCGTCGCGCCCGTGGGTCCGCGGCAGCTGCTCGGGGTCGCCTGGGAAGCCGACCGGCTGCCGACGAATGAAGTGTCCGACGCGCGACTGCGTCCAATCGCGGACGTTCAAGCGCCGCCGCTTCAGTTGCCACCTGATCCGTGTTAGCCAGCCGCCATGGTGTTGCAGCGTAACAATGTAACGATCTCGGGGCGCGGAACTCGCCCAATCCTGTTCTCGCATGGCTTCGGTTGCGACCAACACATGTGGACCGAGGTCGCGCGCAACTTCGAAAACGACTTTCGCGTGATCCTGTTCGATCACGTCGGGGCGGGCCGGTCAGACCTGACCGCCTATGATTCACAGAAATACTCGACGCTGCAGGGTTACGCGGAGGACGTCGTTGAAATCGGTTGCGAGCTCAACCTGACCGACGCCATTTTCGTCGGCCACTCGGTCAGTGCCATGATCGGCGCGCTGGCGAGCATGAAGGCGCCGGGGATGTTCAGCGAGCTGATCATGGTCGGCCCCTCGCCGCGCTATATCAACGACGATGGTTATGTGGGCGGTTTCTCGCGAGAGCAGGTTATGGAGCTTCTCGATTTCCTGGCGGATAACCATCTGGGCTGGTCGGCCGCCATGGCGCCGGCAATCATGGGCAACCCGGACCGGCCGGAATTGGGCGGAGCGCTGGAAAACAGCTTCTGCGCGACCGACCCCGAAATAGCGCGCGAGTTTGCGAGCGTGACCTTCCTGTCCGACAATCGCGCCGACCTGCCGTCGATCGAGACCCGGACGCTAATCCTGCAGTGCCAGGAGGACATCATCGCGCCGATTGCCGTGGGCGAATATGTTCATGCGCAAATCCCCAACAGCCAGTTGAAGCTGCTCAACGCGACGGGCCACTGCCCGAACCTGAGCGCTCCCGACGAAGTCACTGCCGCGATCCGTGAGTTTGTCTAACCAGCCGCCGACCGAGGACCTCGAGGACCTCTACGAGAACGCCCCCTGCGGCTATTTGTCGCTTTCGCCGGACGGGCACATCGTCAAGGCGAACAAGACGCTGGCGGACTGGATGGGTGCAGGTTCCGAAGCGCTGCTCGGCAAGCCGTTCCACGACATCCTGACGTTCGGCGGACGGATCGCATACGAAACGCATCTCGCGCCATTGCTTCGGCTCCAGGAAACCGTGAACGAGCTGGCGTTCGACCTTCTTCGCGCCGACGGCGAGCAGGTCCCGATCATCGCCAATGCGGCAGAGAGGCGGGACGCGGAAGGGCGACACCGATTCACTCGGATTACCCTATTCAAGGCGGTCGAACGCCGCAGCTATGAGCGTGGGTTGATCGAGGCCCGATCGAAGGCGGAGGACGCGGTCGGTCTCAGCCTGGAAACGGCAGCGTTGCGCGAGCAATTTATCGCCGTTCTTGGCCACGATTTGCGCAATCCCTTGTCGGCGCTGACCGCCGGGCTTGGCCTGCTCGAGAAGAATGAAGATCTGAGCGACCGCGGGCGTAAGATCGTCGCAGAAATGAATGGCAGCCTCGGCCGGGCAAACGCCTTGGTCGGGAATCTGCTCGACTTCGCGCGAGGGCGCTTGGGTGGGGGACTGGGCGTTGACCGCGACGCCAACCAGCCGCTTACACCGGCGCTTGAGCAGGTCGTCACCGAAATTCGGGCCATCGCGCCCGACCGGGAAGTCGTCGCGAACTTCCGAATCGCCGAGCCGGTCGATTGCGACCGTGGCCGCATCGCGCAGCTGGCCTCCAACCTGCTGTCGAATGCAGTGACTCACGGCGCGCGCGAGGTGCCGATCCGCATCGAAGCATCGACGGATGCGGAGCGCTTTACGCTTTCGGTCGCCAACGGCGGAGCGCCGATCCCAGCCGGAGCGCGCGAGCAGCTGTTCCAGCCGTTCTTCAGGGGCGCGGTGCGCAAGAGCCAGCAGGGCCTTGGCCTGGGACTGTTCATCGTCAACGAAATCGCGAAGGCACATGGCGGGACGATGGAGGTGAGCTCGACGCCAGGCGAGACGCGGTTCACGTTCACGATGCCGCTGGCCCGCTAAGGTCCGCGCTCCACCCATTCCTGCCATTAAAGGTCCGTAAGTTGAGCCCCGATTGAACGGACGCGACGCTGAGACGCTGAACTCCACTGTCCTACAACGGGCCGCTTGTGCTTAAGCGGCGGCGGTGACGACCCGCTTCTCCAGCTCTAGAGCCATGCATGACCACCGCCCTCGCCTACGGACGCGCGCACGCAAGCGCAGGCTTGCTGCAATCGCTGCGTTTCGCGTCAAATGAGCCTTCCGCGCGCCCGTGTGGTCACGCTGAACGCCGCGCTCGGTTCGCTCGATTATCGCGTGCCTGATGGCATGCAGGTCGAGCCCGGGTCGGTCGTGGTCGCCCCGCTCGGTCCGCGCCAGCTGCTGGGCGTCGCGTGGGAGGCGGACCGCCTCCCGGCCAACGAGGTTCCCGACGCGCGGCTGCGTCCGCTCGCGGAGGTCATGGACGTGCCGCCGATCGCAGCACCGCTGCGGCGGCTCTGCGAATGGACCGCCGATTATTATCTGGCGCCGCTCGCCGCCGTGCTGCGCATGGTGCTGCCCTCGTCAGCGGCGCTCGACGGCCCTCGCCAGCTGACCGAATATCGCCCGACCGGGCTCGTCCCCGACCGCCTGACGCCTCAACGCGAGAAAGCACTCGCCGCCCTGGAGGGGAGGCAGGGCACGATCCGCGAACTCGCCCACCATGCAGGTGTCAGCGACGGCGTGCTGCGCGGCCTCGTCAATGCCGGGGCGCTCGAAGCGCTCGCCGTCGATGCCGACCGGCCCTTGCCCGTCCCCGATCCGGATCATGCCCCGCCGGACCTCAACGATGACCAGCGGGAGGCGGCGGCGAGCTTGGCCGGGTCCGTCGACGGCGGCTTCGATCCGGTGCTGCTGGATGGCGTAACCGGCTCGGGCAAGACCGAGGTCTATTTCGAGGCCATCGCCGAATGCCTGCGCCAGGGAAAGCAGGCGCTGGTCCTGCTACCCGAGATCGCACTCACCGAGCCGTTCCTCAAGCGCTTCGAGGCGCGCTTCGGCTGCGCGCCCGTCGCCTGGCATTCGGACCTGCGCTCGTCGCAGCGTCGCCGAGCCTGGCGCGGGATCGCGAGCGGCGAAGCGGCGGTGACGGTCGGCGCCCGTTCGGCCTTGTTCCTCCCCTACCCCAATCTCGGCCTGATCGTCGTCGACGAAGCGCACGAGCCGAGCTTCAAACAGGAAGACGGAGTCCAATATCACGCCCGCGACACCGCGGTGATGCGCGCGAAGTTCGAAGACATTCCAGTGATCCTCTCAACCGCGACTCCGCCGATCGAGAGCCGCCACATGGTCGAGCTCGGCCGCTACCGGGAGGTTAGCCTGCCACAGCGCTTCGCCGGCGCGTCGATGCCCGAGATTCGCGCGATCGACCTCACTAAGGACCCACCCCCGCGCGGCCGCTGGCTGGCGCCGGAGCTGGTCAACGAACTCCAGGCGAACCTCGCGCGCGGCGAACAGTCTTTGCTGTTCCTCAACCGCCGTGGCTTTGCCCCGCTGACCCTGTGCCGCCACTGCGGCCACCGCTTTCAATGCCCGAACTGCACCGCGTGGATGGTCGAGCACCGGCTGATGCACCGCCTCGCCTGCCATCATTGCGGCCACGTCATGCCGCCGCCGAAGGCCTGCCCCGAATGCGGCGAGGAGGACAGCCTCGTCGCCTGCGGCCCGGGCGTCGAGCGCATCGCCGACGAGGTGGCGGAGCTTTTCCCGGACGCGCGCACGGCGATCGTCACCTCGGACACCATCTGGTCGCCGCTCCGCGCGGCCGAGTTCGTCGGCGCGATGGAAGCGGGCGCGATCGACGTCGTGATCGGCACCCAGCTGGTCACGAAAGGCTATCACTTCCCCAGTCTCACCTTGGTGGGCGTGGTCGACGCCGATCTCGGCCTCGCGGGCGGCGACCTCAGGGCAGCGGAGCGTAGTTTCCAGCAAATCCAGCAGGTGGCGGGCCGCGCTGGACGCGCCGACAAGCCCGGCCGCGTGCTCGTTCAGACTCACGACCCCGACGCGCCGGTTATCGCGGCATTGGTCAAAGGCGATGCCGCCGGCTTCTATGCGGCCGAGAACGAAGCCCGGCGCGAGGCGGCGATGCCGCCGTTCGGGCGGCTGGCGGCGATCATCGTTTCAGCCGAGGATGCGTCCGAAGCGGATGGCGTGGCGCGGCGGATCGGTCATTCCGCGCCGCAAGTCGAAGGCATGGCCGTCTTCGGCCCCGCGCCCGCTCCGCTCGCGATGCTTCGCGGCCGCCACCGCCAGCGCCTACTGGTGCACGCCCGCCGAAGCCTCGACGTCCAGGACGTCATCCGCGACTGGCTCGCCGAGATCGACTGGAGCCCGAAGATCCGCGTCGGCGTGGATGTCGATCCCTACAGCTTCCTGTAAACCTAGCTGAATCAGGGTCTTGAACGCGCCGCTATTGCCGTTAGGCTGTCTCTGCCGAGGAAGGGGATTTCGTGTTTCGAACTATCATTGCGCTTATCGCGGCAGCGCTGAGTGTTGCCGCGGGCGCCGCAGAGCCGGTCTGGCAATCGGCCGAGACCCAACACTTCATCATTTACAGCAAGAGCCCTCAGCAGCGGATCGAGCAGCTCGCGACCGACCTCGAGAGCTACGACAAGCTGATCCGCTTGGCCACCAACATCCGCGACGATGTTCAGCCGGTGAAGGTCCGAGTCTACGAAGTCGACGGAATGAAGGAGGTTCAGGACGCCCTCGGCGTTGACCAAGACACCGGCATCGCCGGTTTCTACACCGCGAATTCGCTCGGCCCGTTCCTCGTCACTCCCCGTTCCGTCGACTCCTATGTCGGGCCCGATTTCACGATCGGCCTGGTGCTTCATCACGAATATGCGCATCACATGATGCTGCAATATTTCCCGGCAGCCTATCCCGGCTGGTACGTGGAAGGGTTCGCCGAGCTCATCGGCTCGAGCAAGGTTCTGCCCGACGGCCGTATCGGCTACGGCATGCCCGCCAAGCAGCGCGGCCACGAGATCGCCGTCGATTGGGCGCCGCTGCAGGAGCTACTGACGAAAGAGAAGCCGTCGGGCGTGGACCCTTATGCGCAAGGCTGGGCCCTCACGCACTTCTTCACCTTCGACAAGACACGGTCGCAGCAATTCCGCCAATATCTTGCGGCGCTGAATTCCGGCCAATCGCTTTCCGATGCGGCAAAGGTCTTCGGCGACCTCGACAAGCTCGACCGCGAAGCGCGAGCTTACGTGACCAGCAGCAGCTTCGAATATCGGCCGGTCAAGGTGGACGTCGCCAAGCCGGTGATCCAGAGCGTCCGGACGCTCAGCGCCGGTGAGGCTGCGCTGATTCCCGAGATCATCGCTTACGACGACACGGACCCGAACGAGATCAAGAAGCCTGGCGTTCGCGAGCACCAGCTGGCGCTGCGCCGACGCAATCTCGAACGCACGCGCGAGGTCGTTCAGCAATACGCCAACGATCCATTCGCACTGCGTTTTCTTGCCGAGATCGAATATTCGATGGGCAATTACGCCCAGGCAGAGTCAGCTTCCGACCGGCTCCTCGCAATCCAGCCGAACGACGTCCACGGGCTTGCCAGAAAGGCGATGACCATGGCCGTTCAGGCGCGCGATTTGCCGGCCGCGCAAAAGAGCACAGCGCTGGAAGAAGCGCGCTCGCTCGCGGCAAAAGCGAACCACCTGGACACTCAGGATGCCCTTCCGCTGCTTGCTTATTACGAGACGTTTCACGAAGCCGGTGAGACGCCGCCCGAGGTTGCCGTCGAGGGGCTGATGCAGGTCGTCTCGACCGATCCGCGCGACACGCGTCCACGCGAGCTGCTGGTCGATGAGCTCGCCTCGGAGCGCAAGTGGGCCGAGGCAATCGGGTGGCTCGCCCCGCTCGCAGACGATCCTCACGATTCTCCGGTGCGCGATTCGGCGCGCACGAAAATGGCTTGGCTCAAGTCGCAGCTCGCCAGCCAGCCTCCGGCTGTGCGGGCGGCGAACTAGAGCAACCACGCTTATGCTGAAGGGGGCCTGATCCGCCGCCGCACCCACCACGGTTTCACCACCTCGCCATTTCGGATTGCGAGCCACAGCAGCCACAGGCCGAACAGTGTCGCGACGATGATGGCGATCGGCGACGCCTCGAGACCGAAGCCGTTGCCAGTGAGCAAAGGCGACCCACTCAGCCTCGCCACCAACAGGCCGTGGACCGACGTTCCCGAGACCGGAATGTCGTAAACCTCGCCTTGCGTGAAGTTCCACGCCGCATGCAACCCCATGGGGAGCCAGAGGCTGCGGGTGAGCATGTAGGCAGCGCCGAGCATGACTCCAGCCTCGAAAGCGATGCCGACTGCGGCGATCGGACTGGCGTTGGGGTTGGCGAGGTGAGCCGCGCCGAAGAATGCCGAAGTCAAGA
>DASUIC010000008.1:0-5876 GCA_036273215.1 Sphingomicrobium sp.
CGCGCACGGTAGCGGGCTCGACACGCTCTACGGTCACATGAGCCGCCTCGTCGCCTATGCGGGCGAGACCGTCCGCCGCGGCGAGGTCATCGGCTATGTCGGCTCGTCCGGCCTCTCAACCGGCCCGCACCTCCATTTCGAGGTCACCAAGGATGGCCGTCCGGTAAATCCGCTGACCGTGAAGATGGGCGGCGGTGCAGGCCAGCTCGAAGGCGCCAAGCTCGAGGCATTCCAGGACGAGCTCAGGAAATTGCTGCTGGTGGGGGCGTCGTAAGCATGACGAATCGTGTGGGCGTAAGCGAGGTCTTCCTCGCGCCATTGGTGTTGTGCAGCGCGATGCTAGCGTGCGCGCTGACAACGGGTGAGATCGCGAATGTCAGCATGAGAAGCTTGATTGTGCCCTATGTGTGGACGTCGATCATCTTCACGGCACTTTCGGTGATGATCTCGCTCTTCTGGTGGGTATTCCAGCTCGCCCGCGTAGGGGCCGATGCGCCGATCCGAACGGTTGTTTCGAAATTGCGCGAGCGCGCTCCATTCATGTTGCTGTCGGCAGCGGTCTTCCCGATTTTCCTCGCGAGTTTCACCGCGACAAAGTCGGCGATTCCTTTTCTCGTCGGCTACACATGGGATCCGTTCTGGGCGCATGTCGACAGGTTCATTTTTGGTGATGATGTTTGGCGGATCGCTCATCACTGGCTGGGGAATGCGGCGACGAGACCATTCGAGTGGTTTTACGTGGCGGTTTGGGCGCCGACGCTGGTTTTTTCGATGGCACTCATTCCGCTCAACGCGACGGCACGTTTCACGGCCAAGTTCTATACAGCGATGATGGCGACGTGGTTTGTGGGTGGCTTCGTGCTTGCCTACGTGCTGTCGGCAGCCGGACCTGTCTTCGCGCATCTGGTCAGCTCGGATCCGACAGTACAATTTGCCGATCTGCGAGGTGTGTTGAATGCGACACTCGTGCCACACGGCCCTATTCAGACTGGCCAGATGTTGCTTCCGGCAACCATGTCTTCGCACGTCGCAGTGGTGGGCGGCGGCGTATCCGCGATGCCATCGATGCACCTCGGCGTTGTTTCGATTTACGTCATCGCAGCACGCCGTACGCGTTGGCTCATCCCCAGCGTCGCGATGTGGGCGATCATTTTCGTGGCGTCCGGCTATTTCGGCTATCATTACTGGATCGATGGAATCGTCGCTGCTGCGGTTGCGACTGTGTCCTGGTGTGCGGCGGAAATGCTGTACTCAGGGAAGCGGAGGCTGAGGCTCACGTCCCTTGGCGAACCACAGCTGGGTTCGGCTTTTTAGCCGCTTGCCGTGAACGGAAATGTGAGCGGCTCGACAATCGTCGGCGACGGCGTTCCGATCTTGTTTTGGAGGCTGCTGTGGTTGCTGGGCGCCATAGTGGCGACCGTATCGATTGCATTCGATATCCTGGTTCCGTCGTCCAATCACATAATGGGCCGCGACTTCACGAACCTTTGGGTCGCTGGGAAGCTTGTCCAAGCTGGGCAAATCGGCTGCATCTTTGACCCGCAGTGTTTCCGCGATGGAATGCACGGAATGCTCGGTCTCGTGACAATCCAAAACTACAGTTATCCACCGACTGCTCTATTCGTCGCCGCGCCATTTGGAATGCTGTCATATGATGCCGCACTGATCACCTGGACGGTGGGCGGCATAGCGTTCTTTGTGTGGTGCGCACGGCCATTCCTTCCAAGGGGATTTCCGCCGCTCTTGGCTGCACTGACTCCGGCAGGTGCAATAAACATCTGGGCTGGACATTATGGATTCCTGCTTGGCGGCCTATGGCTACTCTGCTTTCGGTCGCTTGAGCGAAGGCCGCGGCTCTCGGGAATTTGCGCGGGTCTTCTGACGTTCAAGCCGCATCTCGGGCTCATGATAGCGGCATCAATGTTGCGCGACCGCCGAGCGCTTGCAGCCGCTGTGCTCACGACAATTGCTCTCGTGCTGCTGAGCGCTGCAGCGTTTGGGCCTTTGTCATGGAGAGAGTTTTTTTCGGCCACGATCTCGCAGCAGCACGCGATTCTCACTTCTAGTAACGACACATTCTACTTCCTCATGATGCCGTCAGCATATGTCGCGTACGGCAGAGGTATTCTCGGAATTGCGCTTCAAATCCTGTTTGCGTGTGCCGCGCTTGGCCTGCTCATCTGGGCGCGCCGGTGGGATGCGTTCAGCGCAGCGACCGCGACGTTCCTGTTTCTGCCGTACGTGTTCAATTACGACATGACCGTGGCGTGCCTCGGATTTGCACTCTTCCTTCATGATCGCTGGTCGTCTTTGGGTTGGGCGCAGCGACTGGTCGTAGTCCTTGCATTCCTCGCGCCCGAATTGACGTATTTTGCCGACTTTCTTGTTCCCGTGGCTCTCTCGGGAGGACTTTATCTTCAGCTTCGGGAGATAAATCGGACGAGCGGAGCCGACGACGCTCCTAGTTCAATCGCGCGACCCGTCGGCGGGAGTTCCTCGAACCTCGATGACGCCCACGGAGTCGCCGTAGATCCGATGCCAGGCGCCCGATGATTCCATCCCTCGGATCAAGCGGCTGTCGCTGTTGCGGATTATCGCCCAACTTATCCCATATCGCCGCACCGTCCGGTCGAACGCCGCTATGTTGCCGCTGCTGATGTTCACGTAGTCGGTGACGAACGCATCGCCGTAAATCTCGGCCCTCCCATCGACGTAGGGTCTTATGCCGGCAAGGATCAGCGGTCCGCCGAAAATATATGAATTGAACACCGGCTGCGTTCGCAGCTGGGGCGGGATTGCCGCAATGAGCGCCGTAGGGTTCGCCTCGCTTTCGGGAAGGTTCAAAGGCGCAACTGCGCGAAAGGCGAGCAGCGGCAGGCTGCCGAGCAGAAGCCATTTCGGAACTTGAGCGGGCGAAGCTTTCGGCTGCCACAGCGGAGGCAATATGCAAGCGGCCACGATCGCGAACAGACTTTGATGCCGGACGTGCGCGAGCGCCATCACCGCCAGCCCGAGGAGCAGCAGCGAACGTCCAATGGGAATGTGTGCGCGGGACCAGAGCAGCACCACGAGCGCCAACAGGAAGACAGCGAAAAAGAACGGCGTCGCATGCGGCGTGCTGCGGTGCCACTCGCCGATCAGTGGCAACATTCCGAGCGCGGACGTGCGGAACGGCTGCAGCAGTCCCGCGACGCCGTTGGCGTTGAGCGACACCGCAATCAGGCTGGCCACGCCGAAGAACGCCCACTGTCGCAGCGTCGACCAACGCGCGGCAATCAGCGCGTCCAGTCCGATCGCTCCTGCAATCGCCAGCGCGATCGGGAAGCTTGCATGCAGGTTGGTCCACACGACGAGGATGAGCACAGACCAGAGTGGGGGCGGCCGCCCTTTTTCGGCGGCGGTGAGCAAAAGGACGGTCCAGCCGGCGATCAACGGCCAGGAGAGCAGGTGCGGGCGCGCCATGACGAATGGGGTCACGACCAGGTCCATCATCACCAGCGTTGCTGCGACCATCGGTCTCGAGACCCGCCGCTCGAGATAGAAGAAGATGATTGCGTGAACGGCGATGAGCGCTGCGGCGACAATCGTCGCGACGCCCGCGAATCCCGCGGAACGGAACGCCGCGGCGTAGATCAGCTCGGCCAGCCACTCCATCGCTACCCACGGGTGACCGGCGGCCGTGTAGGAGAATGGATCGGCCCTCGGGATCGCCGCATGGCGCATGATCCATTCGCCCGCGGCGATCTGCCAACTCGTATCCCCGTCGCGGAACACGAATGGTGTGGTCGCGATTCCGAAAGGAACTCCGAGCACCAGCGCGATGAAGATGAGTTCGGACGAAAGATCGCGAAGGCTCGCTAAGCTTCGGCCCTGGATCGCCGGCATTATTGGCTGACTGTCGCCAAGGTCGGTTTGAACTCAGCTGATCGTTTCTTCGATTTCGAGTGAAGCGCGACGAGACAAATGACAGCTGCGACCGAGGTGTAGTTCGGCCCGAGCCAGGGACTGAAATAGGTGATGATCGGAATGAAGCTGCAGAGCCACGCTATTGAAACGAGGTACGGGTGCTTCCTGTGAGTGACGAGCCATCCCAGCGGCACCACGATCAGAAGCGCGTCATAGGTGAATGCATAGGGCGGGATCAGCAGGGTCGCCGCGGCGAGGATCGGAACGCGTTCGTCGAGCTTGAGCCACCACGCCCGGGCCGTCGCCACGGTGGCCGCGAGCGCCACCAGCGCGTGAATGATTAGAGCCGGCGTCTGCGGAATGCCTGCGAAGCGGGCGAGTGCGAACGGGCTCACGAGCTCGTTCCACGGCTCTTTGCTGTCGCGGAGCAACGCCACGTAGTGAGGCAGGATGGCCCAGAACCCCTCGTAAGCCTTTAGCCCGAAGAGAAGCCCTCCAAGGAGCAGCAGCGCGATCGACGAGGCAATTGCGCCGGCAATGACCCGCCATTCGCGTCCCGCCAGCATCGCGACGGGAAGGAGGAGCGCGAGTTGCGGTTTGAAAACCATGAATCCGAGGATCGCTCCGGCGGCGAACGGACTCGAACCGACGAGCGATAGCCCGAGCGTGAAGATGCCGCAGATGAGAAATCCGTTTTGGCCGATCATGAAGTCGATGCAGGCGGGGGTGTTTCCGAAGGCGAGCGCGAGAGGAGCCACTCGACGCGTCGCATAAGCGTAGAAGGCGGCCGTGATCGTTACCCAGAGAACGAATCCGACGGCGAACGAGGGAAGCGCAAAGGGAGTGACGATAGTGAGGAAGGGCGGCGGATAGGGAAACGGCATTTGGCCGCCGATGGGCGCAACAATGTTCTCCACCGCACCGTGGGCCGCAATGTTGTAGACGAGCGAAGCGTGTCCTTGCAGCACCAGCCTGCCCGCGGCCCAGAAGCTGAGGAAATCGAGTCCCCACGGATTGAAGAAGTTGAGGATAGCCGACCAGATTGCGATAAGGACGAATACGATCGCAAAGGCGATCGCCACCGCGCGCAGCCACCGCCACGGCGACTGTTCTGAAATCTCCCAGCCGGCTGCCGTCTTTGGCATTCGCCCCTCCCGCGCTGATTGTGCCACTGAAGCGGCCGAAAGCAACTGCGGCGTGGAACTGGCGAATTGACCACGGGTTTAGGTCTACGCGAGCGGTCATTTACCATATGGCAATCGTGCGCGGGGTAGGGCGCTGGAGTGTCAAGGAGCCATACCCCGATGTTCGAGAGCGTCAGCGAAAGGATGAGGTCCCGCTCCGCTGCGCTGCTCCTGACTCTTGACACTCGGCTTGAACGCATCCTGATCTGGTGGCTGTGGCTCGCGGGCGCCGCGTCGATCGCGCGGATCGCGTTCAGCCCACACAATTTCCCGCTCGCAGGCGTATCGACCTTCGGCTCGTACATGCTTCTGGTCGTTGCGCCGTTCGTCTCGACGCTCCTGGCGCTTCGCTGGTTCGCGGATGGCCATCTGCAGCCGCAGCCGCAGTTCCGCCTCGCTCAGATTGGGAGGTGGAGAAATGTGGCTCGCGCCGAGGCGCAACGTCATCCGCTTTACGGCACGACAGGGATCATGGTTTCACTGCTCGTGGGCATAATGCTCAACGTGCCGGTGCGGGCGCTCGAATATTTCGGCGCGATGCCGCCCATGCCCGAAGACGCGCCGCACTGGCTGTCGACGCTCCATTTCGCGATGACGCTCGACGTCGTGCTGTTTGGAAGCCTGTACATGATCGCGTTCGTCGCCGCGCTCCGCCGGGTGCCTTTGTTCCCGAGGCTGTTGTTGGCGATCTGGCTGGCAGACCTCACGATGCAGATCGTCACCGCGCAGCTGGTCGCGTCGACGAACGTGCCGCCCGGGGTCGCCCATGCGCTTCAGGCGTTCCTC
>DASUIC010000009.1:0-2714 GCA_036273215.1 Sphingomicrobium sp.
CCCGGGCCTCCAGGGCGGTCCGCTTATGCACGTCATCGCGGCCAAGGCGGTCGCGTTCGGCGAAGCGCTGCAGCCTGAGTTCAAGGCCTATGCCAAGGCGGTGATCGCCAACGCCAAGACACTCGCCAATCGGCTTAAGGAACGCGGCGCCGACCTGGTCGCCGGAGGGACCGACACACACGTCGCTCTGGTGGACCTCCGCCCGCTTGGCCTGACCGGGAAGGACGCGGACGAAAGCCTCGAGCGCGCAGGCATCACCTGCAACAAGAACGGCGTTCCCTTCGACCCGCTCCCGCCGGTGAAGACCAGCGGGATCCGCGTCGGCTCGCCCGCCGGGACGACGCGCGGCTTCGGCGAGGCGGAGTTCCGCGACATCGCCGACATGGTCGCCGACGTGCTGGATGGGCTCAAAGACAACGGCCTCGACAATAACGGCGCGATCGAGAGGCAGGTGAACGAGCGCGTCCGCACGCTCTGCGCGCGCTTCCCGATCTACCAAGGATAAGATGCGCTGCCCCTTCTGCGCCCATGAAGACAGCCAGGTTAAGGACAGCCGCCCGAGTGAGGACGGCGCCGCGATCCGGCGGCGGCGTCAGTGCGAGGCCTGCGGCGCCCGCTTCACCACCTTCGAGCGGGTGCAGCTACGCGACCTCACGGTGGTCAAGAAGACCGGCGAGCGCGAGCCGTTCGACCGCGACAAGCTCGCCCGCGCGGTCGGGCACGCCACTCGCAAGCGCGACATTCCCGCCGACAAGATCGACCGGATGATCACCGGCATCCAGCGCCGGCTGGAAACGCAGGGCGACGAGGTCAGAAGCGCCGAAATCGGCGAGGCGGTGATGGACGGCCTCAAGGCGCTCGACCATGTCGCCTACATAAGGTTCGCGAGCATCTACAAGGACTTCAGCGAACCCGGACACTTCGCAGAGATTGCCGAAAGCGTTGAGAAAGAAGCGCCGGCGGTTGCGGCGCGAGACAAGTTGCTGTGATGTGCTCGTCCTTCGATACGCCGCCTTCGGCGCTTACTCAGGATGAGCGGTCATAGCTTCACCTGCACACCCGCTCATCCTGAGTAGCGGACTGAGCGCAAGCGAAGACCGCGTATCGAAGGATCGCATATCACTTTCTGGGCCTACATGCTGAGGTGCGCCGACGGCAGCTACTACGTCGGGCACACGGACGAGCTCGAGGCTCGCATTGGAGCGCACCAATCGGGCTTGCTCAAAGGCTACACCCAGAAGCGACGGCCAGTTAGGCTCGTCCGGAGCCAGGAGTTCGCCGAACGTGACGAGGCGTTCAGGGCTGAACGGCAAATCAAAGGCTGGTCTCGGGCAAAGAAGGAGGCGCTAATCCGGGGAGACTGGGAAGGTATGCAGCTCTTGGCCCGGAAGCTATTCATCCGCTCGTCCTTCGATACGCCGCCTTCGGCCGCTACTCAGGATGAGCGGAAATGAGTTCGAATCGCACGCCGCTCATCCTGAGTAGCGGCCGTAGCGAAGCGAGAGGTCGCGTATCGAAGGACGAGCAAGGACCCGTCATCGTCCTGGTTCGCCCGCAGCTGGGACAGAATATCGGCAAGGCTGCGCGGGCGATGCTCAATTTCGGGCTTACCGAGATGCGGCTGGTCTCGCCCCGCGACGGCTGGCCCAACCCCGACGCCGGCCCCTCTGCGAGCGGGGCCGACGTCGTCCTCGAGCAGGCGCAATTGTTCGGCACTGTCGAGGAATCGATTGCCGACTGCAGCCTGGTCTTCGCTTCGACGGTGCGCCGCCGCGACCTCGTGATGCCCGTCCTCGGGCCCGAGCAGATGGCGGACCGAATCTGGCAATCGGGCGAGCGGAGCGCGATCCTGTTCGGCGCGGAGCGCTCGGGCCTCGAGACAGAGGAGGTCGCGCTCGCGAACGCGATCGTGACTGTCCCGATCAATCCCGAGTTCGGCTCGCTAAATCTCGCCCAGGCGGTGATCCTGCTCGCCTACGAATGGTCCAGGCGCGGCAACCTTGCCCAGCCGCCGGCAAAGGAACTCGAGCCTCCCGCCCCGCACTCAGAGGTCGAAGGGCTCATCGGGCAGCTCAACGGCGAGCTGGAGAAAAAGGGCTATTTCCACCCGCCGTCGCGCACCGAGGCCACCAAGAACACGCTTCGAACGATCTTCACCAAAACCGGGTGGTCGTCACGCGAGGTTAAGGCCGTTCGTGGAATCATTCGGGCGTTGGTCGATCCGCCGCGGCAAAAGACTTGACCTGTCCGGCACTTGCTGGAAGCGCGGCAACCGCCGAGAAAGATAAGGAAAATCATCAATGTCGATGTTGCTTGCAGCTCTGCTGATCTCCGCCAATCCTACCCCCGCTCAGCAGCCTACGGCGACCACGGCGGCTACGCCCTCGCAGCCGGCCAAGCCGCCGAAGGAAAAGAAGATCTGCAGGGCGGATCCGACCGAAACCGGATCGCACATGGTCCAGCGGATCTGCATGACTCAGGACGAATGGGATCAGCGCGGCAGAAGCCTAGATGAGTTCCACAGCACTATCGGCGGCGTCAGCCACTGAACTTGACCCGACGGGCGGCTGCGCCTAGGTGCGCCGCTCGCAATTGATCCCGCATGCCCGGTGAAGCGGCGATCGCGCCGAGTGCAAAGCTCGGCGGTGCGGTCCGGGCGCGCTACCCTTTCCCGAAAAGTGAAAGCCACTTTTCGGATCAGGAAGGAATAGCGA
>DASUIC010000010.1:0-4301 GCA_036273215.1 Sphingomicrobium sp.
GCTTGATCTTCGGCACCATCCGCCGCTCGCTCGGATAGACCAGCCAATAGGCCCAGCCGCGGGTGGAAACCCGGTCAGGGAATGGAACGCACAGGCGGCCTGCTGCCACATCGCCCTTCCACAGGAGCGGAGTCAGCACCGTGAACCCTTGCCCAGCCATGGCCGCATGGCCCTCGTCGGCCTGGCTGTCGAGTCTGATCCCGGGCCGGCTGAAGACGCTCTCGTCGACCGGCACGCCATTGTCGCTGAACCACTGGTGCCACCAGTCGTCGCTCGGGTTGATGAGGTGCTGGTGCGGGATGTCGACGGGCTCCAGCTTTCGCCCGAGCTTCGCCTCCGCCTCCGCAACACAGGCGGGGCTCGCCATCGGGGTAAAGCTCGCCTTGAACAGCTCGTGATGTTCGACCCCTTCCCAGTCGCCGCGGCCGGCGCGGATAGCGACATCGGCCTCGCCCGACCTCAAGTCGACGACTTCGTTGCTGGTCGTCATTCGGACCGCCAGTTCCGGATGTTGG
Organism: Sphingomicrobium sp.; assembly: GCA_036273215.1. Lineage (GTDB taxonomy): Bacteria > Pseudomonadota > Alphaproteobacteria > Sphingomonadales > Sphingomonadaceae > Sphingomicrobium. The sequence continues at coordinate 516 of DASUIC010000010.1, forward strand.
ATCTGGAAGGTTCCGAGCCGCCACGCGAGCCAGGTGTTGGCGAACGATTGAGTCGTGGTGATGGTCAGAAGGGACTCATCGTCCTCGCGGTGGCTGGCGAACGCCGCCTCGATCGTGTCGAAGGCGCTCGACAGCGAAGGAAGCAGCCGTGACCCGAGCACAGTCAACCGCACGCGCCCCTTTTCGCGCAGGAACAAAGGCGCTCCCAATCGCTCTTCGAGGCTTTTCACCTGATAGGAGACGGCCGCCTGGGTCATCCCGAGCTCGGCCGCCGCAGCGGTGAAATTCTCGGTGCGCGCCGCCGCTTCGAAGGCCCGGATCGCCGCCAGTGGAGGAAGCCGTCGCATCGGCTCGATCTATCCAATTCGGGCGCTTGGGAGAACCCGCATTTCGACCAGGAGAGTATAAGGCAGGTTTATAGATTCGGTGGAGCGTTTGATTGGCGGAACGAGGCTTCGAATCATAGATAAACTCCAAGCCGCCGGCGAGGAGAAATCCCTCCCCTTCACAGCCCCCGCGCCGGCGGCCCACAACAGGAAGGAACCTTCGCCATGACTTATGGCCACAGCATTCGTGCGTTCATCGAAAACGGCCCTGTCGAACAGGTCGCCAGGGTCGACGCGCTTCGCTCGACGGCCCGGGCATGGCGGGCGCTCGACGAGGCGCGCCGGCTCGAGATTGTGGAACGGGCGCTCTGCCCGGCGAACGACCTCGACGATTTCCCAATCGCGCTTTGAGCGCAGGTGAGCAGGAAAGGATGGTCACCATGATCGATCAGATTTTCGACCGTGAGTATCGCTCCGCCCGCAGCGACCTCAACGCCGCGCTGACGAGCGGTTTCTCCCGCTTGGGACGAGCCGTCGGCAACACGTTCGAGGTCCTGAACAGGATCGAGTATAATTCTCCCTGGATGGCCAAGCGCCGCAAACTCGCATCGCAATGAACTTCCGAAAGAGGAGCGCGGACTAGCACGCACCGCGCTCCTCGCTTATAGCGCCCGCTCCTTCCCATTGCCGTTGGAGTGACGCGAACCGTGGCTCGCCGCCGCCAGATTTACGAGGGCAAGGCCAAGATCCTCTACGAGGGTCCGGAGCCCGGCACGCTGATCCAATATTTCAAGGACGACGCGACCGCGTTCAACGCGCAGAAGCGCGGCACGATCAGCGGCAAGGGCGTGATCAACAACCGCATCTCCGAGCATATCTTCACCGCTCTGCAGACGATCGGAGTCCCGACCCACTTCATCCGCCGGCTGAACATGCGCGAGCAGCTGATCCGCCAGGTCGAGATCATCCCGATCGAGGTCGTCGTCCGCAACGTCGCGGCGGGGTCGCTCTCGAAGCGGCTCGGGATCGAGGAAGGCACCCAGCTCCCGCGCACGATCATCGAATATTATTACAAGGACGACGCGCTCGGCGATCCGATGATCGCCGACGAGCATATCGCCTGCTTCGGCTGGGCGACGCAGGACGAGATGAACGACATCGCCGACATGGCGATCCGGGTGAACGACTTCCTCTCGGGCATGTTCGCCGCCATCGGAATCCGCCTCATCGACTTCAAGCTCGAGTTCGGGCGAGTCTATGATGGCGACTATGCGCGGGTCATCCTCGCCGACGAGATCAGCCCCGATGGCTGCCGCCTGTGGGACGCGAAGACCAACAAGAAGCTCGACAAGGACCGGTTCCGCCAGGACCTGGGCGGAGTGGAAGAGGCCTATCAGGAAGTCGCCCGCCGCCTCGGGCTGCTCCAGCCCGACGAGGAAAACGCCGTCCTCGACCTCGAGAGCCACCGCAAGAAGCGCGGAAAGTAGATTCTCTCACACGAAGGCACGAAGCAGACGGGAAGGCGCGAAGAGGTTGGCGGGAATCGAAGAGCTTGCGCGAATTGCGATCGATTGCGGTTTGCATCTGCACAAGCAACTCGGGCCGGGATTGCTAGAATCTGCTTATGAGGCCCTGTTGGCAGAGCGGCTGCGCCGCTCCGGCTGCGAAGTGGAGCGGCAGAAACTTCTTCCGATGTTATTCGATGGTGTGAGGCTTGAGGAAGGCTACCGCGTGGACCTGCTCGTTGGTGGCAAGCTCATCATCGAAGTGAAATCCGTCGAACGCCTTGCGCCTGTACACAGCAAACAATTGCTCACTTACATCAGACTCGCACACCAGCCTGTAGGACTGCTCATGAACTTCGGCGGAGAAACGTTCCGCGAAGGTCTGCGCCGGATCGTGAATGGCCCGGCTGATGTCATTCCGTTCTCGAAAGACCGAAAGACTGATTTCTAGAATCTTCGTGGCTCCCTTTCTTCTTCGTGCCTTCGTGTGAAATATCTTCCATGCCCCTGAGCCGCGCCCGCGTCGTGACACTGAATGCAGCGCTTGGGCCGCTTGATTATCGCGTGCCGGAGAGCATGCACGTCGAGCCGGGCTCGATCGTCGTTGCGCCGCTTGGCCCGCGACAGCTGCTCGGGGTCGCGTGGGAGGCCGAGCGGCTCGCGACCAACGAAGTGCCCGACGCGCGGCTTCGGCCGCTCGCCGCCGTTCTCGACATCCCGCCGATCGCCGAGCCGCTGCGGCGGCTGTGCGAATGGACCGGCGATTATTACCTGGCGCCACTCGCGTCGGTGCTTCGCATGGTGCTGCCCTCGTCCGCCGCGCTCGATGGGCCGCGCCAGCTTACCGAATATCGCCCGACCGGGTTCGTCCCCGAACGCCTGACGCCGCAGCGCGAGAAAGCACTTGCGGCGCTCGCAGGCCGCCAGGGCACCATCCGCGAACTCGCCCATCATGCGGGCGTCAGCGACGCAGTTCTTCGCGGGCTGGTAAATACGGGCGCGCTCGAAGCGGTCACGGTCGACGCAGATCGTCCGCTTGCACGGCCGGACCCCGACCATGCGCCGCCCGACCTCAACGACGACCAAGGCGACGCGGCGGCCAGCCTCGCCTCGGCCATCGGCAAGGGCTTTGACCCGGTCCTGCTTGATGGAGTGACAGGTTCGGGCAAGACCGAAGTCTATTTCGAAGCGATCGCCGAGTGCCTGCGCCAGGGAAAGCAGGTGCTGGTCCTGCTGCCGGAAATTGCCTTGACCGAGCCCTTCCTCACCCGCTTCGAAGCGCGCTTCGGCTGCGCGCCGGTGGTCTGGCACTCGGATCTGCGCGCGTCGCAGCGCCGCCGCGCGTGGCGCGGGATCGCGAGCGGCGAAGCGGCGGTCACTGTGGGGGCGCGGTCGGCGCTCTTCCTCCCCTATCCGAACCTCGGCCTGATCGTCGTCGACGAGGCGCACGAGCCCTCGTTCAAGCAGGAGGAAGGCGTCCAGTACCACGCCCGCGACACCGCTGTGATGCGCGCCAAGTTCGAGGAAATCCCCGTGATCCTCTCGACCGCGACTCCGCCAATCGAAAGCCGCCACATGGTCGAGCTCGGCCGCTATCGCGAAGTCTCGCTACCGCAGCGCTTCGCCGGCGCGACGCTTCCCCAGATGCGCGCGATCGACCTCACGCAGGACCCGCCGCCGCGCGGCCGCTGGCTTGCGCCCGAGCTGGTCAACGAGCTTCAGACGAACCTCGACCGCAGCGAGCAGTCGCTGCTGTTCCTCAACCGCCGCGGCTTCGCGCCACTGACGCTTTGCCGCCACTGCGGCCACCGCTTCCAATGCCCGAACTGCACCGCGTGGATGGTCGAGCACCGGCTGATGCACCGGCTCGCCTGCCACCATTGCGGCCACGTGATGCCGCCGCCCAAGACCTGTCCCGAATGCGGCGAGGAGGACAGTCTCGTCGCCTGCGGCCC
>DASUIC010000011.1:0-4089 GCA_036273215.1 Sphingomicrobium sp.
GGCTATGGCTATGGCTGCAACCCGGGCGCGGGCGTGGTTGCCGGCGGGCTTGCCGGCGCGGTGATCGGAAGCGCGGTTTCCGACCGCGACCGCATCCACCGTACGCGCTTTGGTTATCGTTATCGTCGCGGCGACGGAGCGGCGGGAGCGATCATCGGCGGCGTGCTTGGCGCTGCGGTCGGCGGCGCGGTCGCTTCGGGCAATTGCTACTAAGCGACTGGCGCGCATCAAGTGAGCGGGTCCGGGTCGCCCGGGCGCGCTCATTTTTTTCGGGCATTGTTCACCATCGCATCTTATATGTGCCGCCGAGGCGCGCGGACGCGCCGGGAGACGGGTTTTGTTCAAGGGGCTGAAGCCCATCCTCTATGGCGGACGCGAGGTCTGGCCGCTGATCGAAGGCGGCAAGGGCGTCAGCGCGACCAACCATGCGAGCTCCGGCGCCTGGGCCGCGGCCGGCGGAATCGGCACCGTCTCGGCGGTCAATGCCGACAGCTATGACGCGGAGGGACGCATTATCCCCCAGGTCTATGAGGCGCTGACCCGCCGCGACCGGCACGAAGAGCTGATCAAATATGCGATCGACGGCGCGGTCGCGCAGGTTCAACGCGCCTACGACATCGCCAGCGGCAAGGGCGCGATCAACATCAACGTGCTGTGGGAGATGGGCGGCGCGCAGCGGGTGCTCCACGGCGTACTCGAGCGCACCAAGGGTCTCGTCAGCGGCGTCACCTGCGGCGCGGGCATGCCGTACAAGCTCAGCGAGATCGCCGCCTCCTACGGGGTCAATTACCTTCCGATCATCAGCTCGGCGCGCGCGTTCAGCGCCCTATGGAAGCGCGCCTATCACAAGGCGGCCGAGTGGCTTGCCGCGGTCGTGTACGAAGACCCGTGGCTCGCGGGCGGGCACAACGGCCTGTCGAACGCCGAGGACCCTCGCGCTCCGCAAGATCCCTATCCGCGTGTCGCCGCGCTTCGCCAGACGATGCGCGATAATGGCATCGCTGACACCGTGCCGATCGTCATGGCCGGCGGCGTGTGGCGGCTCGACGAATGGGCCAACTGGATCGACAATCCGGAGCTCGGACAGATCGTCTTCCAGTTTGGAACGCGCCCGCTGCTCACCCAGGAAAGCCCGATCCCGCCGGAATGGAAGGCCCGGCTGATGACGCTCGAGGAAGGCGACGTGCTGCTGCACCGTTTCTCGCCGACGGGCTTCTATTCATCGGCGGTGCGCAATCCGTTCCTGCGCAATCTCGAAGCGAAAAGCGAACGCCAGATCGCCTACACCAAGGAGCCGATCGGCGATCACCATTTCCAGCTCGACGTCGGCATCGGCACCAAGAAGAATTACTGGGTCACCAAGGGCGACCTGATCCACGCACGCGAATGGTACGCGCGCGGCTTCACCAATGCGATGAAGACTCCGGACGACACGCTCATCTTCGTCTCGCCCGACGAGGAAAAGCAGATCCGCAAGGACCAGGCCGAATGCATGGGCTGCCTCAGCCAGTGCGCCTTCTCCTCCTGGGCGGACAATGAGAAGAACTCGACCGGTCGCCTCGCCGACCCGCGCAGCTTCTGCATCCAGAAGACTCTTCAGGAGATTGCCCACGGCGGATCGGTCGAACAGAATCTGATGTTCGCTGGCCACGCCGCTTTCCGCTTCAGGAGCGACCCCTTCTACTCGAACGGCTTCATCCCGACGGTGAAGCAGCTCGTGGACAGGATTTTGACCGGCGCGTGATGGTTGCTCGGGGGCTGGTCACCGCATTCCTGATCATCGCCGCGGCAGCTCCCGCGCTCGCGCAGGACAAGCAGCCGCCTTATTGGGCGTCGCTGGCCTCGGGCCAGGCGATGACCCACACCGGACCGGGGCGCAATTACCCCAACGTCTGGCTCTACCAGCGCCGCGACCTGCCGGTCCGGGTGGTCAAGAAATATCAGACCTGGCGGCTGATCCAGGACCCCGACGGAGCGCAGGGCTGGATGCTGGTCAGCATGCTAAGCGACCGCCGAACGGCGATGGTCAGGCCCGGCGATCCGCGCCCGATCTTCGCCGATCCGAACGACAGCGCGCGTGTCCGCTACCGCGTCGAAGCCGGTGCCGTCGGCCGCATCAGCAAGTGCAAGGGCGACGGCTGGTGCCGCATCGAGATCGGCAAGAAGGACGGCTACATCCGCACTGGCGACGTCTGGGGCGTCGGCGGAAATGAAGTGGTGGACTAGCGAGTCTCGTGTCCGCGAAGTCTCGGCTAGAGGCCAGCCGCTTTCCGGAGCGCGTCGTTGATGCGCGTTTGCCAGCCGGCGCCCTTGGCCTTGAAGCGGTCCACTACCGCCTTGTCGAGCCGAAGCGACACAAGCTGTTTGGCCGATCCGGCGGGCCGTCCACGGCGGATCACCTTGTCCCCAATCCGAAGCTCGGCTCGCTCGAACCATTCGTCATCGAGCTCCGGCGCGTCGTCAGGATCGACCCAGCTGCTCTCCGTATCTTTTTCGTTCACGCTGATTTGCCTTCCGCATCGAAATAATGTGCCGGCCACTGTCCCGCGGAGTCCAGACCACCACGACCATCCGCTTTCCGAGATACCCGACTGTAACGAACCGATCCTCTCCATAATCGAAGCGATCGTCGGGATTCTCAACCAGCGGTCCGGCGAAGACGTCCTCTGCATCCGCGAAGTCGAGGTTGCGCTCGGCCAGCGTGCGGTCCCGCTTCGCCGGATCGAAGGTGATCGTCACTGATTTATGTAGCTACAAAAAAGCTCGACGTCAAGGCTCAACTAAACCAGCTCCACCGCGATCGCGGTCGCCTCGCCGCCTCCGATGCAGAGGCTCGCCACACCGCGCTTCAGGCCGCGGTTCTGGAGGGCGGCGATCAAAGTCGTCGTAATCCGCGCGCCGCTGGCGCCGATCGGATGGCCGAGCGCGGTCGCTCCGCCGTTGACGTTGATCTTGTCGTGCGGGATTCCGATGTCGCGCATGGCGATCATCGCGACGCAGGCGAACGCCTCGTTGACTTCCCACAGGTCGACGTCGTCGACGCTCCACCCGGCCTTCTGAAGCACCTTCTCGATCGCCGGCACGGGCGCGCTAGTGAACTTCGCCGGCTCCTGCGCGGCGGCCGCGTGGGCGACCACTCGCGCGATCGGTTTCTTGCCGAGCTTCTCGGCGATGCTCTGGCGCGTCAAAACCAGCGCCGCCGCGCCATCGCTGATCGAGGAGGAGGTCGCCGCCGTGATCGTCCCGTCCTTCGCGAACGCAGCCTTCAGTTGCGGGATCTTCTCGGGATTGCCCTTGCCGGGCTGCTCGTCGCGCTCGACCGTTTCCTCGCCCTTGCGGGTTTTGACGGTGACCGGGACGACTTCCTTGTCGAACTTGCCTTCGTTTATCGCAGCATTGGCGCGCCTCAGGCTCTCGATCGCATATTCGTCCTGGTCCGCCCTCGTGAACTGATATTCGCGCGCGGCGTCCTCGGCGAAGGTGCCCATCGCGCGGCCCTTGTCATAGGCGTCCTCGAGGCCGTCGAGCATCATGTGATCGTAGACCGTGTCGTGCCCGATGCGCGCACCCGCGCGATATTTCTTCGACAGGTAGGGCGCGTTCGACATGCTCTCCATGCCGCCGGCGACGATCACGTCGGCCGATCCGGCCTTCAGCATATCGGTCGCGAAGATCGCCGCCTGCATGCCGGAACCGCAGACCTTGTTGACGGTCACCGCTTCGGCCGATTTGGGGAGTCCGGCGCCAATCGCTGCCTGCCGGGCCGGGGCCTGACCGAGCCCAGCTGAGAGGACGTTGCCCATGAACACCTTATCGACCTGGTCGCCGCTGATGCCGGCGCGCTCGACCGCGGCCTTGACCGCGGTTGCTCCGAGTTCGGTTGCGGAAAGCGGCGACAGCGCACCCTGGAAACTGCCCATCGGGGTGCGGGCGTAGGAGAGGATGACGATCGGATCGGAATCGGTGGTGGGCATTGTGGCTCCTCAAATCCTCCCCGGAACGGGGAGGTGGCAGCGCAAAGCGCTGACGGAGGGGTCGATGACGCGGCCTTTCGGCCCCTCCACCATGCTTCGCATGGTTCCCCTCCCC
>DASUIC010000012.1:0-3039 GCA_036273215.1 Sphingomicrobium sp.
CGACATCATCATGCCGATCGTCGGCAGGATTTTCGGCGGCCTCGATTTCTCGAGCCATTTCCTCCTGATGGGCCCGGTCCCCGCGGGGTACCACGGATCGATGAGCGATTATGCCGCGCTCAAGAAGGCCGGAGCGCCGGTTCTGGGCTGGGGCGAGTTCGTGACCCAGGTCGTCAGCTTCCTGATCCTCGCCTTCATCATCTTCCTGATGGTGCGCTGGGCGACCAAGCTGATGCGCAGGCGCGAAGAGCCGGCGGTGGCGGCTCCGACGGAAATCGAGCTTCTGACCGAGATCAGGGATGAGCTGCGGCGGCGCTAGGCCGCTGCACTCCTGCTTGCTGCGACACGCTGCTCGGCGGTCGCCGCGAGATTTTCGAAACGCGGATCGCCGCGAAGTGGGTCGAGGTCGGTATCAAGGCGAAGATATTCGACGAATGAAGGTGGTGCTCGGTCCACGAAAGTGGCGAGGAGATCGATCGCTGCATCCTTGTCGCCGAGAAAACGCGACAATGCGCAGGTCAAATTCCATCGCATCGTGAAATTGTCAGGGTCCATCAACAGCGCGCGCTTGATCCAGTCCTTGGCTCGCTCCGAATCACCGAGCGCGGCGAGCGCAACGGCGCCATGGCCCAGCGCCGAGCCTGTTGCCGGATCCTGCGCAAGGACTCGCTGGGTGCGCTCCAAGGTCATTCTCGCCGCGCGCTGAAGCCCCTCGGAATCGCCGACCGCAGCGTAGCAAGTCGCAAGCATGCCAGTGGAATAATAGTCACTCTCGGCCAGTGCCGCGGCCTTTTCAAAATAGGGGATCGCCTCGCGCATCTTTCCGCTTCGGCTGAGAATTCGCGCGGCCTCCTTGTTCACTTCCCAGGATTCGGGATCGAGCCGCAGCGCCGCCTGGATCTGCCGATCAGCCTCTTCCGGCTTTCCGTCTTCATCGGACAGATATCGGGCTTTCACGCACAGCGCTTCTGGCATGTTCGGGTCCAGCTGAAGCGCCCGTTCGGCGGAAGAGAGAGCGTCTTCGGGGCGGGAGTGTCCAAATCGCATTTCGGCCTGGGCGAGCGCGATCAACCCCCATGCTTTCGCGTAGTTGGGATCGATTTCCGTCGCCTGCCTGCAAATCCTGATGACGACCTCGTCGCGCCGAATGTCCCCGTCGTTGCCGCTGATCCAATGCTGCCGCGCCATGAGGTAAAGGTTGTACGCCTCGACGCTCGAGGTGCCGCGATTCTCGATCGCCTTCTTTTCCTTCGGCAGCAGCTTCACCCGCAGCGACGACACAATGGCTTTGGAGATTTCGTCCTGGATGGCGAAGATGTCGGTGAGTTCACGATCATAGCGGTCTGCCCAGACGTGGTCCCCGGCCTCGGCATCGATCAGCTGGGCGTTTATCCGCACACGGTCGCCGGACTTGCGAATACTGCCTTCCAGGACGTGCGTGACGTGCAGCTGCCGGGCAATCTGACCTGCCTCAAGGGCCTGCCCTTTCAACGTGAAAGCCGTGTTGCGAGCTGTGACGGACAGCGCCGAGACCTTCGATAGATCGGTGATGATGTCGTCCGTGATCCCGTCGCTGAAATATTCCTGCTCGGCGTCGCCGCTTAAGTTGATGAACGGCAGCACACAGATGGCTACCCGCCGCACCGGCGAGCCTTTCGCTTGCAGGCTCTCGACTTCGGGTGCCCCCGCGACGAGCAGGGCGACGCTGCTCTCGACCTTTCGCCAGCCGGCCGCATCGGTGTCGCCGCTCCAGCCCTTGAGATCGGCGCACTGGATTTGGTTGAAGGGAAGCGGCGGGATCGTGCCGTCGATCGTGACCTGGACCAGTGTGCCTGCTTCACGAGCGATGTCGGCCTCTGCCCGCACCCACTGCGAACGCGCCGCCTCGGCCGACCAAAGCACGACTACCGCTTTGGCCGAACGGAGCCGCTCTTCGATGACATCGCTGTAAGCGCGGTGCGCGGGCAATTCGTCGTCGCGCCAAACGTTGTAGCCCGCCGAACGGAGGGCGTCCGCGACCTCTTGCGCCTGCGCCTCTGTGGAACGGCCGTAAGATACGAAAATGTCGGCCAAACTCGGCCCCCTCGCGCGAGGTTGATTCACTTTGGATTAAAGCAATTGTGTTGGAAGAGAAAGCCACGGCGGAGTGCGCGCGGACGAGGTGGTCCGGGGCAATCAGTTGTCGCAGTCCCGAGCCATTTGTTGCTCGAGCCGGGAGCGAAGATGAAAAAGTGGGAGGCTTCTGTTGCCCGGTGCCTCCCGAACCGCTGGAATCCCCTTCTGTTGCCCGGTGGGGTCCGACCGCGCTTTAGCCTTGTAACTTCAGTCCGTTAGGACGTCAGTTACGCAGCAAGAGCGAGCGCCTCGTTATCGTTGGCACTTGTGTGAATGAGCCGTTGCGGTGGCTCAATCCGATCGGCAATCGGGCCTTTATTGCACTCGTCGATCCTATTTCGCCCCCATCAGCAACCGCCTGAAATCTGGTCCAGGGCGGCGGCTGCTGGTGGAGGCGCCGGGGTACTGCCCCCCGGGTCCGAAGTGCCTATTCCACCTGACCGTCTACCGACGTAGCCGGTTGCCCGGCACCCGAAATATAGGGAATTTCCCCTCGAATCTCAAGCAAGGCGCTGTTAGGGTGACCTTCGCAAACGATCATTTGGGGAACGTAAAAGCATGAAAAGACTAGCTTTCGTGATTGCCGGCGTAGCGGCGTTGGCGCTCGGCGCGTGCAACAATTCCAACCCGGACGCGGTCGATAATGCGCAGCTCAACCAGCCGAGCGCCGACGATCTCAACGCGCTTTCCAACCAGGCGGCGATGGACGCGGCGAATAGCGAAGCGGCGGCCAACAAGACCAACCTCAACGATGAGAATGCGGCCGCAGAGCAGAATGCGACCAACCAGCAGGAAGCCGACGAGCAGAACGTCAGCGGCATGTAGCCATACGGTTCTCTACACGGAACAGGAGCCGTTCGGGCGCGAGCCCGGGCGGCTTTTTCTTTGCACCGGCAAAGCCTACCTCGCCCGAGTGACTGACGA
>DASUIC010000013.1:0-11592 GCA_036273215.1 Sphingomicrobium sp.
CCAACCTGAACCAGGGGATTTCAACCGTTCCGATGCCGCGCACCCTTCTCCTCGCCACCGCCGCTTCCGTCCTTCTCGCCAGTGCAGCGCCCGCCGCCGCGCCACAATTCGATACGCCGGCCAAGGCCGCCTACCTCTACGACGTCAATTCGGGTGCGGTGCTCTTCGCCAAGAACCCGGACGCGCGCTTCCCCCCGGCATCTCTCGCCAAGATGATGACGACCGAGGTCGCGTTCGAGCTAATAGACCGCGGCCAGCTGCCGCTCAGCAAGATGTGCACGGTTCGGCCGGAGACCTGGCAGAAATGGCACGGGCCGCAGGCCGGCTCGACCATGTTCCTGTCGGCCAACGAGCAGGTCAGCGTCGAGAATCTGCTCAAGGGCATCGTGACTCTGTCGGGCAATGACGCGTCGGTCGTGCTCGCCGAATGCATCGCCGGGACCGAACAGTCCTTCACCGATCAGATGAACGCGCTGGCGAAGAAGCTTGGAATGAACAACAGCCACTTCGGCACCGCCAATGGCTGGCCCGACAATGGCGTGACCTACGTCACCGCGCGCGACCTCGCCACGCTCGCCCGGGCGACGATCGAGCACCATCCCAAGCTCTACAAGGAGTTCTACAGCCTTCCGAACTTCACCTGGGGCAAGACGATGGGCTCGAACCAGGACATCACACAGGAGAACCGCAACCCGATTCTCGGCCATGTTCCCGGCGCAGACGGGCTGAAGACCGGCCACACCGACGAGGCGGGCTACGGCTTCACCGGCTCGGCGATCCAGAACGGACGGCGGCTGATCGAGGTGCTCGCCGGCATGGCGAGCTGGAACCAGCGCGTGCAGGAATCGACGCGGCTGATCGAGTGGGGTTTCAATGCGTGGGCCGACAAGCCACTGTTCAAGGCCGGGGCGAAGGTCGGCACTGCAAGCGTGCAGATGGGAAGCAGCAGCACGGTGCCGCTGGTTGCGGCGAACGATCTCGCGGTGACGGTTCCGGCGGGGCTGTCGCTCACCAGCAAGCCGACGACGATGAAGATCCGCTACGAGGGGCCGCTGATGGCCCCGATCGCCAAGGGCCAGGAGGTCGCGCAGCTGGTCGTCAGCACCGGCGACACGCCTCCGCAGGTGGTACCGCTGGTCGCCGGCGAGGACGTCGGCAAGGCAGGCTTCTTCGGCCGCATCTGGCTCGGCTTGAAGCAGATCATCTGACTGTGCTCCTGCGAAGGCAGGAGCCGAGACTCCTTTGTTCTTGGACTGGACCCCTGCCTTCGCAGGGGTACTAAGGTGCGATGCGCGGCAAATTCATCACGCTCGAAGGCGGGGAGGGGGTCGGCAAGTCGACGCAGGTCGAGGCGCTTGGCCGTGCGCTGCGCGAGCGCGGAATCGACGTGCTGGTCACCCGTGAGCCGGGCGGGAGCGAGGGCGCGGAGAAGATTCGCGAGCTTTTGCTCGGCGGTGCCGAGGAGCGCTGGGGAGCGCGCGCCGAGGCGCTGCTGTTCGCGGCAGCTCGCTCCGATCACGTGACCAAGACGATCCGCCCTGCGCTCGACGAAGGAAAATGGGTGGTGAGCGACCGCTTCCTCGACAGTTCGCTCGCCTACCAGGGCGGCGCCGGCGGGCTCGGAATCGAGGCGGTGCGGGAGATCAACGACTTCGGCCTGGAGGGCTACTATCCCGACACGAGCCTGATCCTGATGCTCGACGATGGGGGCGACCGCGCCCGCTCCAGAGATAATGGGGCGAGCGACCGCATCGGCGGCCGCCCCGACGAATATCATCGCAAGGTCGACGCAGCCTTCCACATCATCGCCGCCGAAGAACCCGAGCGGGTGCAATTGGTCGATGCCACCGGTAGTCCGGAGGAAGTGACCCAGCGCCTCCTCAAGGCCATCGAGGACCTGCTCCCGTGATCGTCGGGCAGGACCGGGCCGTCGAGCAGTTCGCCAACGCCTGGGCGTCGCGCAAGCTCCATCATGCGTGGCTGCTCGCCGGGCCGAGAGGGGTGGGAAAGGCAAGCTTCGCCCACGTCGCGGCGCGGCGGGTCCTCGCCGATGCCGCCGGCCCGGCCTCCGAGCTGTCCGGGATCGACAGCGAGGACGAGCATCGGATCGTCAAGCTGGTCGAAGCTGGCAGCCATCCAGACATGCGCTGGCTCAAGCGCCTGGAGAAGGAGAAAGGGGAGGGCCTCGCCCGCGACATCACGATCCACCAGGTTCGCGACCTCGGCGAGTTCATGGGCATGACCGCTGCTCTCTCGCCGTGGCGGGTCGCGGTGATCGACAGCATGGAGGATTTGAACAAGGAAGCCGCCAACGCGCTACTCAAGATCCTCGAGGAGCCTCCCGCCAACACCTTGTTCTTTCTCGTCAGCCATGCCCCGGGACGGCTTCTCCCGACCATCCGCTCGCGCTGTCGCCGGCTGCAGTTCGAGACGTTGAGCGGCGACGCCATGACGTCAATCCTCGAAGCGCAAGCGCCGCAGCTCAGCGCCGCCGAGCGCAAGCGGGTCATTCCGATGGCGTTCGGTTCGGCGGGAAGGGCGCTCGCCTTCGCCGAGCTCGGCCTTGCGAAGCTCGAGGACGCCGCGCTGGCGATCATCCGCCAAGGCGACCCGACCAACGCCCGCCGCTCGGACCTGTCGCAGGAGCTCGGCAAGAAGGCGTCGGCCGACCGCTACGCGGCATTCCTCGAGCTCGCTCCGTCCCTCATAGCCCGCGAGGCGCGGGCCTTACGCGGTCCCGCGTTGGAGCGGGCGCTCGATGCCTATGCCAAGGCGCGCGAGCTGTCCGCTGTTGCGCCGCGCTTGACCCTCGACCCCGCAGCCACCGTCTTCCAGATGGGCGGTTTCCTCGCGCAAGTGGCTGAGCCAGCTTCCTTGAAGCGCTAGGGGCTCACGGCTAGGGCGGCCGCATGGGCGAGCCCTTCTACATCACGACGGCGATCAGTTATCCAAACGGGCCGCCGCACATCGGCCATGCCTATGAAGCCATCGCCGCCGATGCGATCGCGCGGTTTCAGCGTCAGCAGGGTCGAGATGTCCGCCTCCAGACGGGCACCGACGAGCATGGCCTGAAGATGGCCCAGGCCGCGCGCGGAGAAGGCTTAGAACCGCGCGCCTTTGCGGACAAGATGTCACGTCTTTTCCTGGACATGTGCGACACTCTTAACGTGTCGTACGACCGCTTCATCCGGACTTCGGAGAGCGACCATTATCGCGCCAGCCAGGCAATCTGGAGCGCGATGGAGGAGAGGGGAGACCTGTATCTCGGCCGCTATGAAGGTTGGTACTCGGTCCGCGACGAGGCTTATTACGACGAAGCCGAGCTGGTCGATGGCGAAGACGCCGGGAAGCTCTCGCCGCAAGGGACGCCGGTCGAGTGGACGGTCGAGGAAAGCTGGTTCTTCCGCCTGTCGAACTATCAGCAAAAGCTGCTCGACCATTATGCCGCGAATCCCGACTTCATCCGTCCGGAGAGCCGACGCAACGAGGTCGTCCGCTTCGTCGAGGGCGGCCTATCCGACCTCTCGATCTCGCGCACCAGCTTCGATTGGGGCGTTCCGGTGCCGGGAAGCAACGGTCACGTCATGTACGTCTGGCTCGATGCGCTGACCAACTACATCACCGGCCTCGGCTACCCCGACGATACGGAGCTGTGGCGCCGCTTCTGGCCCGCGGACATCCACCTGATCGGGAAGGACGTGGTCCGCTTCCATGCCGTCTATTGGCCCGCGTTCCTGATGAGCGCCGGAATCGCGCTCCCGAGGCAGGTCTACGGCCATGGCTTCCTGCTCAGCCGCGGCGAGAAAATGTCGAAGAGCGTGGGCAATGTCGTCGACCCGATGGTGCTCGCGGAGAAGTTCGGAGTCGATGCGCTGCGCTATTTCCTGCTTCGCGAAGTCACGTTCGGGCAGGACGGCAGCTATAGCGCCGAGGCGATCGTCGCCCGCGCCAACGCCGAGCTCGCCAACAGCTTCGGCAACCTTGCGCAGCGCGTGCTCACACAAATCGTCCGCAATTGCGATGGAGGGCTGCCGGAAATCCGTGGCCATACCGACCCTGACAATGCGCTGTTCGACGTCGTCTGCGGCGCCGTCGCCAAGACGATGCCTGCAGCTTATGCCGATCTCGCGCTGTCGAAGGCGTGCGAAGCGTGGATCCAGGCAGTGTTCGCCTGCAACGCGTACATCGACGAGCAGGCGCCATGGACGCTGCGCAAGACCGACCCGCAGCGCATGGAGACGGTGCTAGCCACACTGTATATCTGCATTGCGATCCTCGCAGTTGCGATCCGGCCCGTGATCCCCGCAAGCGCGGACCGGCTGCTCGACGCGATGGGCGTAGATGCCACGCTGCGCACCTTCGAGGGCATCATGAGCCACTGGTATTCGCCGCTCGCCGAAAGCGACTTCAGGCTTGAGCAACCGACGCCTTTGTTTCCGCGCCTCGAGGTTGAGGAACAGGCGGCGTGAGGCTGATCGACAGCCACTGCCACCTCAATTACGAGGGCTTGGTAGAACGCCAGTCCGAAGTACTTGAGAACACACGAGATCGCGGCGTCGCGGGTTTCCTGAATATCTCGACGCGGCAGCGCGAGTGGGGCGATATCATCGCCGTCGCCGATCGCGAGCCGGACGTCTGGGCGAGCGTTGGCGTTCACCCGCACGAGGCCGACGCCCATCCCGACCTCGGTGCTTCGGCGCTGGCCGAGGCAGCTGAGCATCCGCGGGTGATCGCGATCGGCGAATGCGGCCTCGATTATTATTACGACAAGTCCGACCGTGCTGCTCAGCGCGAGCGCTTCGAAGCGCATATCGAAGCGGCGCAACAGTCCAGGCTTCCGTTGGTCGTCCACACGCGCGAGGCGGAGGAGGACACGGCCGAGATCCTCGAGCGGGCGGTGAAGGAGAGGGGGGTGAGCGGGGTCCTCCACTGCTTCACCGGCTCGGCCGAGCTTGCGCGCAAGGGTCTCGACCTCGGCTTCTATGTTTCGCTGTCCGGAATCGTCACCTTCAAGAACGCGCAGGACCTGCAAGCAACCGCGAAATGGCTGCCGGCCGAGCAAATGCTTCTCGAAACGGATTCGCCGTTCCTCGCGCCGGTGCCGCACCGGGGGCAGAAATGCGAACCAGCCTTCGTCGCTGACACGGCGAGCTTTGTAGCTGAGTTGAGGGGAGAACCCCTCGAAGATCTGGCCGCTGAAACGACCACCAACTTCTTTAAATTGTTCCCGAAAGCTCAGGCTTGAGGGTCCGGGTTCTCGGCTGCGGAACCTCGACCGGCGTTCCCAAGATCGGCAATGAATGGGGCCAATGCGATCCAGCCGAGCCGCGCAACAATCGCCTCAGGACCTCGATCCTGGTCGAGAGCGCGGGCGAGCGGATGCTGGTCGATTGCGGGCCGGACCTTCGTCAGCAGCTGCTCGCGGCAGAGGTCAACCGCCTCGACGGAGTGATCGTGACGCACACCCACGGGGACCATTGCCATGGAATCGACGAGCTTCGGTCCGTCTCGCAGGCGGTCGGCGGTCCAGTTCCGCTCCACGCCAAAGAGAATGTGCTGCGGGAGCTACAGGAGCGGTTCGGCTACGCGTTCGAGCAATCGGACTTCTACCGTCCGATCGTCGAAGCTCGCGAGCTTGGAGAGGAGCTGAGCTTCGGCAATGCCAGAGCTCGCTTCGTCGACCAGCCCCACGGCGGGCGGACCTCGCTCGGGCTGCGCTTCGACGAAGGTGTATATTCGGTCGGACACGCCATCGATTTCAGCGAATTAACCGGCGACATGGCCGCGCTTTACCAAGGCGTGGACGTGTGGATCGCCGATTGCCTGACTCGCAAGCCGCACCCGACCCACGCCCATCTAGACGCCGTTCTCAACTGGGCGCGAGACCTCGGCGTCGGCCAGCTCTATCTCGTTCACATGGGCAACGGCCTGGATTATCGAACCCTTGTCGCCGAGCTGCCCGATTGGGCCGCGCCGGCCTATGACGGGCTCGAGATCGCCTCATGATGTCCAGCAACCTGATGCTCGGCGGAGTCTATATCCTGATGGCGATCATGCTCGTCCTCGGCTCGCTGATGGCGCGGCGAGAACCGGCGGCGAAGCTGATCACAATGGCGCTCGCGTGGATCGTGATCTTCGCCGCGGGCTTCGTGCTGTTCACCTTCCGCGACGACCTCGGCTACCTCGCGCAGCGCCTGAAGGCCGAAGCGGTCGGAACTCCGGTCATGGAGGGGCAGGAGACGCGCATTCCCATGGCGCTCGACGGCCATTTCTGGGTCTACGCCAAACTCAACGGCCGCGACGTCAAATTCCTGGTCGACAGCGGAGCGACGATGACGACGGTTGACCGGGCGACCGCGGTGAACGCCGGAGTGGACGTTTCGCCGCGTCGCGACGAATTTGTTCGCACCGGCAATGGCATCATCCGCGTGTCCAGCGGTAGCGCCGACGAGCTCAGCGTGGGGAATATCGTACGCCACGACGTCGGGCTGCAGGTCGCGGACAATGACGACCTCAATGTGCTGGGGATGAATTATCTGTCTTCCTTGAGCCGCTGGGGCGTGGAAGGGCGCTGGCTTGTCCTCGTCTCCTGAACCATGTTGTATTTTACATAATGCATATTATCATACTTTCATGTTTCCAGAGCGAAGGAGCCCCTCATGGCCCTTGAGAGGCTCGTTTCGATCATGCGACGGTTGCGCGATCCCGTGAGCGGCTGCGAATGGGATCGCGAGCAGACGTTCGCCACCATCGCGCCCTACACGATCGAAGAAGCCTATGAGGTAGCGGATGCGATCGCGCGTGACGACATCAGCTCGCTCGCAGACGAACTCGGCGATCTGCAGCTCCAGGTCGTCTTCCACAGCCAGATGGCCGAGGAAGCCGGCGCATTCACGCTCGAAGACGTCATCGACCGCATCTGCGACAAGCTCGAGCGTCGCCACCCCCACATCTTCGGCGATGCGTCGCACAGCCCCGGCTGGGAAGAATTGAAAGCCGCCGAGCGCAGGAAATCGCCGGACGACAGTGCCTTGGCGGGTGTCGCATTGGCGCTTCCGGCGCTGGAGCGCGCCGCCAAGCTTCAGCGCCGAGCAGCGCGCGTTGGCTTCGACTGGCCGGACGCATCGGGGCCGCGCGCCAAGATCGACGAGGAGCTCGCGGAGCTGGACGCCGAGAGTGGGCACAGCGGCATGCTCGAGGAACTCGGCGACCTGCTATTCGCGGTAGTAAACCTCGCACGCCATCTCAACATTGAACCGGAAGCCGCACTGCGCGAAGCCAATCGCAAGTTCGAGCAGCGCTTCCGCGCAATCGAGAAAACCCCAGGCTTCGCTGGAATGACTCTGGACGACAAGGAAGAGCTCTGGGTGGCAGCGAAGCGTACCCCTGCGTAGGCAGGGCCCCCGACGGGCCGCTTAGCAGCGCCTATGTGCTGGACTGGGCTCCTGCCTTCGCAGGAGCACTGAGATTTTGAAACCGCGCCCAATTGTCGGGCGAGAGCCGGACCGAAAGGTGGAGCTGATCATGATCGAGCTTCTGGTCGAGCACCTCTCCCCTCGCGTGAAGCCAGGCGATCATCTCGCCCGCGCTTGCCGGAAGTCGCACATCATGAACCTGCTCGCCGCCACGGATGCATAGCGACATCCGCTCGCGCAGCTCGTCCAAGCCTTCGCCGGTGAGCGCCGAAATCGGCGCCACGTCGTCTCGGCGGCGAGCTTCTTCGTAGAGCCGGTCGCGCTCCTCTGCCGACAGCAGATCGACCTTGTTCCAGGCTTCGATCCGCGGCGGCGCCGCCTCCTCCGCGAGTCCGAGCGACTTGAGGACATCTTCGACGTCCTCGCGCTGCGCCTCCCGGTCGGGATGGCTCATGTCGCGCACATGGACCAGCAGATCGGCCTCGCGCACCTCCTCGAGCGTGGCGCGGAACGCGGCGATCAGCTCGGTCGGCAGGTCCGAGACGAATCCGACGGTGTCCGAGAGGATGGCCTTGTCGAACCCCGGCAGGCGGATGTCGCGCATCGTCGGGTCGAGCGTTGCGAACAGGAGGTTCTCGGCGAACACAGATTCACCCGTCAGCCGATTGAAAAGCGTCGACTTTCCGGCGTTCGTATAGCCGACCAGAGCAATCACCGGCCAAGGCGCCCGCTGCCGCCGCCCCCGGTGCAGCGAGCGGGTCCGCTTGACCTGCTCCAGTTCGCGCCTGATCTTGGCCATGCGCTCGCGGATCAGCCGCCGGTCGGCCTCGATCTGGGTTTCGCCCGGGCCGCCGAGGAAACCGAAGCCGCCGCGCTGCCGCTCAAGGTGAGTCCAGCTTCGGACCAGCCGGCCCGCCTGATAATCGAGATGGGCAAGCTCGACCTGAAGCCGCCCTTCGGCAGTTGCAGCCCGCTCGCCGAAAATCTCGAGGATCAGTCCGGTGCGGTCGATGACCTTGGTTCCGACCTCCTCCTCCAGATTCTTCTGCTGGATCGGAGTGAGCGCGGAATCGACAATGAGCAGATGCGCGTCCTGCTCCTTGGCCGCTTCGGCAAGCTCCTCGACCTGGCCTTTGCCGAGCAGAGTCGCCGGCCGGACGCTGCGCACACGAAACGGCCGCGCGGTGACCACATCGACCCCGATCGCCCCTGCCAGGCCCTCCGCTTCTTCGAGGCGGGCCTCGGCCGACCGCCGTTGCCCTTGCCGCGGGAGCTCGGGGATTGCGATCAGCGCCCTTTCGCCGCGCGCGACTTCGATCGCCCCGTTGCCATCAAAATAATTCAGGACTCGTCCTCCGCTTCTTCATCGCCGTACCCCGCGTCGAGATTCAGCGGACGCGCAGGCTGAAGCGTGGAGATGGCGTGCTTGTAGACCAATTGCACCTGCCCGCCGCGCTCGAGCACGAGACTGAACTGGTCGAAACCGGCAACCGCGCCCTGGAGCATCACTCCATTGACCAGGAACAACGTCATTCTTTCCTGCTGGCGCGCGGCCGCTGCAAGGAACAGGTCCTGCAGCGCCGCCTTGGGGCCGTCAGTCCCTCCGATGGCGGGAACGAAGCCGGGCACCGGCTCGACAGGCATGATCGTCGAGATGGAATGCTTATAGACCAGCTGCGCCGCCCCTTCCCTGCGAAGCATCAGCGAAAACGAGTCGAACCAGGTGATGACGCCCTGCAATTTGACGCCTTTGATGAGGAAGATGGTGACCGGCAACTTGGCGCGCCTGACGCCGTTGAGGAAATGGTCCTGCAGGCTCAGCGACCGGGCAGCCATGCACTCTCCTGCCTTCCTACTCCTCCCCCTCGCGTTTCTCGCCGATGCCGAGCGCTTTCAGCTTTCGGTGGAGGGCGGAACGCTCCATTCCGATGAACGATGCCGTTCGGGAAATATTGCCCGAGAATCGCCGGATCTGGATTTTCAGATATTCGCGCTCGAACGATTCCCGCGCCTCGCGAAGCGGGCTGCCCATGATCGCCATCGCCGTAGTGGCGCCACCGAGCGCATTCTGATTGTCGATGATCTCGGGCGGGAGGAGGTCGACCTCGATGCACGATACGCGGTCGCCAGGCGCGAGGATCAGCGTTCGCTCGATGACGTTGCGCAGCTGGCGGACGTTGCCGGGCCAGTCGTGCGCCTGGAGCGCCGCCATCGCCTCTTCGGAGATCAACGGGGCCGCGATTCGCCGCTCAGCCGCGAAGCGCGCGAGGAAATGGCTGACGAGCTCGGGAATGTCTTCCCGCCGCTCCCTCAGCGACGGCAGCTTCACCGGAACCACGTTCAGCCGGTAGTACAAGTCCTCGCGGAAGCGGCCGGCGGCGATCTCGTCCTGCAGATTGCGCGACGTGGCCGAAAGCACGCGAACGTCGACCTTGACCGGGCGCTGGCCGCCCACGCGATGATAGCTCTGGTCGGTCAGCACCCGCAGGATCTTCGCCTGCGTCGTCTGCGGCATGTCGGCGATTTCATCGAGGAACAGGGTGCCGCCGTGGGCATGTTCGAGAAGGCCCGGGCGGACGATCCCCTCGGCCTCGCTCCCGAACAGCTCCTCCTCCACTCGCTCGGGGCTCATCATCGCGGCGGACAGGACGATGAAGGGCGCGCGCGCCCGCGGGCTCCACTGATGAATCATCCGAGCGGCGATTTCCTTGCCGACGCCCGGCGGTCCCGAGATCAGTACGCGGCTGCCCGTTGGCGCCACGCGCTTGAGGGTGGCGCGAACGGTGTTGATCGCGATCGAGCTGCCGTGGAGCTCCTCTTCGTGACCGACCTGACGACGGAGGGTCTCATTCTCGCGGCGCAGCCGATCGGATTCGGTCGCGCGGTCGACGAGGTAGATTAGCCTCTCGGCCTCGAACGGCTTCTCGATGAAGTCGACGGCCCCTTCCCTGACCGCCGCCACCGCCGTGTCGAGGTTTCCGTGCCCCGAGATCATCAGCACGGGAATGGTCGGGTCGCGCCGCTTGATCTCCTGAAGCAGCTGCAGCCCGTCGAGCTTCGACCCCTGCAGCCAGACGTCGAGCAGCACCATCGACGGGCGCCGCTCCTCGACCGCGTCGAGCGTCGAATTGCTGTCGCCGGCGGTGCGGACGGCATAGCCCTCGTCTTCCAGCACTCCGCTGACGAGCTCGCGGATGTCCGCCTCATCGTCGACTACCAGCACCTCAAGCGCCATCAGGCATCCTCGTCATTCTTGTTTTCGTTCTCATTCGAGCCTTGTTCGCCGGCGAGCGCGGCGAGCTTCGCCGCGTCGAAGGAAATGCGCACGTGGGTTCCGCCGCCCGAGCGGTCGAGGAAGGCGATCTCGCCCATATGTTCCTCGACGATCTTCTTGACGATCGCGAGCCCGAGACCGGTCCCTCTCACCCGCGTGGTCATGTAAGGCTCGGTCAGACGCTCTCGGTCTTCGGGCAAGCCGACGCCCGTATCGAGCACGTCGATCACCAACAGATCACCCTCGCGATGAAGCTTCAGGTCTACACGATCGCCGGCAAGGCTATGCTCGCCGCGATTACGCCTTCCTTCAATGGCTTCCACCCCGTTCTTCACCACGTTCGTCAACGCCTGGGCAAGCTGGCGGCGGTCGCAGACCATAGGGAACGCGCCTTCGGCAGGGTCGATCGTGAAGATGATGGCCGGATGCGCGACCTCGTGCAGGAACAGCGCCTGGCGTGCGATTTCGTGAACGTCATGTTCGCGGAACACCGGCTTGGGCATGCGCGCGAAGTTCGAGAATTCGTCGACCATCCGCCTCAAGTCGCCCACCTGGCGGACGATGGTTCCGGTCAGCTTCTCGAACGTGTCGCTATCCGACTTGATCTCGCCGCCGAAGCGCCGCTGAAGCCGCTCGGCGGCGAGCTGAATGGGAGTCAGCGGGTTTTTGATCTCGTGCGCGATCCGCCGGGCGATGTCGGACCAGGCGGCGCGGCGCTGGTCCGTCAGCTGGTCGGTGATGTCGTCGAAGGTCAGGACCGAGCCGTCCTGATAGCGGACGCGCTTGACCGCGAGCGTCCTCTGGATGCCCGCCGAAGCCATCAGCACAGTCGCCTCCGACTGCTGCCCGCGCATGAACTCCTCGAGCTCGGGCGAGACGGAACCAAGCGGCTGGCCTTCGATC
>DASUIC010000014.1:0-11556 GCA_036273215.1 Sphingomicrobium sp.
TCCGCCAGACTCGCCAGGCGATCCGCCGTGCGCACCGTCGCCATCCTTCGGCGAAAATCCTCGTCACCGGCTGCGCCGCAGAGCTCGAGCCTTCGACGTTCGAAGCGATGCCGGAGGTCAACCGAGTCGTCGGAAATGCCGACAAACTCCAGGCCTTCATGCCTGACCGTCATCCCGGGTTTGCCCCGGGACCCGCCTTCTCCTCGCCGACGTGGAAAGAAAGGCAGGCCCCGGCTCAAGGCCGGCGTGACGACGCTGGTGACGTCATGGCGCCATCGGGCTTCCAGGGACACGTCCGAAGCTTCGTCGCGGTGCAGACCGGGTGCGATCATCGCTGCACCTTCTGCTCGATCTGGCAGGCGCGCGGGCCGAGCCGGTCGTTTCGGTTCGAGCTGCTCCACGACGCTGTCGCGCGCGAGCTCGACCGCGGCGCGAAGGAGATCGTGCTGACGGGTGTGGACATCACCGATTATGAGGGCGGCCTCGGGAGCCTCTGCCAGCGGCTGCTCGCCGCCGAACCGCGGCTCAAGCGCTTGCGCCTGTCATCGCTCGACAGCATCGAAATCGACGATGCGCTCTTCGAGCTGATTGCCGGCGAGCCGCGGCTGATGCCCCATTTGCATCTGTCGCTTCAGTCCGGCGACGACCTGATTCTGAAGCGCATGAAGCGCCGGCACAGCCGCGCCGACGCGGTCCGCGCCGTAGAGCGCATCAAGACTGCGCGACCTGAAGCGACCATCGGCGCCGACCTGATCGCCGGATTTCCAACCGAAACTGAAGAAAGGGCGCAGAACAGTTTGAATCTGCTGGACGATTGCGACGTCATCGCAGCTCACGTCTTCCCTTTCTCGCCGCGTCCGAACACGCCGGCTGCGCGCATGCCTCAACTTTCTCGCGAGCTGGTCAAGGCCCGAGCCGCGCGACTGCGGGAAGCGGCCGCCGAGCGCCGCAGACGCTGGCTCGACGATTTGGTCGGCAGCAATCAACGCGTGCTGATCGAGAATGCTGGAACAGGCCACGCCGACAATTTCGCTCCGGTCGCAATCGCCGGGGCCGGGCGCGGCGAAACAGGCAAAGCGCGGATCACCGGCAGCGTCGGCGATCAACTGACGGCGGTCTGGGCATGAGCTGGCTCGAGCGCCTTCGCGGCGGTTTCCAGAAGACTGCCGAGCGCGTCGCCGACAATCTCACCGGGCTGACCAGCCGGGCTGCGCTCGACACGGCGACCCTCGACGATGTCGAGGAGGCGCTGATCGCGTCAGACCTCGGGCCGGAGGCATCGCACCGCATCCGTGAGGCGATTGCCCGCCAAAAGTTCGAGCGGCTGGACGAGCGGGGACTCCGGACGATTCTCGCCGAGGAGATCGAGAAAATCCTCGCTCCAGTCGCCAAGCCGCTGGAAATCTGGGGCTTCCCCCGGCCCCACGTCATCCTCGTGATCGGCGTCAACGGTTCGGGGAAGACGACCACGATCGGCAAGCTCGGCCACTGGCTGAAGGAGCAGGACTACGGCGTCCTGCTCGCCGCCGGGGATACTTTCCGTGCCGCCGCGATCGAGCAGCTGAAGATCTGGGGCGAACGGATCGGCGCACCGGTGATCTCCGGAAAGGAGGGCGGCGATGCGGCGGGGATCGTCTTCGATGGCGTAAAGCAGGCGACCGCCGCCGGAATCGACGTGCTGGTCGTCGACACCGCCGGGAGACTGCAGAACAAGAGCCACCTGATGGAAGAGCTGACGAAGATCCGGCGCGTGCTCGGCCGCCTCAATCCCGAAGCGCCGCAAGACGTCCTCCTCGTGCTCGATGCAACGACGGGCCAGAATGCCCTTGCCCAGGTCGAGGTGTTCCGCGAGAGCGCGGGCGTGACGGGGCTGATCATGACCAAGCTCGACGGAACCGCGCGCGGCGGCATTCTGGTCGCGGCGGCGGAGAAGTTCGGCCTCCCGATCCACGCGATCGGAGTCGGGGAAAAAGCGGACGACCTGCGACCGTTCGATCCGCGCGCCGTCGCGAGAGCCATTGCGGGCTTGCCGCCCGAATGACCGCCAAGTCCGAGCCGCAGGGCGGCGGCAAGCTGCTGATCGATCTCGGCCCGCTGCTGATCTTCTTCCTCGCCAATTTTCTCGCTCCGGTCCCGGCGGCGATGAAGATTTACGTCGCGACCGGAGCCTTCATGGTCGCGATGGTCGCGGCGATGATCTTTTCCGCGCTGCGCTACGGCCGGATCTCGCCGCTGCTATGGTTCTCCGGCCTGATGGTGGTGATCCTCGGCGGCTTGACGATCGTGCTTCACAAGGCCTGGATCATCAAAATGAAGCCGACTTTCTACTACGTGCTGGTGTCTGGACTGCTGTTCTTCGGCCTGGCGACCGACCGGCCGCTGCTCCAGCAGGTGCTCGGTAGCACTTACCCGGGACTTGACCATGACGGCTGGCGCAAGCTCACGCGTAATTGGGCCCTGTTCTTCGCCTTCATGGCCGTGCTCAACGAGGCGGTGTGGCGGAACACAACGACGAGCTTCTGGCTCGGCTTCAAGATCTGGGGCGCGCTTCCCCTTACCTTCCTCTTCGCGGCGGCGAACATCCCGATGCTTCTCCGCCACGGGCTGATGAAGGAGGAAGCGGTGCCC
Organism: Sphingomicrobium sp.; assembly: GCA_036273215.1. Lineage (GTDB taxonomy): Bacteria > Pseudomonadota > Alphaproteobacteria > Sphingomonadales > Sphingomonadaceae > Sphingomicrobium. Next base: position 2,629 of record DASUIC010000014.1, read on the forward strand.
GCTGAGCCGGGACCCGTCGAATGAGCGACGCGATCCTCTCGATCCGCAGCCTCCGCAAGACCTACGGCACCGGAGTCGACGCGCTGAAGTCGGTCGACCTCGACATCCGTCGCGGCGAGATTTTCGCGCTTCTCGGCCCAAATGGCGCGGGGAAAACGACCCTGATCAACATCGTCTGCGGGATCGTCACCCCGAGCAGCGGCGAAGTGCTCGTCGACGGCAGGAACTGGCAAGCGCAGTTCCGCTATGCTCGCGAGCGGATCGGTCTTGTTCCGCAGGAGCTTACGACCGAGGCTTTCGAAAGCGTCTGGAATACGGTCAACTTCTCCCGAGGCCTGTTCGGGAAGACGCGCAACGAAGCCTATATCGAAGACCTGCTCAAGCGCCTTTCGCTGTGGGACAAGCGCAAGTCGGAAATGCGCTTCCTCTCCGGCGGAATGAAGCGGCGGGCGATGATCGCCAAGGCGCTCAGCCACGAGCCCGCGCTGCTGTTCCTCGACGAGCCGACCGCCGGCGTGGATGTCGAGCTCAGACGCGACATGTGGGAGCTGGTGCGCAAGCTTCGCGCCGGCGGTACCACGATCATCCTGACGACCCACTATATCGAGGAGGCCGAGGAGATGGCCGACCGGGTTGGGGTCATCAGCAAGGGCGAGCTGGTTGCGGTCGACGAGAAGCGGGGCCTCATGGCCAGGATGGGACGCAAGACTCTCGACATCGTCCTCGCGGATCCGCTCGATACGCTTCCGCACGGGCTCTCCGAATGGAACCTCGAGCTCAATGATAACGGACACCTGCTCCGCTATCAGTTCGACAGTCACGCAGAGCGCACGGGCATCGCTTCGCTGATGCGCCGCCTCGCGGACCTCGGAATCGCCTACAAGGACCTCTCCACCCACCAGTCGAGCCTGGAGGACATTTTCGTCGAGCTGGTCCACGGAGCGAAGGAGCCGGCATGAACGGCCACGGGATCGCCGCGATCTATCGCTTCGAGATGGCGCGCTGGAAGCGGACTCTGTGGCAGAGCCTGATCACGCCGGTGATCACGACCGCACTTTATTTCGTCGTGTTCGGCTCGGCGCTTGGATCGCGCATGACGACCATGGACGGAGTTCCCTTCGGCAGCTTCATCGTGCCGGGGCTGACGCTTCTTTCCGTCTTCATGCAGTCGATCTTTAATTCCAGCTTCGGCATTTATTTTCCGAAGTTTACGGGAACCATCTACGAGCTGCTCTCAGCACCGATCTCGAGCTTCGAGGCAGTGCTCGCCTACGTCGGCGCCGCGGTCACCAAGTCCGTCATCCTTGCGCTGGTGACGATCGCCACCGCGACATTGTTCGTGCCGGTGCACATCGATCACCCGATCGCGATGCTGCTGTTCCTGGTCGGAATCAGCGCGGGATTCTGCCTGTTCGGCTTCGCCATCGGCGTGTGGGCGCAGAATTTCGAGCAGCTTCAGATCATCCCGATGCTGATCATCACGCCGCTGACCTTCCTCGGAGGCGCCTTCTATTCGGTCAAAGCGCTTCACGACCCGTTCCGGACGATCACCCTGTTCAACCCGATCGTCCACGTGATCAGCGGCTTCCGCTGGAGCTTCTACTCCGTCGCCGACGTGCCAGTCTGGTCGAGCGTGCTGGTGACGCTGGCGATCATCGCCGTCTGCATGGCGGTGATCGCCTGGATGTTCCGCACCGGTTACCGCCTCAAGCAGTAAGCGCGGCTTCGGCGCCCTGCTGGTTCGCCCGCTCGAACCCGTTTCCGTCGAGGTTCTGACCGACGAAGTCCCAGTTCACGATGTTCTGAAGCACCGCGGTCGCGAACTTCGGCCGCTCGTTCTTATAGTCGATGTAATATGCGTGCTCCCACACATCGAGCGTGAACAGCGGCACCATCCCGTCGTGGACGATCGGCGTATCGGCGTCGTGGAGCGAGGTGATTCGGAGCGATCCACGGTCGAGCACGAGCCACGCCCAGCCGCTTGCGAAATGGTTCACGCCCTCTTCGTGCAGCTTCTGGAGCATGGAGTCGGTGTTTCCGAACCCGTCCTCGATCAGCTTGGCGAGCTTGCCATCGGGCTGCTGCCCCTGCGCGGGCGCGAGGCATTGCCAGAAGAAGCTGTGGTTCCACAGCTGTGCGCTGTTGTTGAACAGCTTGTTGTTGCCGGCGCGTTTGGCCTCCTTGACGACCTGGATCAACGAGGCGCCGCTGAGCTCGCCGTCGCCCTGCACCAACTCGTTCGTCTTGTTGACGTAAGCCCTGTGGTGCTTGCCGTAATGATAATCGAGCGTTTCGGCCGACATCTGCGGCTCGAGCGCGTTCTTGTCGTAGGGTAGTTCGGGCAGCTGGAATGCCATGATGCGAGCAACTCCTTGAACTTGCGGGATATCGCCGCCTGCGCGACGAAGCCCGTGCGCTCCCCGCCCCCGGGATTATCCCCCAAATGCGCGGAACGGCGCGAAATTCAACCCTGAAACGACCGCGCACCGATACGCTGCGACGAAGCAGACGGCTCCTGCAAGGGTCAAGGGCTGACGACGCGATAGTGCGACAGGTATCTCGACGGCAGCGCCCATCCGGGCTCGATCTCATGCGCGCGCTTGAGGTCGGCGTAAGCAGAGCCGAACTCTCCCATCTGCTCATAGGCCACCCCGCGCGCGAAGATCGCGAGCGCCCGCCGGTCGGGATTGTGCTTCAGACCTTCGTCGAGCAGCGGAAGCGCATCTCGACCGTCGCCCTGGCGAAGGCGGATGAAAGCCTTGTTGAGCCAGGCATCGGGAAGATCGCGCTCGAGCGCGAGCGCGGCATCGAAGTCGGCGTCCGCCGCGGCATCCTCGCCGCGGTTCATTCTCAAGATTCCGCGATTGACGTAGGTGCCGGCGCGATCGCCTCTGAGCAGCGCCTCCTCATCGAGGGACCGCGTGCAGCCATCGATCGCCGACTGGCGGTCGTCCTGGGCGAGCGCCGCTTCGTAACAAAGCCGCGAAAGCGGGCCGCCGACAGTGAGGATGGCTGCGTGCGCAGCGGTAAGCGGGAGCGCGAAGCTTGCGATGCCCGCGGCGATAGTCAGGCTTCTCATACGAGCCTCCTTCCACAAGCGCCTCCGTTATACTCCTGAAACGAGCCAAGCTCACGAGGATTCTTCGCGCGACCGCACAATTTCTCGCGAACTGATTATCCGGCGGTGTCTTGCAATTTATGCCGCTTCAGAGCGTGGCGGAGCTGGTCGTAGCTAAGTCCAAGCGCTGTTGCGGTGGCCCGCTGGTTGAACCGGTTTTTGCTCAGCGCCTGCTCCAGCAGCTGCCGCTCGTAAGCGGATACTGCGCCGCGGAAATCGTCGGTCGATGAAGGCGGCGTCTGCAGCGGAGCGGATGGCGCGGCCGAATCCGCGGACGGGCCCTCAATCAACGCCTCGGCTGCCACCGAATGGCCCTCTACCGTGTCTGCCGCGCCGGGCTCCCACGGCGAATGGAAGGGGTTGAACACGATCTCGTCGATCGCGCGCTCCGGGTCCTCGTGGCGATAGACCGCGCGCTCGACGACGTTCCTCAGCTCACGCACGTTACCGGGCCAGGGATAGGCTTCGAGCTTGGCGAGCGCGCGGGGGTTGAACCCCGGCCAATTGGACCAGTCGAGCTCGACCGCCATGCGCCGCCCGAAATGATCGGCGAGGAGCTGGATGTCGCCCTCGCGCGCCCTCAGCGGCGGAAGCGTGATGACCTCGAACGACAGACGGTCGAGCAAATCGGCCCGGAACTTCCCCTTGTCGACCTGGGCGGGCAAGTTTTCGTTCGTCGCGGCGACGATGCGAACGTCGACGCTGATCGGCTTGGATGCGCCGATGCGGGTAATTTCGCCATATTCGGTCGCGCGCAGCAGCCGGTCCTGCGCCGGCATCGACAGCGTTCCGAGCTCGTCGAGAAAGAGCGTTCCGCCGTCCGCCTCCTCGAACCGCCCGTGGCGGGTCTTGGCGGCGCCGGTGAAGCTCCCCGCCTCGTGGCCGAACAGCTCGGCTTCGATCAGATTCTCAGGCAAGGCAGCGCAGTTCATGATGATCAGCGGCCCGGCCCAGCGGGACGAGAGATGGTGAAGACGTTCGGCGATCAGCTCCTTGCCCGTTCCGCGCTCGCCGATCACGAGGACCGGCCGGTTGAGCGGCGCGGCCCGGCTCGCGCGTTCCACGGCGTCGAGGAACGCGAGGCTCTGGCCGATGAATTGTTCCGATCGCTCCATGCTTTCCGAACTGCTAAATCCGGCCGACTGTTGGTGGCAAATCCCACCATTTGGCAAGGAATTTCATTCTTCCGAGCAGGCCAAAAACGCAGAAATCTTAGCAATCTGGATTTTCGATGGGTCTGGCACGGCTCTTGTATAGGTTTAGGCAAGTTCAGGGGCCCTGATTTGGATTGCGGAGTGGTTGAATGAGTATCTTTTCCCGGACGCGGGACATCTTCGCGGCGAACATCACCGAGATGCTCGACCGCTCGGAAGACCCAGCGAAGATGATCCGAATGGTGATCCTCGAAATGGAGGAGACATTGGTCGAGGTGCGCGCCTCGGCCGCCCGTTGCATTGCCGACGGCAAGGAAATGCGTCGCGCGCTCGCGCGTCTCGACGAGCTTCAGAAAAGCTGGACCGAAAAAGCCGAGCTGGCGCTCAGCAAGGAGCGCGAGGACCTGGCCAAGGCCGCGCTTCTCGAGCGCCAGAAGGCGGTCGACATGGGCGACGGCCTTCGTGAGGAGATCAAGGTCATCGACGATACGTTGAAGGGATATGAGGCGGATATCGCCAAGCTCCAGGGCAAGCTGCGCGAGGCGCGCGCCCGTCAGAATGCGATCGCCGCGCGCCTCGAGAGCGCCTTCACCCGCGCCCGCGCCCGCGAGTTGCTGAACGGCAACCGGACCGAGGACGCGTTCTCGAAGTTCGAAATACTCGAGCGCCGGGCCGACTTCGCCGAGGGCCGTGCCGACGCGCTCGGAATGACCGGGCCGAAGAGTCTCGAGGAAGAGATCGCCGAACTGAAGGCCGCGGAATCGGTCGACAAGGAACTGGAAGCAATGAAGGCCGCGCTCAGGGCAAGGGGGAAGTAAGTGGATTCGGATGCTCTTGTTTCGATATTGGTGCCGGCGGTATCCATCGTCACGCTGTTCATCGGCTTGCCGTGGATCATCTTCCACTATGTGACCAAGTGGAAACAGGCGAAGACGCTCACGTCCGGTGACGAAAAGCTGCTCGACGAGCTTCACGAAGCCGCGCGCCGCCTGGACGATCGCCTGTGCACGATCGAGCGGATCATGACCGCGGAGAACCCGAACTGGCGCCAGCAGTGCCTGCCTGGCCGTGAGAACAGCCAACGCCTTCTGGCGGATGGGGAATAAGATGGCTTACGACCGCTACCCCACTCCCGACCGTGGCGACGACCGGCGCTATCTGACCGAACAGCCGGCGAGCCGTACGCGATTCTATCGCGACAAGCGCAACGGCAAGGTGATGGGGATCTGTGCCGGAATCGCCGACTATACGGGCTTCGACGTGACGCTCGTCAGGATTTGCATGATCGCTGCTCTGTTCCTCAGCAGCGGTTCGATCATTCCGATCTATTTCATCGCCGGCTGGATTAGTCCCATAAAGCCGGCGGAGCTCGACTATTCCGATCACGAGGACAAGCAGTTCTGGCAGGACGTCCGCGCTTCTCCAGCGCGGTCGGCCCGCGAGATTAGGTCGCGATTCAAAGACCTCGACCGCCGCCTCGCCGACATCGAGAGCTACGTCACAACCGAAAACCGCTCGCTCTCTCGCGAGATCGAACAGCTGCGCTAAAGCAAATCAAAGGGGGAAGTGATGGACCCGCAAGCTGCACAAGTATTCGACTTCCTACTGCGGTTGTTCCCGTTCATCGCGATCATCGTCGTGGTCAGCGTCGGCGGCGCGATCCTCAACAATTGGATGAAGATCAAGAACGGCTACCCGCTGTCGAACAGCTGGGGAATGCCGATCCACCCCAAGACCGATCGCGAATCGCAGGAGCGGATAAAGCTGCTCACCCAGGAAAATGCGCAGCTCCGGGCGGAGCTTGGATCGGTCAAGGACCGGATCGAAACGCTCGAGCGGATCGCGACCGAGGAGCCATCGAAGCTCGCTCGCGAAATCGAGGCGCTCGGTAAGGGAGGGCACGCATGAACGGACCCACGGCAGTCATGCTCGGCCTGGTCGTCATTGGCCTGCCAGTGCTGATGATCATGCTGATCGCCAATCGTTACTTCAGCTTCCGCGAGAAGAAGCTCCACGTTGAGGCGATGAGCGCTGCAGAGAAGGCGGCTCAATATGCATCACGTTCGATGGAGCTCGAACAACGCGTGCGTGTGCTCGAGCAAATCGTCACGGATGCAGGCGCCCAGACCGCGGCCCAGATAGAGGCGCTTCGCCAACCAAAAAGGCAGGTTGGCAAGAAAACAAGAGCGGCAACTGGTCAAAGGCCGGTTTGAAGCGAATGGAAGTTGCGAAATGATACATCTAAGATACATCGCGAGACGAAAGGGACTCCGCCATGTGGGCTGAACCCGCCACTTGGATATGGGTGTTCATCCCGATCGCCGCGATCGCCATTGCGCCGTTCAGGATGTGGCTGCGAGTCAAGGAAAAGCAGATTGCCTCACAGAGCAATTTGGCGGCCGAGAAGAGCGCGCAATATGCCCAGCACATGGAGCGGTTCGAAGCGCGGCTTCGCGTGCTGGAACAGATCGTCACCGATGGCGGCATCGAAACCGCAGCCCAGATCGAAGCGCTTCGCGATCAGGCCCGAATTCCAGCCAAGGATCAGGCTCAATGAACCCCTTCGAGATGGTGGTCATGGTCGTTGCGATCGTGATGTTCGCGACGATCATCATCAAGGGCCTGGAGCTGAAAAAGAAGGCGCCCGGCGGTGATAAGGAAGTTGAGAATCGCGAGCTTCGGAAGCAGCTTGCCGACGTTCGGCAACGCATGAAGGTGCTCGAGCGGATTGTCACCGATCGCGGCGCCGAAACCGCGGCGCAGATCGAAGCGCTTCGGGAGCACGACAAGATCGCGGAGGATGAATCGAATGGATAGCGGACAGCTGACGGCGGTCCTGATCGTCATGATGATCATGATCGGGTCAATCGCTCGGGCGAGATACGGCTATGGCCGTTTCGGCAGGCTCGGCCGCTATCGCCGCGACGACCAGGCCGATGCTCGGGATCATGCCGAGAACCTGCGCCTCCGCGACGAGGTCAAGGAGCTCAAGGAGCGCATCAAGGTCCTCGAGCGGATCGCCGTCGACAAGGAAAACAGCCTCGCCAAAGAAATCGAGTCGCTCCGCGACCGATAAGGAGCTAGGCCCACGCTCGTGGCCGGCCTCCCTGCCCTCTCCGAGATTTTCGAAGAATATGCGCTGCTCGAAGCGGAGGATCGCTACCGGCTCCTGATCGACCTCGGCCGCCAGCTGGAGCCGATGCCCGAGGCGCTGAAGACGGACTCCACGAAGGTCCGTGGCTGCTCGGCGTCGGTGTGGGTCTATCCCACCGCGGACCAAGCGCGGCTGCATTTCCTCGCCGACAGCAATGCCGCGATCACCAAGGGCATCGTCGCGCTGATCCTCTCGGCGGTCCAGGACAAGCCGGCCGCCGAGGTGGCCAGAATGGATATCGACGAAGCGCTCGCCCCGTTCGAACTACGCAAGCATTTGAGCGCGAACCGCACCCAAGGCGTGCCCAACATGATCGCGCTCATCCAGCAGACGGCGGAGCGCTACGCCGCGGCCGCCTAAGCGGCTTTTCCATTCTTCCGCTCTTCGGCCCGTTTCAGCACATCGTAAGCGGCCTGCACCTGCTTGAACCGCTTGGCGGCTTCGAGGTCGCCGGGGTTCGCGTCGGGGTGAGTCTCCTTGACCAGTCGGCGGTGGGCGCGCTTCACCGCGCTGAAATCGGCATCGCTGTCGAGCTCGAGCGCGTCGAGCGCGCGCATCTCGTCGCGGCTTCGGCTGCCGTCGCCCGGGCCGGCCCACTTCCATTGCGCCGACTGGCGAAAGCCCTTGGCTCCGCGCTCTTCGTCGGCAGCACGGCGAGCGGCTTCTTCCGGGCTCAGGCCGGCGAAATAATTCCAGTTCCTGTTGTACTCGGCCGCATGCGCCTCGCAGAAGTACCAGCGCTCCCGGCTGTGTGGCGCCTTGGGCGCGGGCCGGTCGCCGATCTGGTTGCAGCCTTCGCGGTCGCACAGGCGCACCTTCGCGGCGTGCCGCCCCTTCTCGCCATAGGAGCGCCAGCGGGGGAACCCCCAGTCGTCCGATCTCTTCTGCTTCGGCATTGAGTCCCACTAGCCAGCGACAACTGGCATTGAAAAGCTTTTGGTTGGCACGAAGGCACGAAGGAGAAGGAAGCCACGAAGGTTCCGTTGGCCCTCTTCGTGTCTTGATTTTCTTCTTCGTGCCTTCGCGTGAAACAATCGCCAGAGGGCCTGTAAGCCGGGTTCTGTCCATCGCGCCGCGAAGCGCGAATGGGCGGCCATTCCTCTAGGAGGCGGGTCGCCCCGCCTCTCAAGCAACCAACCCGGGCATCGAGCCGGAACCAGGCCCATGTGATGCCCCTATTCGGTCTTGCACCCGGTGGGGTTTGCCGTGCCGGTCCTGTTGCCAGGGCCGCGGTGCGCTCTTGCCGCACCCTTTCGACCTTGCCCGTCCGAAGGCGGGCGGTGTCCTTTCTGTGGCACTGTCCCTGACCCCGGCAAGCCGGGACCGCCGGGCGTTACCCGGCACCGTAGTTCCACGGAGCCCGGACTTTCCTCGACCTTCTCCTCGCTCATCTTGAGCTTGTCGAAGGGCGCGGCCGCCCGGCCCTCTGGCAAGGCTGCATATAGGGGAACCGCCGGGTCGTTGCCAGTCAGATGCCAATGGCAGCAATGGGTGGAAAGCTG
>DASUIC010000015.1:0-10724 GCA_036273215.1 Sphingomicrobium sp.
CGGCATTTCCGACGACTCGGTTGACCTCCGGCATCGCTTCGAACGTCGAAGGCTCGAGCTCTGCGGCGCAGCCGGTGACGAGGATTTTCGCCGAAGGATGGCGACGGTGCGCACGGCGGATCGCCTGGCGAGTCTGGCGGACCGCTTCGTTGGTCACTCCGCAGCTGTTGACGACGATCCAGTGCTGATCGGCAGGAGCTGTCCGGGAGATCGTCTCGCTCTCGGCGAAATTGAGCCGGCAGCCGAGCGTGATCGTCTCGACGCTCATTGCAGCGCGTCCAGGTCCAGCTCGCCTGAAAAGACATGGGTCGCGCTTCCCCGCATCCGTATCGGCTCGCCGGGCGACCATTCGATGGTCAGGCTTCCTCCGGTCATGTCCACCCTCACCGGCGATTGCGCGCGCTTCGTGGTGATTGCCGCGACCGCGCTCGCACACGCGCCGGTCCCGCACGCCAAAGTCTCGCCCGCCCCGCGCTCGAATGTCCGTAACTTCAACACGTTGTGAACGTATGTTCCGACGTTGACGTTGACCCGTTCGGGAAAAGCGGGGTCGTTCTCGATCCTCGGTCCAAGCTCGTCCAGCGGCACTTCTCGAGCGTCCGGCACGAAGAACACGAGGTGCGGATTGCCGACATTCACTGCGAACGGCTCCTGAAGGCCGTCCCAGGCCATCGGCAGGGGGTTCGTGTCCATCGCATAGGCGAGGGGTATCTCGTCCCAGCGGAATCGCGGCTCGGCGAGCGAGATCTCGACCTCGTTCCCGAGATTTGCGCCTCCCAGGAGCCCGCCAGCTGTTTCGATCCGCTGCGCGCCCGTCAGCTGCACGACGCAGCGGGCGGCGTTGCCGCAGCTTTCGACCTCGCCGCCGTCGCTGTTCCAGATGCGCATTCTGAGATCGGCCGTTTGGCCCGACTCGAGCACGATCAGCTGATCGCAACCCACTCCCGTGCGACGGTCAGCGATTGCCTTGGCGAGGGCCGGCGTGACTTCGAACGGCTCGGCTCGCGCATCGACGATCACGAAATCGTTGCCGAGGCCATGCATCTTGTGAAAGCGGCGCTTCACTTGGCTCCGACCAGCTCCCGCTTGTCCGCCCGCATTGGCGCGATGACCTGCTCGGCGAAGCGGTCCATCTCCTCCGCCTGCGGGCTCATCTGGAGCAGGAGCAGATCGAGACCCGCGGCCTGATATTCTTCGATGCGCTCGCGGATTTGCTCAGGAGTGCCGACAAAGTTGGGTCGCAAGCCCCTGTTGGATACGGAATATTCCTGAAGCTTGAGCTCGCGCTCCAGCTCGGTGCCGCTCAGCCATTGCTCGAAATTGTCGAAGCCCTTGGGCGGCTTGGGCGGCATCTGCGTGATCCGCGCCCGCTCCTTTTTCGCCTCGGCTTCACTATCCCGCACGATCGCGAAGGCCGCCATGCCATACTGCATCCGCCCCTTGCCCATGCGGGCGCGGCGCTCCTCCATGTCGGCGATCTTGGGCTTGACCGCGTCGACGGGATCGCCGTGCATCACGTAGGCGTCGCATAAAGTCGCGATCATGGTCTTGGCCGCCTCGCTCTCGCCCCCGGCGTAGATCGTCGGCCATGGCTTGTGCACCGGCTTCGGCTCGGCAATGGCGTTCGCGTGCGTGTAGCGCTCGCCGTCGAAGCTGAACTGCTTCTCGGTCCACAGCCCCTGAACGACCTTCAGCCGTTCCGTGGTGCGGGCGTAGCGGTCGTCGTGCTGGTCGAACTGGAGTCCGTACTGGGTCGCCTCATCCGCCCACCAGGAGGAGACGACGTTGAGCGCCAGGCGGCCATTCGAGATGTTGTCGATGTTCGCCGCCGCCTTGGCGAACAGCGCAGGCTGGTGGAAATTGGGCCGCACGGCGACCATCAGCTCGATCTTCGAGGTCACAGCCGCCAGCGCCGCGGCCGTGGACCAGGCGTCGAGCGCGGGCTGCTCCACGCCCTTGATGTCGTTGAGGTTCAATTCGGCGATCAGCGTCAGGTCCCAGCCGGTCTCTTCGCTGCGCTGGGTCAGCCGCTTCACATAGTCCCAGCTCGCTTCCATTCCTTCGTCGGGGATGTTCCTGAGCCAGCCGCCGAACACGGGCATCCAGTAACCGAACCTCATGCCGCTTGCCTGCCTTTCACCATCGTTTCGAGGACGTCGATGAGACGGTCGTGCGGGTCCCAGCCGAGGACGTTCAACGGGTCTGCGACAAAGTTCGACATCGCGTTGATGTCGTAGAAGCGCGGTGTGCCGTCGCGATCGTCGATGATGACCTCGATCCCACCGACGAACATGGCGGCCGCATGCGCGATCTGCTCGGCCGCCCGGATGAGCTCGGGCGGCGGAGTCGCCGCCGCCATCCGGATCGCGCTGCGACCCGGGCGCGCGACGCACGCGTCCGCCGGACAGAGATCGAAGTCCTCACCGCTGCTCTGGACTTCGATGGCGTAAAGAAAATTCCCGCGCAGCGTTTCGATGCGCAGGATCGACCCGCCGCGCACCGGTACATATTCCTGGACCAGCAGAACCTGATCCACTGACTGTGGGACCATGCGGTCAGCGACCGAGGCGCGCAGTTCTTCCAAGGAGGAATATCGGACGATTCCCGCGCCCGAACCGCCGATGTTGGCCTTCACCAGCAGGGGGAAGCCGATATCCTCGGCTGCCGCGAGCAGGTCCTCTGCTCGGTGAACGACGCGCGTCTCCGGAACGGCGAGCCCGAGCGAAGACATGAGCGACAGCTGTCGCGCCTTCGACGAATCGATCGCGAGCGTCTTGCGGCCGTTGAGTACGGTCGCTCCGCAGCGGAACCAATGGTCGAGCAGCGCCGCGGCGTAGAAGATCGGATGTTCGGTCTGGCGAAGGAAGCTCGACTGAGCGACGCGGCTGAGGATTACCTGCGCGGGCACCTCGCGGCTCGCCGGATCGAAGCGGTGATCGGCGAGGTGGATCGGCACATAGGGCAGTCCCCGCCGATCGAGCGCCGCGAACAGGGGTTGAAACCACTGCGGGTGCTCGTAGAGGATTCCGAGCTGCGCGTTGCTGTTACCGGGGAAACTCATCGCGGCGGGCACTTAGGGAGCGGCCGGGCGCAAGTCCACAAGCGAGGGTCTTTACTTCAATGCCGAGAGCCGCGAGCGACGTCATGCAATCGATCATCTTCTCGGCGGTGCTCGATGCCGTGGCGGCGCTGAAGCGGGCGTCCGGCGGATTGCCCAACCAGCTGCTCCGCGACGTGCAGGCGATCCACCCGAACGTGACGTTCGCGGATCTTCCGAAGGAGCTTCAGGACCAGATCGCCGAGACCACCCGGGCAGCCTTCAGCCAGCTTCTGAAGGAGGGCTATGCCGTCGGCCCGCGGCAGCAGATGCAGCAATCGCGGCCGATGGACCGAGTGCCCGAGCGGCAACGGACGACCGACCGCCGCGGCCCCCCGCGCGGACCCCGCCGCGGTCCGCCGAGCGGCGGCGGCCCCGACAGGCCGCGCGGCCCTGGCGGACCGGGAGGCGGACGGCCGCGCAAACCGAAGGGCAAGCCCCGTCTAGGTTGAACTTGCGGGCGTAAGCGGCTAAGCGCCGCCGCGTCTTAACGGACATAGATCGATGCTGAGCGCCCCAAGGGAATATCCCAGGCGCACGCCGGCCGACGAGGTTTCGTCCGCCGGCGGTTTTTGCGTTTCGCGGCCCCCATATGGGCAGCTCGGCACCGAAGGAGATTTGAATGTTCGACACGTTGAGCGATCGGCTCGGCAGCGTATTCGACCGGCTTCGCGGGCGCGGCGCGCTCACGGAGAGCGATGTGCGTTCGGCGATGCGCGAGGTGCGGGTCGCCTTGCTTGAGGCCGACGTCGCGCTGCCGGTCGCTCGCGATTTCGTCGACAAGGTCACCGAGCAGGCGGTCGGGCAGGAGGTTCTGCGCTCGGTCACGCCGGGACAGATGGTCGTCAAGTACGTCCACGATGCCCTGGTCGAGACGCTCGGGTCCGAAACCGCCGAGCTGAATCTCAACGTCAACCCGCCTGCCGTGATCATGATGGTCGGCCTTCAGGGATCGGGTAAGACCACCACGACGGCGAAGCTGGCGAAGCGGCTTGCCGAGCGCGATCGCAAGAAGGTGCTGATGGCCTCGCTCGACGTTGCCCGTCCGGCCGCGCAGGAGCAGCTGGCGGTGCTCGGGCGGCAGGCGAACGTCGATGTGCTTCCGATCGTTGCGGGCGAGCAGCCGGTCGACATCGCGAAGCGCGCGCTACAGTCGGCCAGGCTCCAGGGTTATGACCTCGTGTTGCTGGACACCGCTGGGCGTCTGCACGTGGACGACCAGCTGATGCGCGAGATGAACGAGGTCGCGGCCAGCTCCAATCCGACCGAGACCCTGCTCGTGGTCGATGCGCTGACCGGTCAGGACGCGGTCAACGTGGCCAAGGGCTTCTCCGCCGAAGTGCCGCTCACCGGCGTGATCCTTACCCGGATGGATGGTGATGCGCGCGGCGGCGCTGCGCTCAGCATGCGCGCGGTGACCGGCAAGCCGATCAAGTTCGCCGGCGTCGGCGAGGCGCTCGACAAGCTCGAGGCCTTCCATCCCGACCGCGTGGCCGGGCGTATCCTCGGCATGGGCGACGTCGTCAGCCTGGTAGAGCGAGCGGCAGAGACGATCGAGGTGGAGGAGGCGGAGAAGCTCGCGGCCAAGATGGCCAAGGGCAAGTTCGACCTCGATGACCTCTGGTCGCAGCTTCGCCAGATGCAGCGGATGGGTGGCCTTGGCGCGCTCGCCGGGATGCTCCCGGGGCTCAAGGGCATGAAGGGCGCGATGGACCAGGCGCAGAACAGCAAGGCTCTGGTCCATATGGAAGCGATGCTCTCGTCGATGACGGCGAAGGAGCGGGCGAAGCCCGAGATCGTCAACGCCAAGCGCAAGATCCGCATCGCCAAGGGTAGCGGAACGACAGTCCAGGAGATCAACAAGCTCCTGAAGATGCACCAGGAAATGTCGACCGCGATGAAGCGGCTGAAGAAAATGGGCGGCATTGGAAAGCTCGCGGCGATGTTCGGCGGCGGCGGAGGGCCGCTCGGCGGAATGGGCGGCGCCGGCGGAGCAGGGGGACTGCCCGGCCTCGGCGGGGCCGGAGCGCTTCCGGGGCTGGGTGGCGCGGCGCCGTTCAACATGCCTCCCGGCTTCGACAAGTTTTCAACGAATTGAACAGAACTCGCTGAAAGGAAACAAAGAAAATGGCTTTAGCAATTCGCCTCTCGCGCGGCGGCGCCAAAAAGCGGCCCTATTACCGGATCGTGGTCGCCGACAGCCGGTCCCCGCGTGACGGCCGCTTCATCGAGCGGCTCGGCACCTACAACCCGCTTCTGGCGAAGGATTCGCCCGAGCGCGTCAAGCTCGACGCGGACCGCATCTCGCATTGGCTGAGCGTCGGCGCCCAGCCGTCGGACCGGGTGCTGCGCTTCCTCGACGCCGCCGGAATCCGCGAGCGCACCGCGCGCAACAACCCGCAGAAGGCGCAGCCGGGCGAGAAGGCGAAGGAGCGGGCCGAGGCTCGCGCCGCCAAGGAAGCCGAAGCCGCGGCCGCGCCTGAGCAGAGCCAGGAAGAGGCCGAGGTCGTGATCGCAGATGAGGTCGAAGCGGCAACCGCCGAACCGGCCGCTGAAACGGAGCAGGTCGCCGAAGAGGTGAGCGAGCAAACTCCGCCCGTCGCCGAGGAAGAGACGGCGGCGCCCGACACTGAGGCGGCTCCGGCTGAAGAGGCCGCCGCCGAGGCTCCTGCGGAGCAAGCCGCTTCGGAGCAACCCGACGCGACCGACGAGGGCCAATCCGCCGAGGCTCCCGCGGAAGGCGCTGACGACGTCGCCCCGCCGACCGAGGGCTCTCCGGAAGCAGCCGAGGCCACTGGCGAACCGGCGGAGGACGCGGCTGAGGAAACGAAGGCCTGATCATGGTTGGCGGCGGCGAGCTTCGAATCGCGCTCGCCGCGGTTGCTGGCGCTCAGGGCGTCAAAGGCGAGCTTCGGCTAAAGCTGCTCACCGACACCGTCGAGAATCTGAAGCGCTATCCAACCCTGTATGTCGGAGGCGCCGAACGACGCCTCCTTGCCGTTCGTGAGAGTGGCAAGTCCGCCGTCGCTTGGTTCGACGGGATCGCAGACCGCTCCTCGGCAGAAGCGCTGCGCGGGGCGCTGGTCGAAGTCGATCGCTCGGCCCTCCCGCCGCTTGATAGCGGCGAATATTATCATGCGGACCTGATCGGCCTGGCGACGGTCGACAACGAGGGACAGCCTGTCGGGATTGTAGTCGCCGTCGAGAATTTCGGAGCCGGCGACCTGCTCGAGATCGAAGGTCCCGACGGAAGACGTTCGCTGATCCCGTTCAAACCCGGCGTCGCCGAACTGCAGGGCGGCCGGATCGTGCTGGACCGGGCGTTCCTCGCTTAGCTTCCGCTTCCCGCCTCTTCCATCTTTCGCTTCGGCTCGCGCCATCGCGGCTCGGCCGCGCATAGATCGTTTCGGATCGTCGTTGCGGCGACTCCGCCTTCGCCCATCGAATGGCTGATCTGGTCTAGGCCGATCACGACGTCGCCGGCGGCGTAAAGACCGGGAACGCTGGTGCGCTGGTGCCGGTCGACTTTGATGCAGCTGTCGCCCGACAGCTCCGCTCCGACCATTTCGGCCAGCTGCGTGTGCGTGTCCGATCCTAGCGCGGGATAGATGCTGTCGAATGTGTAGTGGCCCTCGGCGGTGTCAACGACGATGCACTCACCGGTGATCGCCACCGCCTGTGCGGGGCCGTCGACGCACTCGATTCCGGCTTCGTTGAGCTTATGTTGGTCATCGGCGCTGAGCTGTAGCGCCTTGTCCGGCGCGATCAGCGTCACGTCGGCGGTATAGCTTCGGATGAACAGCGCTTCAGCGACGCCGTGGTGATCGCCGCCGATCACGCCCACGCGCCTGTCGGTCACCTCGTATCCGTCGCAGATGGGGCAATAGCGGACCAGCCCGCGCGCGAGCGCCTGATCGTGCAGATCCTCATCCATCGGTGGGCGGCGATTGGTGACGCCTGTTGCGAGAAGCACGGCGGGCGCGGTCGCGCAGCCGGAGCCCCATGTGGCGGTGAACAGCCCGGTCTTTTCGTCATGCTCCAGCTTGGTCACGAACTCGGTCTCGACGGTCGCACCATATTTGCAGGCCTGGTCCCGCATGCGTTGGAGGAGCTCGGTGCCGCTAATGCCATCCGGAAAACCCGAGACATTGCGGGTGCAGGCAATCCACGACGCGCGGCTCCTGCCCGCATCCACGACCATGATGTCGAGATGAAACCGCGCAAGGTAGATGGCCGCGGTCAGCCCCGCAGGGCCACCGCCGACGATCAGGCAGTCGAGAATGTCCTCGTCCATGCGTCGCCCAATGGATTGTGATAGCGGCGGTTCCCGAGCAACAGCTATGCGCGGAGAAGTGTATGCAGTCGTTGGCCCCCGCAAGCTGGGTCTTAGGTGCAGTCGCCTCAGAGGTGCTAATCGCGATCGCGGGCGTCTTGGTGCTGCGTCGGTATCATTGGCGCAGGCGTCGGACTGTCTTTCTGTCAGCTCTACCTGTCCCGGCTATTCTGTTCGCTTTTTGCATGTTCGTATTCGTAAGCGCGGCAACGGCCTCCAAGGAATCCTGTGGTGTCGATGCATGTGGGATGGCGGCCGCTGGAGCCATGGTCTTAGCCGTTGCGGCCGTGCTTCGTTTCATAGTCGGCACAGGGGTCGGCCTGGCGACCACCCATTTCCTCGGCGGGCGGAATGAGGAAAACCTCAAAGGCAGTTCCGAGTGACCTTCCGCGCTTCCGTCCTGACCCTCTACCCGGAAATGTTCCCGGGGCCGCTCGGAGTCAGCCTGGCGGGGCGCGCGCTGGAGGAGGGGATCTGGGCGCTCGAGGCCACCAACATCCGCGACTTCGCAACCGACAAGCACCGCAGCGTCGACGACACGCCGGCCGGCGGCGGGGCGGGGATGGTGCTCCGCCCCGACGTGCTCGCGGCGGCGCTGGACAGCGTCGCCGACGGTCGGCCGATGCTTGCGCTTACGCCGCGCGGCGCGCCGCTCACCCAGGCCAGCGTTCGCCAGCTTGCAGCCGGCGAGGGGGTGATCCTGCTGTGCGGCCGTTTCGAAGGGTTCGACGAGCGCATCTTCGACGCGCGCCCGCTCGAACCCGTCTCAGTCGGTGACTATGTCCTCTCGGGCGGAGAGATCGGCGCGATGGCGATCCTCGATGCTTGCGTGAGGCTGCTTCCCGGGGTAATGGGCGCGGCCTCCAGCGGAGAGGAGGAAAGCTTCGAGACGGGGCTTCTCGAATATCCGCACTATACCCGACCAGTGACATGGGAAGGGCGCACGATCCCCGAAGTGCTGCGGTCGGGGGATCATGCGAGGATCGCGGCGTGGCGACACAGCCAAGCGATCGAAGATACACGGCTACGGCGGCCGGACCTGATCGAGCGCCACGGGGGCGCATCGCAGGCACCGCCCTCTGGCGCGCGGCGGAAAGACACGAAGGCCAAGAAGACATGAACCTGATCGAGACCCTGGAGCGCGAGGCGATCGACGCGCTGACCAAGGACAAGCCCGTTCCCGAATTCCGCCCCGGCGACACTTTGCGCGTTGGCGTAAAGGTCATCGAAGGGGACCGCACCCGTGTCCAGGCGTTCGAGGGCGTGTGCATCGCCCGCGCCAACAAGGGCGTCGGCTCCAGCTTCACGGTTCGCAAGATCAGCTTCGGCGAAGGCGTCGAACGCGTCTTCCCGCTCTATTCGCCGATCATCGATTCGATCGAGGTCGTTCGACGCGGCGACGTCCGCCGCGCCAAGCTCTATTACCTGCGCGGGCGCACCGGCAAGGCGGCGCGTATCGCCGAGCGGCGCGACATCCGCCGCGATGTTCCTGGCGGGCAGGGCGCCGAGACCGAAGCCAAGCGCGCCGAGAACGCGCCGAAGGCCTGATCCGAAGGACTTGCCCTTAACGCGTATGCGGCCCTAACAAATCGGGGCGTCCCGTCCGGGACGCCCCATTTGATTCCCGGGGGACTATTCATCAATGAAGCCGCTCAGATTGCTCGCCGTCGCGAGCCTGCTTGCCGCGTTCGGGCAAACGGCCTCGACAGCCGCTCAGCAGGTCCAGGCGATGCCAGCTAGGCAGGCGCCGCCGCTGACCATCGAACGGGTATTCGACAGCCCGTCGCTGAGCGGTCCGGTCCCTCGGCTTCCCAAGCTTTCGCACGACGGCCGCTATCTCGCGCTTCTCCGCAATCGCCCGACCGACCTCGACCGCTACGACCTTTGGCTGTTCGACCGAAACCGCGGCAAATGGTCGATGCTGGTCGATTCCGAAAAGCTCGGAACCGGCGAGGCCATGTCCGAAGCCGAGAAGATGCAACGCGAGCGAAAGGGCATCGTCAGCCTCAAGGGAATCGTCACATACGACTGGTCGGCGGACAACAAGACCATCCTCGTTCCGCTCGACGACAAGCTCTATCTCGTCGGGGTCGACGGCGGCGTCCACGAGATCAAGGGCGCCGGCTCGGGCGAGACGCTCGACCCCGTGCTCAGCGAAACGGGCAAGTACCTGTCGTTCCTGCGCGACAACCGCTTGTGGGCGGGGCCGGTTTCGGGCGCGATGAAGCCGATCACGCCCGCCGAAGGCAAGCTCGTCCACTGGGGCGAGGCCGAGTTCGTCGCGCAGGAGGAAATGGCGCGCTACACCGGTTACTGGTGGTCGCCCAAGGACACGCGGATCGCGGTCGAACGGTTCGACGAATCCCCGGTTGAAGTCCTCACCCGAGCCGCAATCGGCGCGACCGGCACCACGACTACTCAGCAACGCTATCCCGCGGCCGGAACGCACAACGTCCTCGTGGCTCTCTACGTCATGGACCCAAGCGGCGCGCACAAGGTCAGGGTCGATCTCGGCAAGAATCCGGACATCTATTTGACTCGCGTCGACTGGGCTCCCGACGGCAAGACGCTCTACGTCCAGCGCGAGAACCGCGGTCAGACCGAACTCGACATGCTGGCGGTCGATCCGGCGACGGGGCACAGCCGCTTGCTGTTCGCCGAGCAGGCGGCGCCGGGGCACTGGATCAATCTCAGCGACGACTACAAATTCCTGAAGGACGGAAGCCTGATCTGGTGGTCGGAACGCGACGGTTTCGGTCACCTCTATCGCTTCGCGGATAGCAAGTGGACGCAGCTGACCAGGGGACCATGGGTGGTCGAGAAGCTCGCTGGAGTGGATCAGGATTCGCATCGGCTCTTCTTCACCGCAACCAAGGACGACGTGCTCGCGCCGCAGGTCTATTCGCTCGATTATCTAGCTCCGGGCGAACCGCAGCGGTTGACCGATCTCGCCTTCGCCAACGGCGCGACGATGGACAAGAACGGCAAATCGCTGCTGATCAGCCGCTCGTCGCCAAACCAGCCGCCGCAGGATTTTCTCGCGGATCAGTCGGGCAAGCTCCTGACCTGGGTCGAGGAGAACAAGCTCGACGCAAGACATCCCTACGCGCCGTATCTCGCCAGCCACCGATTGCCGACCTTCGGAACGATTAAGGCCGCCGATGGGTCGGCCCTGAACTGGAAGATGATCACTCCGCCTCTCGAGCCTGGAAAGCGCTACCCGGTCTTCTTCGAGCATTATGGCGGGCCGACCAGCCAGACGGTCAGCAAGGGCTGGGTGTCGCCGCTCGACGA
>DASUIC010000016.1:0-9303 GCA_036273215.1 Sphingomicrobium sp.
TCGACCGATTCCGCGATGCGCGGGAGGGTGATGGCGCTTGCAATGACGCTGGTGCTCGGCGGCCAGCCGCTCGGAGCGCCGCTGGTCGGATGGATCGCCAACAGCTTCGGGCCGCGCTGGGCGCTCGTCGTCGGTGCGTTCGGCGGATTTTCGGCAATGGGCGTGGGGGTCGTTTATCTCAAGGGCGGTTTCGACCGACGGCTCGGCAAGACGTCACGCGAGTAAATCGCGTCACGTCGATCGGGCTCGCCTACGGCGACCCGTCGGCCGGCCTTTCGCGTCTCTCGTGCTGCTAACGATTGCTCCGCAATCGCTTCGCTGCGCTCGGCGCTACAGGCATGCCTCCAGATACGGCTGGTCGAAGCCGTACTGTTTGGCCTTTTCGAGCGTGTAGGGGCGAAGGCCCATCGAGCGATACTCGCCGACGATCTTTCCGTCCGAGGTCTCGTCGAGATACTCGAACTTGAACAGCTCCTGGGTGACGATCACGTCGCCTTCCATCCCGATCACCTCGGTGACGTTGGTGGTGCGGCGCGAGCCGTCCCGGAGGCGCTTCACCTGGACGATGAGGTCGACCGAATCCGCGATCTGGCGGCTGATCGCCTCCTTCGGGATCTTGATGTCGCTCATCATCACCATGTTCTCCATACGCGCGAGGCATTCGCGCGGGGAGTTGGAGTGGAGCGTCGCCATGGAGCCGTCGTGGCCGGTGTTCATCGCCGCCAGGAGGTCGAAGCATTCCTGGCCGCGAATCTCGCCGAGGATGATCCGGTCGGGGCGCATACGCAAAGCGTTGATGACGAGGTCGCGGATGGTGATCGCACCCTGGCCCTCCAGGTTGGCAGGGCGGGTTTCGAGCGGGAGCCAGTGCGGCTGCTGAAGCCGAAGCTCGGCCGCGTCCTCGATCGTGATCACGCGCTCGCCAGGGTCGATCATCTTCGACAGAGCGTTGAGCATCGTCGTCTTACCCGAGCCGGTGCCGCCCGAGATGATCACGTTCATTCGGCTCGCGCCGGCGATCTTCAGCACCGTCGCCATCTTGTCCGACATCGAGCCGAAGCCCTTCATCATGTCGAGCGTGATCGGCTTCTCGGAGAATTTACGAATCGAGATGGCGGTGCCGCGGAGCGAGAGCGGCGGAACGATCACGTTGACGCGGCTTCCGTCCTGGAGACGGGCGTCGCAGAGAGGCGTGGTCTGGTCGATCCGTCGACCGACCTTGTTCACGATCCGCTGGGCGATCTGGAACAGATGCTCCTCGTCGCGGAACTGGATTTGAGCGATCTCGAGCTTGCCCTTGCGCTCGACGTAGGTCTGGTCGGGGCCGTTGACCATGATGTCGCTGATCGCCGGGTCGGCGAGCAATTCCTCGAGCGGGCCGAGGCCGAGAAGCTCGTCGACCAGCACCTTCTCGAGGGCGAACTGCTCGCGCCGGTTGAGGGTGATCTTAAGCTCGGCGAGCACCTCGCCGATGATCGGGCGGAATTCCTCGGCGAGCTCGTCCTTGCTGAGCGTCGCCGCGGCTTCGGGGTCGACGCGTTCGAGCAGGCGCGGAAGCACCTGCTCCTTGATCCGGTGAACCGAGGCTTCGAAGCCTTCCGCCTTGCTGCTCGCCTGGTCGCCGCTGCCGTTCTGGCGAGCGGTCAGCCGGTCCATCGCTCCGCCCTGGCTGCTGCCGCCGGTCGAGCTTGGCGTGTCGACCGCGGGCGTCAGGTCATCGAGCGGCGGGAATTGGTCGCCGCCCGGCTCTGGCGCTGAAGGCGTGATCTGGGCAGCGCCGGAGCCGCCCTTCATGGGCTTTGCGACGCCGAAGCTCGGGCGCGCGCCACCCACTCCGCTACGCTTGCCGAATGCGCTCATGCCAACTGCCACCCGCTTAACTGAAGTTGTCACGCGACCATTAACCGCAGATGCCTAAAGAAAGACTAACCTCGACGCGGCGGGTTCAGGCGGCGCGGAACACCCAATGGCGGTTGAGGAGGAAGCTCAGCCAGGGCGTCGCGAACATCATCAGCGGAACCGGTGCAAGCGGCGGCAAGTGCATCACCGACACGAGCAGGAACACCCAGGCCGAGTTGACCACGAACGCAAGCAATGACGTCAGGAGGAAGCGGGCGATTTTGGCGTGCTCTGCATCGGCGGAAGCGCCGGCGAAGCTCCAGCGGCTGTGGATCGCATAGCCGATGGCGAGGCCGCAGACGGTGCTCGCCACGTTCGCTTCGAGCGGACGCATTGCGAGCGAGAGGACGAGCGCGGAATAGATGCCGGCGGCGAGCTGAGTGACGCAGAAGCCCGCGAACGCGTAGCGGACGAGCTGCCTTGCCGCCGGACTCGCGAGAAGGTCGGCAAGAAAAGGCCAGCGGTCGGCGAGGACGCGGTTCATGCCGCGCGCACCCGCTTCAACGGCTCGGCGACGGTCATGCTGGGCATGGCTCCGGCAGCTCGTGGAAGCTTGGCGGCGACGGGGGCAAACAGGCTCGATCTCAGTAGTCCGAGACGGCACAGGCGGTAGGTAAGCGCCGTCCTCAGCACTCCGAGGCCGTAGATGCAACTCCGCTTGAAATTGATGCTCGAAGCTTCGGCGAAATATTTGGTCGGGCACGAGATTTCGCCGACCTGGAAGCCGGCCCAAATGGTCTGGGCGATCATCTCGTTGTCGAATACGAAATCGTCCGAGCAGGCGAGCAATGGAAGCTGCTCGAGGATCTTGCGGCTCCAGGCGCGGTAGCCGGTGTGATATTCGCTGAGCTTGGCGCCCATCAGAAGGTTCTGGAAGGCGGTCAGCAGCCGGTTCGCGACATATTTGTACCGGGGCATTCCGCCGAGCAGCGCGCCGCCCCCAAGGATCCGCGAGGCGAACACCGCGTCGTAATGGCTCGAGGCGATCATTCCGGCCATCGCGGTGATCAGGCGGGGCGAATATTGGTAATCGGGGTGGACCATCACGACGATGTCGGCGCCTCTTGCCAGCGCGACGGTGTAGCAGGACTTCTGATTGGCGCCGTAGCCGCCGTTGCGCGCGTGGATGATAGTGTGAATTCCGAGGCGCTCGGCAACCTTCGCGGTCGAGTCCGTGCTTGCGTCGTCGACAAGAATCACGTCGTCGACGACGTCGAGCGGGATTTCGGCATAGGTGCGCTCTAGCGTCTTGCCGGCATTGTAGGCCGGAAGCACAACCGCAATTCTCAGGCCATCGATCATGCGCGCGCCCTTTGTTGAGCGCTCAGTCGTAGGCGGCGGGTGCTAAACGATTTCTAAATGCGGCTTGGCTAGGGCAGCCATCGTTAACCCGGTCTTAGCCATGAAAGTGATCCGGCATTGAGCGTTGCGACGTCGCCGCTGATCGGCGAGGACGAGGGTCGGGGCGACCGCAACGGTCGCCTGCTGCTGTTCGCCTGCTGGTGTTTGCTTGCTGGATGGCTGTGGTGGACGCATGTCGTATGGCGCGACGAAGTGCGCGCCTTCTCGCTCGCGCTTTCCGGGTCGAACGTCGCCGAGATGCTCCACGCCGTGCACGGCGAAGGCCACCCGGCGCTGTGGTATTTGATCCTCCGCGGAGCGCACGACCTGTTCCCCTATCGCGAGGTGCTTCCGGTCGCGGGAGCAGTCTTCGGAATCGCAACAATGGCGATGGTCGCTTTCGTTTCGCCGTTTCGCCTGTGGATCGTCGCGATGGTCCTGTTCAGCGGATATGGCGCGTTCGAATATGTCGCGATTGCGAGGAATTACGGCATCGCCGCCTTGGTGATGCTCGGGCTCGCGGCTGTGTACCCTCGGGTGCGAAACAGCTTGTGGTTGGGCGCGATCCTGATCCTGTTGTGCAACACGAATGTGCCGAGCTGCCTTCTCGCCGCGGGCTTCCTTCTGTTCCGGTTCGTCGAGTTTTTCAGCGACGATGGGGGTCGCACGAAGCGCGAGCTGCTGATCTTCGCCGGCAACGCCGCGCTGGCCGCCGCCGGTGCATTCCTGTGCTTCATCACGGTCTATCCGACCTTCAACGACGCCGCGCTGTCGTCGAACGCCGGCCATTTCGGCGCCGGCAGCATCGTCGCCGCGCTGTTCGACGATCACCGGGGCTTCTCGCATCTCGTGCTTGGGCCCGTGGCGCTCGCGATCAGCTGTCTCGCGTTCGTTCGAAGGCCGGCGGCCCTGGCGGCCGCCATCTTCGGGCTGATCGCGCTCAAGCTCTTTTTCTACTTCATCTACGGTTCGCTCTACCGGCATGAGGTTCTGTACATTTTCTACCTGCTGTCGCTGTTCTGGATGACGGCCGAAGGCGCGGTCGGCGGACGGCGAGGAAAAAGATGGATGAACCTGCTGCAGCTGTGCGGCGCGTGGGCGTTCATTGCGGTTCTGGCGGCGAGCACGATCGTGCTTCTGAGCCCCGTCCACGAGCAGCTCTTGGGCAAGCCCTACAGCCGGTCGGCGGACGTCGCGAAGCTGCTGCAACGGCCGGAGCTGTCGGGCGCGATCGTGATGGCCGATCCCGACACGATGCTGGAATCGCTGCCTTATTATGTCGACAATCGGTTGTGGATGCTGCGCCAGCGGCGCTTCGGAAAGGTGACTCGCCTCAGCGAGAATGCACGGCGTAACCTGACGCTCGATGAAGTCCTCGCCGATGCTCAAACGCTGCACTCGCAGACCGGCCGCCCAATCGTCTTCCTCAGTCACGTGCCGCTGCAGGCGGAGCGCCCGGAACGGACGCCGGTCATGTTCGACTATTCGACCACAATCACCCCCGACAGCGTCCGCCGCTTCCGGGCATCGACGCACCAGATCGCCTCGCTTCGCGGCCTCCAGATCGGCGACGAAGCATACGACGTGTTCGTTTATCCCCGCTAGCCCGCGGCGAGAGGGGTGGGCGCGCGGCGAACGCCCCAATGCGAGTTCAGAAAATCACGTGCGGGATTCTCGACCAGCTTAAAGCTCGCGAGCGCGGCGACGAGCGTCAGCGCGAAACAGGGCAGCGGCGGCCAACCTGACTTGGCGAACACCGCGAACATCTGCTGCCAGACATAGATCGAGAAGGAGAGGGTGCCGAACCACACCAGGATCGGTGCTTCGAGCAATACGCGATTTCGGCGGCTGGAGAACGCCAGCGAATTGACCGACAACGCGGCCAGTACAGTGCAGCAGGCGAATTGTACCGGGCTGTTGCCACTCTCGATCATTCCGATGCCTGAAAGAACAGCCGCGCCCACAGCGAACCAGCCGGGTAGCCGGTCGGGGTTCATCCGCCGGAACAGTATGCAGAATGCGAAGGAGATGAGCACCGATGCGGCGCGGACGTCCGAGCGCCAGAAGATCCATTGTCCTCCGCTGTAGGGCTCAGCTAGCAGGCGGTAGGCGTTGGCTACGGCGAGGGCGGATAGCGCCAATGCGAACGTTGCGGCAAGCATCGGCTTGCGGCGGGCGGCGAGGATGATGCCGACCAGCAGCAAATAGCTGTGCTCCTCGACGGCGAGCGACCAGGTGTGCTCGAACAATTGCACGACGCTGTCGTGCGGCAGGTAATTGTGGAAATAGAAGAGCGCGGCGATCGGGCTGGCGAGCCTCAGCGGCTGGCCGAGCGCCGCCAGCGAGACGTTCAGCGCAGTCCCGATGAGCACGACATAGACCGCCAGTGCCGGGAACACGCGAGCAACCCGGCGCCGCAGGAAATGGGGAATGTCCTGCCGCTTGAACACGAGCAGATCGGCCATCAGGCTTCCGCTGAGTACGAAGAAGAACTCGACCCCTGTTCGCCCGAACGGCCGCAGCGGCTCGACATAATGGCCGATGAGAACGAGGAGGATGCAAATGCCTCGCCAGCCGTCGAGGTAAGCGACATGCCCCTCGCGCACGGGCACGCGCATCAATCCCGTAAGAGCGGGAATGACGCCGCGGTGCGGCTGCTCATTGGTGAGTTCACGCGCTTCCACCCGCGCGAGCTTAGAGGCGAAACGTTAAGGCTGCTTTTGCAGCCCCGAAGCTAGGCTCCGGCGCTTTCCGCCAGGACGGTGAGGCCGCGATCGCTGACTTCGGCGAAGCCCCCGGTGACCGGGATTCGCTCGGGCTGAGCGCCGGCGGTTCGGTAGACTGCAATGTCGCCGTTCTTGAGCGTCGTCATGTAGGGCGCATGGCCGGCCATGATTCCGGACTCGCCCTCGGTCCCGGGCACGACGACCATGTGGACGTCGTCGGATATGACCAGCTTGTCCGGAGTGACGAGCTCGAAGTGCAGGTCGGCCATCAGTGGCTGCTCCCGATTTTCGCATCGAACGCGCGGGTGGCGGCCTCGAACTTGTCGCGGCAGCCGGTGTTGCAGAATCCGACGACCTTGCCGCGGTAAAGGCTTAGGCTGTCCGCGCTGACCGGCTTTCCCGACCAGGGGCAGGTTTCGTTGACGCAATCCTGGAGGCGCAGCACGTCCGCCATCATGCCTCCTGCGCCAGCTTCTCGGCCTTGGCGACCGCTTCGTCGATCCCGCCGACCATGTAGAATGCGGCTTCGGGGAGGTGGTCGTATTCGCCGTCCACCAGCGCCTTGAACGAGCGCACGGTGTCTTCCACCTGGACGAACTTGCCGGGGATTCCGGTGAACACCTCGGCGACGTGGAACGGCTGGCTCAGGAAGCGCTGGATCTTGCGCGCGCGGCTGACGGTCTGCTTGTCCTCTTCCGAAAGCTCGTCCATCCCGAGAATGGCGATGATGTCCTGAAGGCTCTTGTAGCGCTGCAGAGTGGCCTGAACGGCACGGGCGACTTCGTAATGCTCCTGGCCGACGACCGACGGAGTCAGCACGCGGCTGGTCGAGTCGAGCGGGTCGACCGCCGGATAGATGCCGAGCTCGGAGATGGCGCGGCTGAGCGTCGTCGTCGCGTCGAGGTGGGCGAACGAAGTTGCCGGGGCGGGATCGGTCAAGTCGTCGGCGGGCACGTAGATCGCCTGGACGGAGGTGATCGATCCCTTGTTCGTGGAGGTGATCCGCTCCTGCAGCGTGCCCATGTCGGTCGCGAGCGTCGGCTGATAACCGACCGCCGACGGGATCCGGCCGAGAAGCGCCGACACTTCCGAGCCCGCCTGGGTGAAGCGGAAGATGTTGTCGACGAAGAAAAGCACGTCCTGGCCTTCCTGGTCGCGGAAATATTCGGCTTGTGTGAGTCCGGAGAGCGCGACCCGGGCGCGCGCGCCGGGCGGCTCGTTCATCTGGCCATAGACCAAAGCGACCTTCGATCCTTCGGGCGTGGGCTTGCCCTCGGCGTCCTTGGCGATCACGCCCGCATCGAGGAACTCATGATAGAGGTCGTTGCCCTCGCGCGTGCGTTCTCCGACGCCGGCGAACACGGAGACGCCGCCGTGGCCCTTGGCGATATTGTTGATCAGCTCCTGGATCAGCACGGTCTTGCCGACGCCTGCGCCGCCGAACAGGCCGATCTTGCCGCCCTTGGCGTACGGCGCGAGGAGATCGATGACCTTGATCCCGGTCACCAGGATCGCGCTTTCGGTCGACTGTTCGATGAATGCCGGAGCCGCGGCGTGGATCGGCGCGCTCTGGTCGCTTCCGATCGGCCCAAGCTCGTCGATCGGCTCGCCGATCACGTTCATGATCCGCCCGAGGGTCATCGGGCCGACCGGCACTCGGATTTCGGAACCGGTCGAGCGCACTTCCTGCCCGCGCGTCAGGCCGTCGGTCGAGTCCATCGCGATCGTGCGCACGACATTCTCGCCGAGGTGCGCCGCGACCTCGAGCACGAGCCGGTTGCCGCCGTTGTCGGTCTCGAGCGCGGTGAGGATCGGCGGAAGGTCGCCTTCGAACGCGACGTCGACGACGGCGCCGATCACCTGGCTGATCCGGCCGACGAGGTTGCTCGGGCTGTGGACGTTGGCGATTCCGCCGCCGCCGGTAGCGGAGGTCGCGCTCTCCCTGCGGCTGCGGCTGCGGGCTTTGGTTTCGGCGGCGGTGGCCATTGTCTTCGTTCTTCCTCTTACGTCATCCCGGCCTTGAGCCGGGACCTGCCTTTTCTTCAACCCGCCGCCACAAGGAAGGCGGGTCCCGGGTCAAGCCCGGGATGACGAACTTTAAAGCGCCTCGGCGCCCGAAATAATCTCGACCAGCTCCGTCGTGATCGCGGCCTGGCGGCTGCGGTTGTACTGGATGGTCAGGCGGTTGATCATGTCGCCGGCGTTGCGCGTCGCATTGTCCATCGCGGTCATCTGCGAGCCGTAGAAGCCGGCCTGGTTCTCGAGCAAAGCGCGGTAGATCTGAACCGCGATCGCACGCGGCAGCAGGTCGGCGAGGATTTCCTCCTCGTCCGGCTCATATTCGACCGCCGCGAGCGACTTGGGCGCGCTGCCCTCCGCCGGCGGGTTGCCGGTCTTGGCGGGGATGATCTGGTCGACCGTCGGCTCCTGCACCAGCGTCGAACGGAAGTGCGCGTAGGCGAGGTGCACGACATCGATCCCGTCGGTCTGGTAGCGGTCGACGATGTCCTTCGCGACTGCTTGCGCGTCGGCGTAGCTCGGCGCCTTCATCTCGCTGGTGTCGTACTGGGCGATGATCGATCGCGGATAGAGGCGCTGGATCACCGGCCGGCCCTTGCGTCCGACGATGTAGAACAGCACCGTCTTGCCGTTGCGGATCAGCTCGTCCGCGGTTCGGCGCGCGGCTCGGACGATGTTGGTGTTGAACGCTCCGGCAAGGCCGCGGTCGCCGGTCGCGACGATGATCAGGTGCGTGTCGTCCTTGCCCGTTCCGGCGAGCAGTTTCGGAGTCTGCGGCCCCGGCGTGATGCGCGAGGCGAGCGAGGCGACGACTTCGCCCATGCGCGTCGAATAAGGCCGCGCCGCGGTCGCATTCTGCTGGGCGCGGCGAAGCTTCGACGCCGCCACCATGTTCAGCGCCTTGGTGATCTTCTGCGTCGACTTGACCGAGCCGATGCGGATCTTGAGGGCCTTGAGACTTGCCATCTACTCCTTGTGCCCCGGCGAAGGCCGGGGTCCAGTCCTAAGAAAAGTCAGCCGCGTTCCGCGGCTCCTGGGCCCCGGCCTTCGCCGGGGAACAGGTTTACGCAAACGTCTTCCCGAACTCGGTCAGCGCGTCCTTGAGCGCGGCGGGGGTGTCGTCCTTCAGCTCCTTGGTGTCCCGGATCGCCTTCAGGATTTTGGGCTTTTCCGAGCGAAGGAAGCTCAGCATCGCCGCTTCGTAGCGGACCACGTCCTTCACATCGACGCTGTCGAGGAAGCCCTGAGTACCGGCGTAGATCGATGCGACCTGCTCCTCGACCGGCATCGGCGCATATTGCGGCTGCTTCAGCAGCTC
>DASUIC010000017.1:0-9496 GCA_036273215.1 Sphingomicrobium sp.
CACCAACTAGCTAATCCGACGCGGGCTCATCCTCAGGCGATAAATCTTTGGACCGAAGTCATTATACGGTATTAGCTCAAGTTTCCCTGAGTTATTCCGTACCAGAGGGCAGATTCCCACGCGTTACGCACCCGTGCGCCACTAGACCCGAAGGTCTCGTTCGACTTGCATGTGTTAGGCATGCCGCCAGCGTTCGTTCTGAGCCAGAATCAAACTCTCAAGTTGATGTACGATCGAGCCCCGCTGGAATAAGCAGGGCAAGACCGGCATCTCCGGGAGCCGTTCCTGCACAAAATCACAAACTGGTGTGTTTGCGTTTCGAGACATATGAGCTCCGCGCCGAAGCCGAAGCTTCAGCACGGTCCATAAGGAACGGCTTAAATTTGACCGATCGTCCTGAACCCAGAGGTTCCAGGAGACCGGGCCGCCGCCCACATGTCCCTTCATCTAAACCAACAATGTCAAAGAGCCGACGCGCATCCTCCCCCGGTTCGATTGGTTCCGGGCATCGGTTATGCCGACTAGAGAAGGCGCGAAACGAACGCGAGACCCCCAAGGGAGGCCGCGTCCGCTTGCTGGAGGCGCATATATGTGGAGCCCCCTGACGCGTCAACCGGCTTTTTGCAACTTCATTACAGTTGGCCGATTGACAGCAACGGAGCACCGCAGGGGCGCTCCGCCGTTCTCACCAATATAGGAGCAGTTGGGGCCGGTTCAAGGCCGTAAGCGATTGGACTTACTTGGTTTCTATGTGGGCACTCAGACACTCTGGATGTAGGCGCGCATCGCGTCGGCTTCGGCTTCGATCCGTTCCATCCGGTACTTCACCAGGTCGCCGATCGAGACGATGCCCTTAACTTCTCCGCCCTCGACGACCGGCAGATGCCGAATCCTGCGCTGGGTCATCAGCGCCAGCGCGGCAAGCACGTCGGTCGCGGAATCGATGGTGATCGCGGGCGAGCTCATCGCCTGATCGACCGGCCGGTCGAGCACCTCCGCCCCATGGTCGCGAAGACAGTAGATGACGTCGCGCTCTGAGATGATTCCGACGATGCGCCCTTCCTGCACCACGGGAAGCGCACCGATCCTTTTCTGCCCAAGGGTCCTCACCGCATCGAACAGGCACGCATCGGCGCCGATTGTATCGACCGCGCTCCCCTTGATCCGAAGCACTGCCGCGATGGTCATGGCCTCATCTCCCTGACTTGGCGCGCCGTCGCGCTTGATAGTCCCACTTCGCGCAGCCAAAGGAAAGCCCACCGATCTCCGCAAGAGCGAGAAGCGAATGACCGACCTCGAACGCGCCCCAGTGCTGCGCGTCATGCCCGGACCAACGGACATCAACGCCAACGGCCACATTTTTGGCGGGTGGGTGCTCTCGCAGATGGACATCGCGGCGGGCATCGTGGCGTCGCGGCGCGCGAAGGGGCCCGTGGCGACGGTGGCGATCGAAGCGATGGAGTTCATCGCGCCCATCCATCTGCGCGACCTGATCTCGGTCTACGCGACTGTGGAGCGGGTCGGTCGGACGTCGATGGGGGTACGGATCGAAGTCGTTGCGCACCGCGACCTCGGAGCGACCGAGGTCAAGGTCACCGAAGGCCTGTTCACCTTTGTCGCGCTCGATGAGAACCACCAGCCGAGGCCGGTGGCCGCCGCTTAGGCGGCCGGCGCGATCTCGTCTTCGCCTTCAGCGGGACGCGGGCCGCGCGCGCGCCGGCGCCGCTTCGGCGCCTCTTCCGCTGTCTCTTCCTCGGCGACCTCTTCGCGCCCGATTGCCGGCGGAAGCGCGTCGAAGGGAATGGTCTCGCGGCCGTTTATCCGCTGCGGCTCGGCTTCGTCTTCGGAATCCCGGGCGGAACGCTCCTGGCGGTGGTCTCGCTGCTGACGATTGCGGCCGTCGAAGCGATCGCGCCGATCGTGCCGCTCATGACGTTCCTGCCGCTCGTCTTCCAAGGTCTCGGCGTCGCCGGTTTCCGCCATTTCGTCGTCGCCCTCGTCTTCGTCGAGTTCGTCGCCTCGCTGGCGCCGCTGATCCTCGAAGCGGGAGCGGCTTTCGCTCAGCACACGGAAATAATGATCCGCGAACTGGAGATAATATTCGGTCTGGACCCGGTCGCCCGAGAGCTGCGCGTCGCGCGCCATGCTCTTGTATTTCTCGAGCAGCTGGGCGGCGTTGCCGCGCTGGCGGTTGTCCTGGCGGTTGCCGGGCTGTCCGCCCATGTTCGGGCCCCGCTGACCCCCGCGGCCCCGCCTGCGGCCGCCCTGACGATTATTGATCAAATGCCTACGTCCTTAAGAGTAGTGGCTAGCCCCTTTTGCTCTCAGTCGAGCAGGGCCGCGCGTTTGCACGGCTCCTGACCCTCTCGTCCCGGTCTGCGCATCGAAAAGCGCGAAATGAACGGCCGATTGCGTCGGGGGTGGAGCGGGCTGCGCTCAGCTTTCCTCAAGGAAGCGGGCCCGGTCCTGAGCACGATGTAGTGCGCGCGGAGGCGGATGCCAAGCGCTTTTAGCTCATGCCCGAAGTCAGCAGCACCGCGCGGTCTCGCCCGGCCAAGTCCTCGGCCACTCTCGCCTTGAGGCCGTCGCGCTCGAGCAGGGAAGAGACAGCGGAAGATTGGTCGAACGCAATTTCTATTGCGGCGAGTCCGTTCCGATTGAGCAGCCGCGGAAGCTGCGGCGCGAGGGCATGGTAGGAATCGAGGCCCTCTCTTCCCGCGAACAAAGCCTCGTCCGGTTCGAACTCGCGCACTCCACGGTCGAGGCTCGCGCTGTCCGGGACATAGGGCGGATTGCAGAGGATCAGGTCGAAGGTTTCCATCAACCCGTCGGCCCAATTGCCCTGGATCAGCTTGGCGCGCTGCTCGAAGCCGAGCCGGCGCGCGTTGGCCGCGGCATAAGAGAGCGCCTGCCGGGAAACGTCGATTCCAACGCCGGTCGCCTCGGGCCAGATGTCCAGCGCGGCGAGGAGAAGCGTTCCCGGGCCCGTCCCGAGATCGAGGATACGGGATGGCCCCGCGGTGCCTTCGAAATGCTCGAGCGCCGAAGCGATCAGCACTTCCGAATCGGGTCGCGGAACTAGCACTCCGGGACCGACGTGGAGCTCGATGTTCCAGAAGGCGCGGCGGCCGGTGATGTAAGCGACCGGCTCGCCGGCCTTTCGCCGCTCCACCATGTCCCAGAATCGTTTCGGGATTTCGCGGTCGGGCGGAGCGAGGATCAGCCGGTCGCGGTCGATGTGAAGCGCCTCCGCCATCAGCAGCTCGGAATCGAGCCGGGCGGTGTCGCTGCTCCGTTCGAGCTGGCGCGTGGCGTCCGCCAGCGCGCGCGCAATTGCCTTCAATGCTTAGCTCCGCTCCGCTGCGGCGGAGGTCGCCTGCGCATCCTCCAGCCCCGCCAGGCGCTCGGCTTCGTCCTCGGCGATGAGCGCGTCCACCAGCTCTCCGAGCTTGGCGCCTTCGAGGACCTCTTCGAGCTTGTGGAGCGTGAGATTGATCCGGTGGTCGGTGACGCGGCCTTGGGGGAAATTATACGTGCGGATGCGCTCGGAGCGGTCACCCGATCCGACCATCGATTTTCGAGCACCGGCGCGCTCGCTCGCCAGCCGCTCGCGTTCCATTTCGAACAGTCGCGTGCGGAGCACCTTGAGCGCCTTCGCCTTGTTCTTGTGCTGCGACTTCTCGTCCTGCTGGATGACGACGAGGCCGGTCGGAAGATGCGTGATCCTGACGGCGCTATCGGTGGTGTTGACGGACTGGCCGCCCGGGCCCGACGAGCGATAGACGTCGATCCGCAAATCCCTGTCGTCGATCTGGACGTCGACATCCTCGGCCTCGGGAAGCACCGCCACGGTCGCCGCCGACGTGTGGATTCGCCCGCCGCTTTCGGTGACGGGCACGCGCTGCACGCGGTGGACCCCGCTCTCGAACTTGAGCTTGGCGAAGACGCCCGCGCCGCTGATCGAGGCGATCGCCTCCTTGTAGCCGCCGAGCTCCGAAGCGCTCGCCGAAATCAGTTCGAAACGCCAGCCCTGAATCTCGGCAAAGCGCTGGTACATGCGCAAGAGGTCGCCCGCGAACAGCGCCGCCTCGTCGCCGCCAGTGCCGGCGCGAACCTCGAGCATCGCCGCGCGCTGGTCGGCGGCGTCGCGCGGCAGGAGCTGAATCGCGAGCGCGCGTTCGGCGTGCGGGAGCTTGTGGCGGATCTCCTCAGCCTCGCTCGCCGCCATTTCCTTGAGCTCTGGCTCCGCGGTCGGGTCGGCGACCATGCCGTTCAGCACTTCCAGCTCGGCGCGAAGGCGCCGAACCTCGCGCGCCGCTATGGCAACCGGCTCGATCGCCGCATAGTCCTTCGACAGCTTGACGAACTCGTCGGGCGAGAGGTCACCGCGCGCCATCGCATCGGCAAGCTCGTGCCGGCGCGCTTCGATCGACGCGATCCGCTCCGACGAGATTTGCGGCATCAGGCGATCGCTTCCGCCAGCAGGTCGAGCGAGACTGAGCGCTGGTCGCCGGTCGCAAGGTCCTTCAGCTGCGCCTCGCCGCGATCGAGCTCGTCGTCGCCGATGATGAGCGCATACGTCGCGCCGGAATCATTCGCTTTGCTCAGCCGCTTCTTCATGTTCCCCCGATAAGCCATATCGGCGGCGACGCCTTCGCGGCGGAGCCCTGCGAGAATGCGGACCGCTTCGGTGTCGGCGCGTTCGCCGAGCGGCACGATCACTACGCTCGGCTTCTCGCGCTCAGGCGCGTCGATCATCATCGCCAGCCGCTCGATGCCCGCGGCCCAGCCGACCGCTGGCGTATGCGGTCCGCCGAGCGTCTCGATCAGTCCGTCGTAGCGGCCGCCGGCGATCACCGCCCCCTGTGAGCCAAGCCGCTCGGTGACGAATTCGAATGCGGTATGACGGTAATAATCGAGGCCGCGAACGAGCCGAGGATTGCGCTTCCAGGGAACACCTGCGGCCTCGAGACCGGAAGTGACGTCCGCGAAGAAATCGAAGGCTTCGCTCGTCAGATGCTGGTCGACGCTCGGCGCCTCGCTGCAGATGGCGCGGTCACGCGAGTCCTTGCTGTCGAGAATGCGCAGTGGATTGCGCTGCAGCCGGGCGACGCTGTCCTCGGAGAGGCCGGACTTATGCCCTTCGAAATAGTCGATCAGCGACGTGCGCCACGCCTCACGGCTCTCCGGGTCGCCGAGCGTGTTCAACTCGAGCCTCACTCCGTCGGCAATTCCGAGCTCGACGAGCAATTGATGGCCGAGGCTCAGAAGCTCGACGTCGGCCTGCGGCTCGCCGGCGCCGATGATCTCGGCGTCGAGCTGGTGGAACTCGCGGAAGCGCCCCTTCTGAGGCCGCTCGTAGCGGAACGCGGAGCCGTGGGTCGCGAGCTTCAGCGGCGCGAACTGCTGCCAGCCTTCGCTGAGATAAGCGCGGCAGATGCCGGCGGTGAACTCGGGTCGAAGCGTAATCGATTCCCCGCCGCGGTCCTCGAACGAATACATTTCCTTTGAGACAACATCGGTGGTCTCGCCGATCGTCCGGGCGAACACTCCAGTCTGCTCGATCGTCGGCACTTCGACGCGTCTGAACCCGAACAGCCGACGCACGCGATCGAACGCCGCGACCACCGCGGCCATTCGGTCGGCGTCTTCTCCGAGCAGGCTTTGGGTGCCCCGGACGGGCTGAAGCGGCGTCATTGCGCGGGCTTAAGCACATTTCGGCGAGAAGCGGAAAGTCCCGCTGGCGCCGCTCAAGGCTGCTGCGACTGCTGCTTCTGGAATTTCTGGAGCTGCTGCTCGTAGAAGCTCTTCGGCAGGAACTGCTTGCGCAACGTCAGCATGATGGTGCGGCCGAGCGGATCGAGCATGGTCGGCTCGAACCCGATCGGGACCGCGCCTCCCGCGCCGTGCACCCTCGGCCTTGCGTCGAAGATGTTGCCGACCTCGAACCGCATCGAGGCTCCGCGAAGCCACGGGTGCTTGGAGACGATCGGAAGATATTGGCCGACATTGGCGAACAGCCTGAGATCGAAGCTTGCGACAGGGGAGAAATGAAGCGTGCCGCCGGTCAGCGCATCGACGCTCGTCGCGCTTCTCCAGTTGGCGCCGACGCGTGCGCCGAATCCATTGTTGGACCAGCCGAGCTGCGCCTGGACCTGGTGGCGCGGCTGTCCGCCGGTCTGCCCGCTCGGAGCGCCATGCAGATAGTCGAGCTCGGGGAGGCCAGGTTCGATGATCGCGCGGTCGACGAGCGTGACCGTGTCGGTGAGCGAAAAGGTCAGCCGGCCGTTCTCCGAAATCGCGCTTGCGAGCGAACCGGGCGAACTGCTCGCCGGGGCGGCGGCTTGCGGCACATCGATCCCGGCAGCGCGCGCACGCTCTACAGCCTGATTGACCTCGCCAGCGGTAACCTTGTGGCTTTTCAGCGGCTTGGTGAAATCGAAGCCGAGGCGAAGCGCGTCGCGGCGGGCGCTGGCGAAATTCACCGGCCTCAGATCGACGCTCACCAGATTGCCGGCGGAGTCGCGGGTGAACCGTCCGGGAAACGCCTGCTCGATCGCCGGGAACACCGTGATGTTCGAGATCGGACGATCGATCTTCACATGCGCATAGTCGCCGCGGAGGCGGAACTGGACCGCGTCGAACGGCTGCCACTCGGCGCTGAGATCGTAGGTATTGCGGCGGTCGGTGCGCAGCCCGGGATTGCCGCCGGTGACCACAGCGACGCGGTTTACGATGCCATTGGTGAAGTCGAAGATGCGCGTGCCCGGCGTCTCGACGAACGGATCGCCGATCTGACGAACGCTCGGCGCCTGCTCCTCGCGGTCCCAGCTGCCGATAAAATTGAGTCCGAAAAACGGCGACCAGTTTGCGCCGGCCCCGACCCTGGTCAGTGTGCCGAAGTCCGACAGCTGCCTCACCTCGGCATTGCCGTTGAGAGTGAGATTGCCGAGCCCGCCAAAGGCGCGGCCGCGGTGGGAGACGGGGATGTCAATGCTGCCCGCCGCGGTTCCGACCGTACGCCTGGTCGAACCCGGCGGAGCATTGGCGAAATGCTGCTCGTCGATGTCGAGGTTTTCGGTCGAGCCCGCAAACCGCAAGGTCACGTCGGACTTCCCTGCGGGCGTTGAGAACAATGGGCCGTTGATTGTGCCGTCGAGATCGGCCGCGGCGCGGGTCGAGTGTGCGTTCCCGGGAGCGAAGATCTGGCCGAGATCGGTGGTGGTGGTTCGATTGTGCTCAAGATCGCCGTTCGCGGCGACGTTCCAATGCCAGTCGGTCCCGCCACCGTTCAGCGTGCCTCCGAGGTGCAGGCTGTCGTCGCGAGTATGCCGGCCGAGCTGTGCCGGAAGCTGTTCGGAGAGGCCGCTCAGCAAGTGCCCGTTGCGGTGGTCGGCCTCTGCATTGACCGTCGCCTCCACATCGCCGGGCAGTTCGCGGCTGCTCGTGCCCGTGGCGCGGATTCCGAGCTCCGGCGGAAGGAGCAGGCCGGTCGCGCCCGTGCCGACGCTTTCATATTGCTGCTCGACCAGGCTCCGCTGCGACCCGCGCAGGATGTCGCTCGTTCCCGCATGCAGGTTCAGGGTCGTGCGCTGGACCCTCGAAAGCAGGATGCGGGTCAAATCGGCTCCCCCGCCGGTGTAACCGTGATGCGCGGCGGTGTTGCCGGCGACCTGCGCGACCGTCTCGGCAAAGCGATTCTGAAGGACGACGTTCACGACCTTCTGGTCGGGAGGATAGCCGTATTTGAGCGCCACCTCTTCGGGCAGGATATCGACCCGGGTCACGGCCTCGATCGGAATGTCGCGAAGCTCGCGATAACTGGACACCCTATGGCCGTTGAGAAGCACCAGCGGAGGCGCGTTGGGCGGACCGCGGGCAACGCCGATGTCGGGCGCGATCGCTTCCAGAAGCTCGTCGAAGCTTGTCGCGCCGGTGGCCTTCACGTCGCGAGAGGTGAGAATGTTCACCGGCGCGATGTCGCCGATCACGGATCCCCGAAGCGGCTTTCCTTTGACGACGATTTCATCCTCGTCGTCGCTCGGCGCCGCGGGCGCGGCAGTGCTCGGCTTCGCCTGCTGCGCCCAGGCGGGCCCCGCGACAAGCACGCCCGCGGCGAAGATCAGGCGAGTGCCGGCGTCGCGGGCCATGGGCCGCTCGTACGGTCTTGCGATGTCCGTTCGCTGGCGATGAGATTAACTTGGAGCAATCCGGGCCCGACCTAGTCTTCGCCCGCGCCTTGCTGGCGCTGCTGTTCCTGCTGGCGCAAGCGGCGGAAGGTGGCAGGCGAGGGCAGGAACAATTTGCGGAAGCTGATCATGATCGTCCGCCCAAGCGGGTCGAGCAGGTCCGGCTGGAAATTCAGCGGAGTGCCGTTGGCGTCGTGGACCTGCGGACGGCTGTTGAAGACATTGTTGAGCTCAAGCCGGACCTGCGTCCCGCGCAGCCAGGGGTGCTTCACTTCAACCTCGGGAATGTCGCCGGGATTGGCGAACAGCCTGAGGTCGAACGTAGCGAGCGGCGAGAAATGCAGATTGTCGCCGTTCAGCGAATTGACCGTCGTTCCGCTGCGCCAGTTCGCGCCGATTCTCGCGCCGATGCCGTTGTTGAAATAGCCGGCCTGCGCCTGGACCGTGTGCCTTGGCGTGCCGCCGGATTGTCCGGCCGCGTCGCCGTGGAGGAAGTCGATTGTCGGCAGGCCCGGACCGATCTTCAGCTGGTCGACGAACGTGATGGTGTCGGTGAGCGAGAATTGCAGCCGGCCGCGGCTGCCGCCGCCGAAGAACCCGCCGCCGCCGCCGCGGCCGCCGCCACCGAACCGGCGACCGCCTTCACCGCGGCCCTCAGGAGCTGGAGCAGTCCCTTGCGCCGCGGCGCCGTTCTGCGCCTGGGTTCCATTCCCCTGCGTTGCGCCAGTTGTGCCCTGTGGCGTGGTTGGCTGCCCCGGAGCAGTCGAGGCCTGTGCGCCAGTCGGCCGCTGCCCGCCGGTGCTCGGCTGAGCCTGACCATTGGTCTGTCCGCCTCCGAAGGCCGCCCGAAACTGCGCCCGGATCTGGTCGATGGTCGATTGCGACGGCCGGTGCGACTTCAAGGGCTTCGAGAAGTCGAACCCGATCCTCAGCGTGTCCTTGCGCGAGCTTTCAAAGTTCAGGGGGCGGAAATCGGCACTGACCAGATGGCACGTAAGCGATGGAGTCTGGCAGGGATTGCCCGCTTCATCCTCCCGGACGAACCTTCCCGGGAATGCAGCCTCGATCGACGGAGTGTCGGTCAAGGCCTGGATCGGATTTTGAATCGTCTGGTGAACATAGTCGGCGCGGAGCCGCAGGTCGGTGTTCTGGAACGGCTGCCAGTAACTGCCGACCTTGACCACGGTCCTGCGGTCCGATTGCAGGTTCGGGTTGCCGCCGGTGATCACGGTCGCGAGCACGGTCTGGCCCGTGGCGAAATCGAATATTCGAGTGTCGGGAGTCACGAGCTCGGGATCGCCGAGCTG
>DASUIC010000018.1:0-11200 GCA_036273215.1 Sphingomicrobium sp.
AGCATCTTCTTCCCGGTCTATGTGCCCGGCGCGCTGCTCGAGGTGGGGGACGGTCATGCGGGGCAGGGCAACGGCGAAGTCGACATCACCGCGCTCGAAACGTCGCTGGTCGGGACACTCCAGCTCATCCTGCACAAGGGCGTGCACTCGTCATATCCACGAGCGGAGACTCCTACGGCCTACATCTCGATGGGATTCGACGACGATCTCAGCCGCGCCACGCGCAAGGCCTTGACCAACATGCTCGACTTCCTCGTCAACGAGAAAGGCATGACCCGCGACGACGCCTACATGCTCATGAGCGTCGCCGGGGATGTCGAGGAAACCGAGCTCGTCGACCGCAACAAGGGCGTGCACGTGGTGCTGCCCAAAGCGGTGTTCACCGGGGAAAGGCGATGAGTCTTGAGGGCGGCTGTGCATGCGGCGCCGTTCGCTATCGCCTGAACCGGGAGCCGATGTTCATCCATTGCTGCCACTGCACCTCGTGCCAGACGGAAACGGGGACCGCGTTCGCGCTCAACGCGCTGATCGAGAGCAGCGAGGTCGAGACGCTCAAAGGTACGCCCGAGCCGCTCATGACTCCCTCCGAGAGTGGCCGCGGACAGCAAATCTGGCGCTGCCGCGAGTGCAAGGTCGCGGTCTGGAGCAATTACGGCGGGGCGAGGGACGTCCTGCGCTTCGTTCGTGTGGGCACGCTCGATCAGCCGGGCGAGATTGAGCCCGACATCCACATCTACACGCGATCGAAGCTCCCGTGGGTGCGGCTTCCGGAAGGAGCGCGTGCGGTCGAGGCCTATTACGACAGCGGCGAAGTATGGCCAGCAGAGAGCCTGCAAAGGCGAAAGGCGCTGTTCGGCTAAGTTGACTGGAGTAGCACCCGATGGTCAATCCAAGAAAATCTTAGCCGATCCTACTTGCAGGACAGTCCATATGTTGGGTCGACTATTCATTCCCTTTTTTTTCGCAACTTTGTGCATGGGATCGGGCGTGGCCTGGGCCGAACCGCTCCATCCATCGGGCGCTTGGGATCTCAACTATGAAGAGACGCAATGCGTCGCGGCCCGCAAATACGGCAATCCCGCAGATCCGGTAACCCTGGCAATACGCCAGTCTCCGAATGGTGAAACATACGAAATCCTGGTCGGATGGAAGCATCGTGTGAGCGAACCGCTCACCGAAGAAGATTCAACGGTTGATTTCGGAAACGGGCCGATCACGGCATTGGCCCTGTTCTACGAAACTGCGGCGAAGACGGTTGATGTACACTCCTTCCGCATTTCAGCTGCGGACATGGCTCAGGCGCGATCGGCGTCGAGGCTTGCAGTGCGGATTTCCGGCTCGGCCGATCTCACGTTCGACCTCGCTTCGATGCCGCAAGTATTGGAAGGTCTTCAGACCTGCACGGAAAACCTGAAGCAATACTGGAACATGTCCGGCGAAAAAGACGGCAGGGTCACAACGCCTGCTCGCGGCGATCTGCGGTCGATCTTCAGCTCGGACGATTATCCGCGCCTGGCACTGAGGCGGGGACAGGCAGGAGCCGGACAGTACCTGCTGCTGGTGGACGAAACAGGGAAAGTTGCTGGTTGCCAAGTTCTTCTCGCAACGGGCGCGCCAGTCCTCGACACGATGGCGTGCAGTA
Organism: Sphingomicrobium sp.; assembly: GCA_036273215.1. Classification (GTDB taxonomy): domain Bacteria; phylum Pseudomonadota; class Alphaproteobacteria; order Sphingomonadales; family Sphingomonadaceae; genus Sphingomicrobium. The sequence goes on from DASUIC010000018.1 coordinate 1,643, forward strand.
TCATCGAGGACCGTGCCAAGTTCACGCCAGCGCGCGATCGAAACGGCAAGCCGGTGCGCAGCACGGTCGTCACTCCGCGAATCATCTGGAGCCTCGGACGGTGACTGCCGAAGCCTGCTGAGCGAGCCAGAGCTGGTTTGCATGCCTTTCGAAAATTGAACGCCGGTCGACGATGACCGCATGTCTCTGGCGCAAGCTTCCGCTCGGCAATAAAAGGCTCGCGGTTCATTGGAGGGCCTCACCATGCGTCACGTCAATGCCATTGCTCTCTCGCTCCTGCTGACCACCACTCCGTTGCTTGCCGCCAAGGCGCCGGTGCAGGCGCAGGTTAGTCTCGCTTCCGCGGTGTCTGCTCCGGACCGCTCGCCCGACAACGTCAAGCTCGACGACGGCCGCAAGCCCACTCAGGTCCTGCAGTTCCTTGGGCTGAGGCCGGGCATGCATGTGCTCGACCTGTTCGGGGGCAATGCGTACTGGGCCGAGATCATGGCGCCCGTCGTTGGCCCGACCGGCCACGACACGGTGTGGGAGCCGACGCAGTTCTACAGCGACAAGACCAAGGCGTCGTTCGCGGCGTTCGAAGCCAAGCACCCGAACGTGTCGATCGTGTCATCGCCGTTCGAGAATCCAGCCGCGGCGCTTCCGAAGAATTATGCCGACTTCGTCATCCTCAACGACAATTATCACGACACCTACTGGCAGAACACCAAGTTCGGCATTCCGAAGATGGACCCGGATGCCTTCCTGAAGGCGGTCTATAATTCGATGAAGCCGGGCGCCGTGATCGGAGTCATCGACCATGTCGCGAACCCGAACAGCGACACTCGCGCCACGGTCGATAAATTCCACCGGATCGATCCGAACGTCGTCAAGGCCGACTTCAAGCGCGCGGGGTTCGTGTTCGTGAAGAGCAGCGACGTTCTTCGCAATCCTGCCGATGACCACACGCTCCTGGTGTTCGACCCCAAGGTTCGTGGACATACCGACAGGTTCGTGTTTGAGTTCAAGAAGCCGCGTTGAGCGCCGACGCAACGCCTGAAATCCGCGCGCCCAGGCCCTTGTGGGTGCTGGGCGCGCTGATTGCCGGGATCCTGCTCGGGATCGCAGCGGCGGGCGTATCGACTCCGCTCCGCACAATCGCAACACAGATCGCGTCGACTGTCGGCGGCCTGTGGCTGAACGCGCTCGAGATGACGGTCGTGCCCCTGATCGTTGCACTTTTGATCACCGGGATCGCGCAGAGTGCGGAGGCGGCGCGCGGAGGGCGGATTGCCGGCCGTGCAGTGCTGTGGCTGGTTGTCCTGTCTACCGTTTCGGCGATCGTCGGGATGGCGCTCAGCCTGCTTCTCGTGCGGCTCGTTCCTGTGTCGGCTGAAACGGCGGCTGCACTCCGGACCAATGCCGCACTACAGGCGCCCGCGCCGAGCGGCGCGGGCGAGAGCGTCGGCTCCTTCTTTCATGCCCTGATCCCACAGAACGTCTTTTCGGCAGCCGCCAATTCCGACGTGCTGGCGCTGGTCGTCGCGACATTGCTGTTCGGGCTCGCCGCTACCCGGATTGCCGCCGGCCGAAGAAAGGCGCTGGTCGATTTCTTCGCCGCGGTGACCGATGCCTTCCTGGTCATCATCGGGTGGGTCCTCTGGTTCGCTCCGCTCGGCGTGTTCGCGCTCGCCTTCGGCCTTGGCGCCGCCGCGGGCGGCTTGGCCTTCGCGACGCTCGCCAATTATATCCTGCTGGTCTGCGCGGTCGGGCTGGTGATCACGCTCGCCGCTTATCCGCTGGCGGTCGCTGGCGGACGAATTCCGCTCGGCGCATTCACCCGGGCGATGCTTCCGCCGGAGGGGATCGCCATCTCGACGCGCTCGTCGCTTGCGTGCCTTCCGGCGATGCTGACCAGCGCTCGGCAGCTGGGCGTGCGCGAGTCGGTGTCGGACGTGTCGCTGCCGATCGCCGTGGCGCTGTTCCGAGGCACCGGCCCGGCGATGAACATCGCCGTTGCGGTCTATGTCGCGCATGCGCTCGGCCTTGATCCGGGCATTGGCGCAATCCTGGCAGCGACCGCCGTTGGAGCGGTGATGAGCTATGCGGCGATCGGGCTTCCCGGGGAGATCAGCTACATCAGCTCGATTGCGCCGATCGCGATCGCGCTCGGCGCTCCGATCGCCCCGCTCGCGCTCCTCGTGGCGGTGGAAATGATTCCCGACATCATTCGGACGCTGGGCAACGTCTGCCTCGACGTTGCGCTCGCCACCATCGTCGACCGCTCCTCGCGAGGCGGTGCCGAAAGCTGAACCGCGGCTGACCGCCGTTCGTCGATTGAGCCGTCTCCAAGCGGTCTTTGTCCGCCTGCCGACGATGCTCTCAAACTTCATCGAGCCGCGCGCGATCTCCTCATCGATCCGGCGCATAGCGAGGCTGCGACGCGGAGCCGAGTGAGTCTCCTTTCCCAGCCGTTCCGTGTCGCAAAAGGGAGATTCGACATGCAAAAAGCGATCCCCGCGCTGGCGGCGCTGCTAGCCGCCGCAATGCTCGTCTTTCCGACGGTGAGCCAGGCGGCCGCCGCTGCGATTTCGGTTGCTGCTCCATAGGCGGCGTTCCGAGCCGTCGCGACCGTGGCACGGGTGCGGCGGCTCTCGCTGCTATCGTCCGGCGATGGCGCGCACCCGGTCCGAGTAGAGCCGGCCGACCGGCTGCTCGGTGGCGTCGGCGAGCCGCGCAATCCAGCGCCCGGACTGGTTGCGGGTGAATCCGACGATGAAGTCCTTGCGAACGATCGCCGAGCGGTGGAGCCGGACGAACAGCTGCGGGTCGAGCCCTTCCTCGAGCGCGGCCATCGAATGGTGGATCAGCCAGCTTCGCCGGCCGACATGGAGGCGCATGTAGTCCCGCTCGGCCGAGACTCGATCGACGTCGCGCGCCGCTATCCGGACGAGGCCTGAGAGGTCTGAAGCCCAGAATTCTTCGAGCCATTGAGAGCTCGGGGCCGTCTTTGGTTGTGTGGAGCGCTGCTCGAGGTGCGCGCGTGCGCGCTCGAGCGCCCGCTGAAGCCGATTGGGGTCGACCGGCTTCATCAGATAGTCGACCGCTTCCACTTCGAATGCCGCGACGGCGAAATGGTCGAATGCGGTCACGAACACGACCGCCGGGGGAGGTTGGTGCGCCGCGAGCGCCCTTGCAACGCCGATTCCGTCAAGTCCCGGCATCGCGATGTCGAGGAGCAGCAGGTCGGGGGACAGCGCTTCCGTCAGATTGATGGCGGACTCGCCGTCGCTCGCGGTGCCGACCAGCTGCGCCCCGTTCGCTCGCGCGAGCAGCAGCTGGAGCCGCTCGGCGGCGAGCGGCTCGTCATCGGCAATCAGCACTCGGAGGAATTTGGCCTCAGGCACGGATCTCGACCGGCATGGTGAGCGCGACCTTGTAGCCGCCCGAGTTCATCGGGCCGAAGCGGCAGTTCGCGCGGTTGCCGAAGCGAGCGTCCAATCGCTGGCAGACATTGGAGAGACCGACTCCAGTGCCCTCGTGGGTCGCTGCCGGGGACTCGTCCTTGCCGCCGCTCTTGAGCCGGTTGCTGACCTCCAAGACCATCCTATGGTTGTCGAGCGGCTGCGCCTGGATTCGGATCACGACCGCCCTGCGGCTCTTCGAGACGCCGTATTTGATCGCATTTTCGACGATCGGCTGGAGGATAAGCGCGGGAAGGCGCGCTTTTTCGAGCTCCGGCGGTACATCGATCTCGACGTGGAGCCTGTCGGGAAAGCGTGCCTTCTCGATGTCGAGATAGAGCCGCTGCAAGTCGATTTCCTCCGAGAGCGTCACGTCGGCGCTCGGATCGAGCGAAAGGCTCGTCCGGAAGAAGGTGGAAAGGGCCAGCAGCATGCCTTCGGCGCGGTCGGTGCGGCCGGTCATCACCAGTGAGGAGAGCGAATTCAGCGTGTTGAACAGGAAGTGCGGATTGACCTGGTAGCGGAGCGCCCGAACCTGTGCCGCCTGCGCGGCGCTTTCCGCGTCCGCCAACCGTCTTTGCGCGCCCAGCACGTCCCGCTGCGCCTGATTGGCCAGGTAGAAGGCGCTCCACGCGATGAAGAAGAACAGCCAGACGACCGACGCATCGAGGGCATAGCGGAGCCGCTTCATCGGATCGAGCTCGTGCACTCCGGGCAGGGTCAGCACTAGCGGTTCCTGCGCCGTTCGCTCGATGCTGATCTTGTTGCCTTGCTCGACGACGGTGAATCCCTCGCGCGCCTGGAAGCGGAACTGCTCCTTGTTCTGCGGCAGCAGGTCTTCAGTGACAACCAGGGTCGCGCCCATTGCGAGAGACGCAATCGCCGAGCTGATCGCGGCAATGACGGCCCTTCGACGGAGGTTTGCGCTTTCGCAGAACGTGCTGATCGATGCGTAGATCAGGCCCGTCAGAATGATTCCGATGCAGACGACGACGAGCTTGTCTTCGAGCGTTGTCCACGGATCCGTGCCGAGGAATGCCCTCAGGACGACCGTGACGGCATAGAACAACCAGAAGCCGAGAATGGATTTGAGGGCGAACGGCCACTCACCGAAACGGGTGCGCGTCGCCGGATGAGGCATCATGAGCATTTGCTCGGTCATGTCTCAAAATGCCCGGCGCGCATACCGCCGCCCGCCCGTTGGCAGAAGTGCGGGCGCTGCCGGTCGAAAGGGGGAAGTCTTCGGAACGTCTCCATCGCCCTCTCGTTACAGGCCAGCAATATTAAGTGACGGAGAGGCCGCTGTGAATAACGCCTCCAAACAAAAGGGTGTACCGCCGGCGGTGATCTCGCGCGGCCCGGAACGCGAGCTCGAGCACAAGCTCAAGCGCGACCCGCATGACGAGAACCTCAAGGCCGACGTTGGCAGCGACGAGTCGATGGACGCATCGGATCCTTCGTCCGCCACACAGCCTGGCGGTAACGACGACCCGGCGCCTTCTTCCGGCTTTCCCGAATAGTCGGTTACGGAACCGTCACAAAATCGCATCGCCGTTGCAATAAATCAACAATCCACAGTTTTCCCGTACGCGGTCAATTTCTGGCCTAGACGTGGTGACTCCCCTCTGATTCAATCTGAACGGGGGGTGGGACTGTGGTTAAGTTTCTCGAAACCAATACCGCCGCATGATCCCGCCTGGGCAAAAGGAGTCGGGTTCATGATTACGCGGACCAGCCAGCCGGCAAGCGGCGCGATGCTGATCTCGGAGATGAAGGAGTTCGCGGGCTTCCCGAAAGCCACGCAGCGCTACATCCGCCGGTCGCTCGACGTGGCTTACGGTCGCCGCGATCCGCTCGAGTGCTGGGCCCGCGACGAGGGCGAGGCGGCTTCGATCCGCGCCCAGGCCCGTCTCTACAAGCAGCTCGATCATCTGCGCCTGCAGGTGCCAGACGACAGCGGCCTCGACATGATCGAGCCGTTCGTCGGCATGCTGATCACCATTTCGGCGTTCGATCTCGGGCAGGATCGCCTTCCCAACTTCGCCGCCTATCGCTTCCTCTACGAGCGGCTGATCGGCGCGGCTTCGCGCCCTTGGCTTCCGGCCGCCTTCTGCGCCGCCGCTGCTCTCCCACACCTTCACCCCGATCGCCGCCGCATTCTGCTCCAGTCGATCAGCGAGAGCGCCGCGACCGCGCCCGGCTGGTCGAGCCGCGAGCCGGTGTTCTGGCCCGAGTGGGTCGAGAAGGTCGACCTCAAGGCTGCCGCTTAAGCGGGCACTTTTACTGATGGAAAAATGGCTGCGAGCTGCCTGAGGGTTTGCTCGGCATTCTTATGGTGCACGAAGATGACGCCGGCCGCCTCGTAGGCGGCGCGGTGGTTCTCTCGATCGTCGACCAGGACGTCGCCGGCGTGCATGTGCTTGGCCTTGTCCCGAGCCATGCAGGTGATGATCGGAACGCCCGGAAAGTGCTCGGCCGCCCAGTTCACTTTTTGCGGCGCGGCCCAGTTGCCGATCGGAAGCCCGGTCAGGATCGTGGGCTTGAGATGCTTCACCGCGTCAAACAGCCGCCGTGCGTCCGACATTTCCGGAAGTGTCCCGTAGAAATTCTTCGCCTGCGCCAGCCGCTTCCAGAAGGCTCCGCGGCCGTGCTTCCTTTCATATTCGCGGGGCGACATGCCGAGCAGGTGCCGTGCGCCATCATCGAAGTCGGCAAGAACGCCGTCGGCGTCGAGAAACAATCTCGGTCCGCTCATCAGAAGCGCGCCGGCTCCAGCTCAATCGGGATCGGCGCTTCGATATAATCCCACCCGCGATCGCGGAGCACGTCGTTGCTTTCCCGGGCGCGCCTCGTCGGCCCAAGCGACCAGGTGATGTGGTAGGTCGATCCATCAGGCCGGCCGGTCGTTCCGTCGAGCTCGACAACCAGGCACTCCAGACTTTTGCCGTCATCTGCGCGGCCGACCACCGCGGAGCTCTCAGGCTTCTGAGGCAGCGGCGTGTCGGGCGCGGCGCCGGTGCGCAGTGTCACATGATCGGCCACGACATTCTCATATTTGGGCGGGAATCGGCGAAGCAGAAGCTCGCGCTCGACTTGCGGCAACTTCCAGCCGGTGACGGTTCCAGGTTTGGCCATGAAAGCCTAACTGCCGTCATGCTGAACTTGTTTCAGCATCCATTCCGGACACCTGCAGTCCTTCGTCGGAAATGGATCCTGAAACGAGTTCAGGATGACGAAGAGAGGCGCTCAACCAGCGCGCGCGCGAAATCGATCAGCGTGTCGTCGCGGGCGCCCATGACGACGATCCGGTCGCCGGGCTTCGCCTCGGCGATCAGGGCATCGGCGATGTTCGCCCGATCGGGGACATGCTCGGCGTGCCCGTCGCGCGCGTTGACCTGGCTCGCGAGCCAGTCGCTGCCGCGGGTGCGGTCGACCGTGCCGCCCTGGTAGACAGGATCGGGAAGATAGAGCCGGTCCCCTTCGGCCATCCCATGCGCCAGGCTATCGGCGAGCGGGTCGCCCATCTTCTTCAAGGGTCCGTAGCCGTGCGGCTGAAACATGATGAGCAGGCTTCCGGGATGGGCGCGGAGCGTCGCCAGGCTGGCGGCGATCTTGTCGGGGTTATGCGCGAAATCGTCGATGACGGTCACCCCGCCGGCCGTGCCGACCGTCTCCAGACGCCGGCGCAATCCTTCGAAGCGCCCAAGCGCCGACGCCGCTTCGTCGACGCCCACCCCGAGTGCTCGGGTTGCAGCGATCGCCGCGAGAGCGTTCGAGGCGTTGTGCCAGCCGGGCACCTTCAGCCGCACTTCGTGGCGCTCGCCCGCCGCCTCGACCGAGAAGCTCACGCCGTCCGGCTCGTGCCTCAGGTCCTTGCCCATGAAGTCCGCTTGCGGGCTGTCGAACCCGTAGCCGAGCACCTTGTCCGCGGGGACAGTGCCGGCGAGCGCCCGCACTTCCGGATCGTCGAGGTTGAGCACCGCCTTGCGCGCGGCGTTGAGGAAGTGGGCGAAGAGCTGGCGAAGTTCGTCCATTTCCTTGTGATCGAGGCTGATGTTGGTCAGCACCGCGATCTCGGGCCGGTAGAGAGCGATCGAGCCGTCGCTCTCGTCGACCTCGCTGACGAACAGCTCGGGGTCGCCGACGAGCGCGCTCGCGAACGGTGCGGATGGAGTCACGAAATTCTTCATCACCGCGCCGTTCATGACGGTGGGCGGGCGATGGCAGGCGTGGAGGATCCAGCCGATCATCCCGGTCACGGTCGACTTGCCGCTCGTCCCGCCCACCGCAATGCTGCGCTGCGCCGAGTTGAGCAGCTGGGCGAGGAATTCCGGCCGGCGCAGGTGCGTGAGGCCAAGCTCCCTGGCGCGCACCACGTCCGGCACCGTCTCTTCCACTGCGGCGGAGGTGACAAGCGTCATCCCCGGCTGCAGGCCGGAACCGTCCTGCGGAGAGAGCTGGATTCCGAGCGAGCGCAGATAATCGAATTTCTCCGGAGTCCTCCCCGCGTCGAGCGACCGGTCGGAACCTGAGACCTTCGCCCCCGACGCGCGCACGATCGACGCGAGCGGCAACATCCCGCTGCCGCCGATGCCGCTGAAGAAAACCGGAGAATCGATCATTCCGGCGGCCCTAATGCGCCGCGCTTGGCATGCCTAGAGCTTCGCCTATCGACGAAGCGTAATCATATAGACACGTCCTTGGGTGAGCGTCAGCGTCAGGCCGAAGCTGACATAGTTCAGTACTTTGGCAACACCATCAAGGTGGGAGCTGCTTGGTTCGCCGAGCTCCGCCAAAACAGAAGCTTCGGATTGGCCGACGCTAACGCCATACAGCGGCGGGCACATTCGAAATTCATTAGAGTAGCAGGTGATTTCCTCGAGATCGCGGTCTCGTGAGAATGCCAGATCAATTCTACCACCCGGCTTAGAGTATGACCACTTCAGAAAGTCGTTGATGCTCTTACCGGCCGGCATCTTGTTGATCGGGTCACGTCCGTCCGTTTGATACACGAGATAGCCGCCGAACGCATCTTTCGATGCTTCGCTGTCAATGACGTTTGGCGGATAGCCCAGCAGATATTTTACCTCAGCCTGTGATTGGCCAAGGTGAAGTCCCAAGTACGTCGGTCGTGCGACCGGGGTAGCCGAAAGATCCTGGCAAGTGCCCAGGAACATCGCGGCGGCGAATGCGAGTCTGGCGATTTCTTTCATTATTGCATTCCCAGCACACAGAATAAGAAACAAATGTCGACAGCGACTTACTTGCACCCGCCGCCGCCCGGCCAGCCAGTCCACCCGGGTCCACGGACGAAACGGCCCGGCTTGGCGCCGGTGTGCTTGCCGTCCTTCATCACCTGAACGCCGTTGATGAAGACGTCCTCGACCCCGGTCGCGAGCTGGTCGGGCTTGGCGTAGGTCGCGTGGTCCTGGATCGTGGCGGGATCGAACACGACGACGTCGGCATAATAACCGGGCTTGAGCCAGCCGCGCTGCCTGATGCCGATGTTGCTCGCCGGCCAGCTCGTCAGCCGGCGGATCGCGTCCTGCAGCGTCGCGGCATGTTCGTCGCGGACATAATGGCCTAGCAGGCGGGCGACATTGCCGTAGGCGCGTGGGTGCGAGCGCGACTTGAGGAACACGCCCTCGGGGGCAGGCGAGCCCTCGTCCGAGCCGAAGCTCATCCACGGCAGGCCGACTTCACGCTTCACGTTCGCGTCGCTCATGATGAAGTAGATCGTCCCGACCCGGCTGTCGTCTTCGGTGACCAGCTCGATCGCCGTCTCCTCGGGGCTCTTGCCGCGCATCTTCGCGACTTCGGCCAGGGTCTTGCCGGTCAGATATTTGAGCTTCGGGTTCTTGAACGAGACGAGGAGGACATTCTGCGGGCCGCCCGAGAGCAGGAGCAGATTCTCCCAGTCGTTGGACGGAGTCTTCATTTCGTGGATCACCCGCGCGCGGACCTTCGGATCCTGCATCCGCGCTATCCACGCCTCGAGTCCGCCGCTCTGCACCCACGTCGGCATCGCCGCGTCGAGCCCGGTCGCGCCCGCGGTGTAGGTGTACATGTTGGCGCTGATCTTCAGGCCCGCCGCGCGTGCGGCATTCACCTTGGC
>DASUIC010000019.1:0-21301 GCA_036273215.1 Sphingomicrobium sp.
TGCGAATGGCAGGTCATGCAGACGTGGGTCGCGGGAAAGCCCGCGTTGGCGCTCGTCTCGACCGTCGAGTGGCAATAGCGGCAGTCGATGCCGAGGTCGCCCGCGTGATGCTTGTGGCTGAACGGCACCGGCTGCAGCGGAGTCCGCGCGACAACGTCCCAATATTGGGAGCGCGCGAGCGCGAACAAAGCGAGGAACAGGGCCAGCGCGAAGACCAGCGCTCCAACGGCAATGGCGTGGAACCATGTATCCGCAGTCCGGGAGAAGATCTGCGGCACGGCGCGGCAGCCTCAGCGGCGGCTGGCGAACAGCGGCGCCCGCACGGGTCCTCCGACGAACAAAAGATACTTCATCGTGGAAATCCCGGACGCTGCCACTTCGCGAGTGAGAGCGATGGAAGCTGCTGCAGCGTTCCCGCTCTTGACGGACATCAACGCCGCCCGTCGGCGTAGAGCCGATCCAGGGCTTGCGCCGTTTCCAGCAGGCCCTCGGTCGATCCGGAGTAGCGCTTACCTGCAGCCAGCTTGCGCACCCATTCGGCTGCGGCTCGGCCGCCCCAATCGTCGGGCGGCGAGGCGGTGGTCTCGCGTTCGCGGCCCTTCAGCAGCCGGGCCGAAAAATCGAAGAAGGAGCCGTTCTCGTTGCCCATCTCGGCACCGCCCTCCGTCCCGTAGACTGTCGCTCCGATCACAGCGTCCCGCCCCGCGCTGAGGTTCCATGAACAAGCGATTCGAGCGTGCACGCCGTTGGCGAGCGAAAGCTCGGCGATGGCGAAATCCTCGACCTCGTCGGCAGCCGCCGGACGGCCGTCCCGGAGCAGCGTGGCCCGCACGTCTGCCACCTCGGGAAAATCGAATAGCCACAGCGCGAGATCGACTAGGTGGACTCCGAGATCGATCAGGCACCCGCCACCCGACAGATTCGGGTCCCAGAACCAGGAGCTCTGCGGGCCGTAGGCATTGTGGAAGGTGAGGTCAGCCGCAAAGACCTCCCCAAGTTCGCCTGAGCGCACGCGCTCGCGGATCGCCTGAATTGCCGAAGTGTAGCGATAAGACAGGTCGACTCCGAGCAGCCGGTCGGCTCGCCGAGCCGCATCGAGCACCGCCTGCACTTCCGCGGCGCTGCGGCCGAGCGGCTTCTGGCAGAAGACCGCCGCTCCCGATTCGAAGGCCGCGATGCACTGCTCGGCATGGAGCGCGCTCGGAGTTGCGATCACCACTCCGTTCGGCTCGCACTCGAGCAGCTCGTCTAAGGAGCCGACGATCTGAGCGTCGGGCGCGAGCTCCTGCGCAATTGCCGCCATTTCGGCCTTCGGGTCGCAGATCGCGACCGCGTTCGCGTCACCGGTGGCGAGCATCGCTTCCATGCGATTGCGCCCGATCCAGCCGGTGCCGAGGAAGCCGAGCGTGACCATCAGGCGGGCCAAATCATTCAGAAACCACGACGGCCTTGACGAAATTGCCGGGCCGCTCGCGTGTCGCGTTCAGTGCCTCATCGAGCCGTTCGAGCGGAAACCGGTTTGTGATCAAGTCCGACGAATCGATCACTCCGCGTTCGATCGCGTCGACGGCTTCGCGCATCCCGCGGACCGCGACCGCGGGATCGCGTTCGTGCGCGTTGACGACGTCGAAGCCGCGCCAGTTCCACAGCTGCATGTTGACCTGCCTCGGTCCGTCCTGGTGGTAGCCGGCGATCACCAGCCGGCCGCCCTCGCGGGTCAGCTCGGCGGCGAGATCGAGCGGCCATTGCTTGCCGACCGCTTCGATCACCCGGTCGCAGAATGCGCCATTGGTCAGCTCTCGAACGCGCTCGATGATTTGCTCATGATCGTGCATCGGGATCGTCTCGGCCGCGCCCATTCGCCGCGCGAGATCGAGCGATTCCTGCCGCCGCGAAATGGCGATGACCCGCGCCCCGGCATAGCTCGCGAGCTTCACCAGCATTGCGCCGAGAAAGCCGATCCCGAGAATGGCGACCATCTGGCCTTCCCGTATGTCACTCCGCCGGAAGATGTTGAACGCGCATCCGAACGGTTCGAGCGGCAAATCTGCATCACGGAGGGCATCCGGAAGCTTCACGACCTGCGCAGCCTCGGCGAGATCATATTCCGCATAGGCGTGACCGCTGAGGAAGCCGACACGGTCATGGCGCTGGAGGCCGGTGACGCCGCTGCCGACAGCATCGATGGTTCCCCATCCCTCATGGCCGAGCGCTCCCGGTTCCGTCGGGAATTGCATCCATTCGGGGCCTTCCCAAGGCGTGAGATTGGACGCGCAGACACCGCATCCTTGCAGCCTGATCCTCACCTGCCCCGGTCCGGGCTCGGGCACGGGGACATCCTCGATCTTCAACTTACCTGCGCCGGTGATCACCGCGGCGCGCATCGTCTGCTTGGTCATTTATTCGGCGGCGGTCGCGACCACAGGAGCGTCGATGTACATGGGCGCGGCGATGCGGTTCCGCTCGTCCTCGAACCAGGCGATAGTCGCCTTGAGCCCAGTCTCGAGGTCGATGCTCGGCCGCCACTCGAGAAGCTTCATCGCGCGGCTGATATCGGGCTTGCGCCGCCTCGGATCGTCCTTGGGGAGCGGCCGATGGACAACCCGCGAGCTCGTGCCGGTCATGGCGACCACCAGCTCGACCAGCTCGCGAACCTGAAGCTCGTTGGGGTTGCCGAGATTGACCGGCATTCCGACCGCGCGCTCGCTCGCCATCAAGCGGCTCAGCGCCTCGACCATATCGTCGACATAGCAGAAGCTGCGGGTCTGCGACCCGTCGCCGTAGATGGTGATGTCCTCGCCCGAGAGCGCCTGGCAAACGACATTGGAAACAACGCGCCCGTCGTCGCAGCGCATGTGCGGTCCGTAGGTGTTGAAGATTCGCGCGACGCGGACGTCGGCGCGGTGTGCACGGAGGAAATCGAACGCGAGAGTCTCCGCCGCGCGCTTGCCTTCGTCGTAGCAGGCGCGGGGACCGGTGCAGCTGACCCAGCCGCGATAATCCTCCTGCTGCGGATGCATTTCAGGGTCGCCGTAGACTTCGCTGGTCGAGCTGAGCAGCAGCCGAGCGCCGGTCTCCTCTGCCAGCCGCAGCAGGTTGCGCGTTCCGACGACGCTGGTCAGCAACGTGTGCTCGGGATCGGCTTGGTAGTGGGGCGGGGAGGCTGCGCAGGCGAGATTGTAGATGTGCGTGAACTTCGTCCGTCCGCCCCGCAGCCACATCGGAAGATTGTCGATGACGTCATGCTCGACGAACTCGAACCGGCTTTGGCGTTCGAACGGCCGCAGGTTCTCCGCTCGGCCGGTCTGGAAATTGTCGAGGCAGATCACATGCGCGCCTTCGCCGATCAGGCGTTCGCACAGGTTCGAACCGATGAAGCCCGCGCCCCCCGTCACAAGCGCAATCTTCTGGTCCTGACGCTTCACTTTCGATTCCTTCCTCGTGGCTCCTCGAGCTTTCGCTCCGGCGGCTTCTTCGATTGCGCGCTCCAGTTCGGACGCGCGGTGCGCGGCAGTATGGCCGCCGAGGACCCTCTCGCGCGCGGTTCGGCCGATCGCGGACGGATCCGAATCGGATGTGAGCAGGTCCACCACATCACCGGTCGAATCGGCGAGGACGATCTCGCGACCGGGTTCGAACAGGCTGTCGATGCCGTCCCATTTGTCGGAGATGACCGGGGTGGCGCAGGCCGCCGCCTCAAACAAGCGGACGGAGGGCGACCAACCGGCAGCGATCATGTCCGCGCGAGTGACGTTCAGCGTATACCGCGAGGCCGCATAGAAGCCCGGGTGTTCGGCCGGCGGGAGATGGTCGATTCGCTCGACATTGTGAGGCCAGTCGATGGCATCAGGATATTGCGGGCCCGCGACGCAAAACTTGAGGTGCGGAAGCCTGCGCGCGGGCTCAATCAGCAGCTTTTCGAGGGTCGGCTGGCGATCGACGCTATAGGTTCCGAGATATGAGAGGTCCCATTTCTTCGGCACTTCCATAATGGGGTGCGCATCCGGGTCGACCGAACAGTAAAGCGCCCGCGCCATTGGCGAGTCATATCGGCGTTCGATCCGCCGAAGCGTCGGACCGCCGGTGAACGACAGATAGAGATCGTAGCCGGGGATGATCTCCGGCGAGAGATATTCGAAATCCTTCCGCTCGAGCTTGGCGAGTGTGACCGGAGTGTCGATGTCGTAGAAAGCGGTCACTCCGCGCGCGGCGCGCTGCACAAAGCGGCCGACTTCCACGCCTTCGGGCACGTACGAGCCGACGACAACGGCATCTGCGCTTCTGATTTCATCGCGCCAGTGGTCGAGCTCTTCAACCGAGTGATAGAATTCGAGGCGGCAATATTCGGGCTCCGCGATATCGCGGTTGTTGCGGTACCAGGGCACGTCGCGCTCGAGGAACAGGATCTCGTGGCCGCGCGCCGCAAATGCTTTCAGAACCGCACGGAAAGTCGTCGCGTGTCCGTTGCCCCACGATGAGGACAGACTGAGTCCGAGGACGACGAGTTTCATGCCGCGACCTCTTCGCGGCGGCTCGCCATTTCCTCGCGAAGCACTTCGTCCACCTGAGTTCCGCGGCGCGCATAGGTGTGCTCGCGGAGCACCCGCCGAAGCGCCGCCTCGCCGATCTTCCTCGCGCGCTCCGGCGTCAGCGCGCGAACATGATCCGCCACGTCTTTGCCGTCGCGCGCGACGAGCACTTCCTCGTCGGGTTGGAGGAACTGTTCGATGCCCTGCCATGCGTCGGTGATCAGGCAGGCCGCCGCGCCCGCGGCTTCGAACACGCGGGTCGCCGGCGAGAAGCCGATGTCCGCCATGCTGTCGCGCGCGACATTGAGCACCGCGAGCGGAGTGCAGTTGAACGCGTTGTGCTCGGTCGTGAAGACGTGGCCGAAATGGCTCACATTCGCCGGCAGTGACTTCGATTCCCAACCGTTGCCGCCGATCAGGAAGCTGCGGTCCGGAAGCCGCGCAGCCGGTTCGAGGAAGAATTGCTCGACCCGCGTCTCGCGGTCGGGGAGCCTGTTCCCGAGGAACGACAAATCGGCCGCGAAGCGGGCGTCCGGCTCGACCGGATAATGCGTGGCGGGGTCGAGCGCATTGTACACGGGTACGCAACGCGACGCGCCGAAGCCCTCATAGGCTTCGACGACCGGCGGCCCGCCGCCGTAGGTCAAAACGAGATCGAGCGAATCGAGCGCTCGGCGCACAGGATGATCCGCGCTTTGGCGCATTTCCTCGAGCGTCACGGCGGCGTCCACGTCCCAGAAGATCTTCAGTGAGTGCGGCGATGCATGGTCGAGAATGCCCACGATCAGCTCGTCGTCGAAAACGCCGACGCCGCTCGTCTTGACTACGATGTCGGCATTCCGCGCCTCGGTGAGAACGCTCCGAAGGCCATCGGGGGTCGCCGGATAAACCACTGAGTGCGCCCAGGACTGCGGCTCCATGTCGCGGTGCTGCTGCCGCTCGTACGCATCCGGCTCGTAAAAGGTGATGTCGTAGCCGCGGCCCGCGAGATCGCGCAGGAGGCCTCGATAGTAAGTCGCGGCGCCGTTCCACCACGACGACAAGAGACTCGATCCGTAGAAGGCGATCTTCATGCCGCGCTTTCCAGGACGGGAGCGCGGAGGCGCTCGGTAACGCGCAGCAACTCGTCGACCCGGTGCGCGCAGGTGTGACGGTTACGAATGGTCTCGAGACCATTGCGCACGAGGGCCGCGCGAAGCTGTGCGTCGTTGCTGAGGTCGCGGAGCGCTTCCGTCATCTCTTCGCCGCTGCGAGCCGTCAGGAAATCCTCGCCGACGCGGAACAGATGCTCGCAGTCATCCCATGGCGCTGAAACCATCGGGATTCCGCAGGCGAGCGCCTCGAACACGCGGATGGTCGGAATTCCGGGAAGCACGTCGGTGTAGAATCGGCGCGGTACGTGGACCGTGGCGAGGTGACGAGCGAACACTTCCGGTGCGCCGGGGTTCGCAAGCCAGCCGTGATAACGCGCCCCATGTTCGCGAAGCGTGCGCTTGCCCGACTCCGGATAGCGCACGCCGTAAATATCGAGCGACAGGCCGGCTTCGCGAGCGGGCTTCAGCAGATAGTCGACGATCTCCTGGCTGCGTTCGCCGTCACCCCAATTGCCGATCCACACGAGACCCTCACGCTCGCGCTCGGTTTCTGGTGGACGGAAGCGGCGCGTATCGGCGGCTTCGTGCCAGACGAACACGCGGTCGCCCCAGCCCCATTGCTCATACACGCGCGCCAGCGTCGCGCCGAACGCAAGCACGCCGTCGTAATTGTCGAGCTCGTAGGCGCGCATTTTCTCGGGAGCGGAGACGGCGCGGTGGTGCGTGTCGTGGAACAGCAGAGTGAAACGTCCGCCGCGCGCGCGGAGCCGGCCGACGGCCGCGACGAGCTCGGGATCGTTCCACTCGTGGACGATCACCAGGTCCGCCCCCCAGGCCTGTGCAGCGCCTTCCTCGGGTCGGTTGTAAGTGCGCGAGCGCAGCTCCGGATAAGCATCGCGGAACGCGGCGGCGCCCCTCTCACCATGGTCCTTCACAAGATTCGCGAAGCTCCACGAATCTTCGGGCTCGAGCACGCGAACATCGTGGCCGCGCGCGACAAGCTCGCTCAGCACGCCGCGAAGGAAATGCGCGTTGCCGTGATTCCAGCAGGAGCGCAGCGAATGGGTGAAATAGGCGACCCTCATGCCGCACCCGCCACGAGCTGCGGTTCGGATTCGAGGACTCCCGCGTAGATTTCGGCCATCCCGCGCGCCATGCGCTCGGGCGTGTAGAGCGCGGCGCGGGCGCTCGCGCGCTCGCCCAGGTCATGCCGCTGCCCTACGTTCGCGAAGAGACGTTCGATCGCCGCAGTGAACGCCGCGTCGTCGCGCGCCGGAACGAACACGGCGGCGTCGCCCCAGATTTCGCGGTGGGTCGGGATGTCCGACAGCACCAGCGCGCAGCCAGCCTGCGCGGCCTCTAGTGCCGACAGGCCGAACGGCTCGTATAGCGCCGCCGAAGCGAACACCGGCCGCGCCGCGAGCAGCCCCGCAAGGCGCGAGTGACCAAGCTCGCCCAGCGCGTGAATATGACTGAGAGAAGTTGCGGCGCCGTTCGGGCCTTGAAGCGCACCCGCTGCCTGGAAGGGAAAGTCGAGATTTGCCGCGGCGCGGTCGAGCGTGGCGACATTCTTTCCTTCGTCCCAGAGGCGGCTCGCAGTGAACACGAAATCGCCGCGCGGAAGATCCTGCGGAAGGACCGTGCGTCGCCCGTTTGGCACTGCGACGACAGGCATACTTAGCTGATAGGTGCGGGCCGTGTCGGCCGCGAATGCGACGCTCGGAGCAACGACCGCCGCGGCGCGGTTGAGACCCGCCTCCACCAGCTCTCGCCGCCACAGGAACTCGTCGGGCATCGCCGTCGCCTTGACCGCCGACCACCAGGTCGCGACGCAGCTGTGCTGAACGGCGACGCAGGGTTGGTCGAAGCGGGTGTTCGCAAGCAATGCCGCGCTGCTCGTCTGGACGACATCGACGCCCTCGCGGGTCGCGATTCCGGCAAGCACATCGCCCGAGTGGCGAAGCTCGGCCGGGCTCGTTTCGAGCCAATCGAGCGGCAGTCCGGTGTCGATGAGACGAAGCCCGGCCGCCGCCTCGCGCCGGCATTCGTCGGGCGACGGTCCCATTACCGCAAGCACCGCCTCGACGCCGAGCTCGCCGAGCGCTCGGGCGAGCTCGACGCTGTACACCCACACGCCGCCGACCGCGTCGGTCGCGACCAGGATTCGCGGGTTGCGGCGCGAGTCCATCATTCGGAGGCGCTCGCCATTTGCAGTCTGGGCCGAAGCTCGAGATCGCGCTCGCTCGCGAGCCACTCGGCGAGCCGCTCGACACCGTCACGCCAGGCGCGCGGCCGCGGCAGGTTCAGCGATGAGCGCGCTTGATGCGCGTCCGATACGTACCAGCGCTGGTCGCCCTGCCGCCAATCCTCGAAACGGAGATCGATGTCGCGTCCGGTGATTGCACGCATTTCGTCGATCAGCTGAAGCAGGCTGATCGCATTCTCCGGCCCGCCGCCCAGATTGAACGCCCGACCGTGCACGCGATCGATCTGCTCCAGCGCGGCCGCATAAGCGTTCACCGCGTCCGACACGTCGAGAATGTCGCGGACCTGCTTGCCGTCCCCATAGATGGTGATCGGTGTGCCTTCGAGCGCTCGGATCAGGAAATGAGCGACCCATCCCTGGTCCTCCGTGCCCATCTGACGCTGCCCGTAAATGCAGCTCATCCGAAACACGACGGTGGGGATGTCGAAGCTTCGGCAATAGTCGAGCACATATTGATCTGCCGAGCCCTTGGAGCAGCCGTAGGGCGTGTGAAAATCGAGACGTCGACTTTCGTCGACACCGCGGCGCGTGAACAAGGCGCGCGGCTCGTAGCGGTCGCCATGCTCCTCGAGCGGGACATCGCCGAGGTCGCCATAGACCTTGTTGGTCGAGGCGAAGATCACCGGGACCGGTTCACGCCGGACGCGAATCGCGTCGAGCAGGTTGATCGTCCCGCGCACGTTGATGTCGAAGTCCTCGCGCGGGTCGACGAGGCTGGTCGTCACCGCGACCTGCGCCGCGAAATGGAACACCGTCTTCGCGTCGGCAGCGGCGCGCACTACTTCATCCTCGTCGCGTACATCTCCAACAATGCTGCTGACGCGGCTGCCGTGCCGCTCCTTCAGCCATGCAAGATTGCGTTCGACTCCGGCGCGTGAGAGCGCGTCGAACACGAGGACTTCGTGGCCTTCGCCGGCAAGGCGATCGGCGAGGTTGCTGCCGATGAATCCGGCGCCCCCGGTGATCAGGATCGGGCGGCTGTCCGTCTTGTTGTTCATGCGACGAGCCCCTTCGCTTCCAGCTCTGCGCGCGCTTCGTCGACGCGGTCGTGCGCGGTCTGGCTTGCGACCCAATCGGCAAGTTCGGCGAGCCCTTCGTCGAAGTCCTTTTCGGCGCGGAATTCGAGCACCTCGGCCGCTTTCGATCCATCGCAGAAGCAGTGGCGGATGTCGCCGATGCGCGCCTTGCCGACGATCTCCGGCTCGAGATCGTTGCGGTGAAGCGCGCGCGCGATCGACCGGGCGACGTCGCTAACGCTGCGGTCGACTCCGGAGCCGATGTTGAAGACCTCGCCGGGCGCATCCGGGTGGACGAGCGCCTCGGCGAATGCGCGGGCGACATCGCCGACATAGACGAAGTCGCGGCGCTGCTCGCCATCTTCGAAGATCAGTGGGCGCTGTCCGTTGAGCAGCCGCGACGAAAAAATCGCAAGGACGCCCGTGTAGGGATTGGAAAGCGCCTGGCCGGGACCGTAGACGTTGAACAGCCGGAGGCACACGCCCTCCATGCCGTACGCTTCGGTCATGATCAGCGTCTGGCGCTCCTGCACATATTTGCCGAGCGCGTAGATCGAAGCGAGGTTCGGCCGCTTCCATTCGGGCGTTGCGACGGGAGTGAGCGGGCGTCCTTGCGCATCGACCGGGTCCCAGCTCTGAGTCTCGGAAGTCCTCGGTTTGCGTTCGGCATCCTGCACGAGCTCGCCGTCGGCATCACGGTACAGACCCTCGCCGTAAATGCTCATCGACGAGGCGGTGACGACGCGCCGCACGGGAAGATCGATTAGCGCCTCGAACAACACCGCGGACCCCGTCTCGTTGACCGACGTGTAGCGCTCGACCGCGTACATCGACTGGCCGACTCCGACTTCGGCGGCGAGGTGGATGACGCTGTCCACGTCCTTGAGCGCGCGCGCCACGACGTCCTTGTTCCGGATGTCGCCGACGATCAGCTCGGCTTGGTCGGGAAAATCCTCGGGCCGCTCGCGGTCGCCGTGCACTTGCTCGATGAGACTGTCGAGGACCCGCACCTCGTTGCCGCGCCTCAGCAGTTCCTTGGCGACTGCCCGGCCGATGAATCCCGCTCCGCCGGTGACAAGGACTCGCTCGCCCAATGCCTGCCTCCTTGTAATTTGTGCTATTATTTCGTTAATTCAACGACTTCGCGCTTCTTCTTCATCAACCGATTGGCGCAGAGCTTTGTTCCCCAGCCGGTTCGTTCCGCCCCTTCAACCGACCAAGGATTCGGGCCGACTTTCCGGCGCGCTACTTTCAAGAAGATGTCGAAGCTCAGTGGCATAAAGGGTGGCGCGGCGGTCGATCCGCGCCCGATCTGCGCTGTCGCCAATCATGAACGTGCCAAGCCGGGCCGAGCCGAGGCGAAAAGCGAGGTAGGCGAGGCGATAGAAGGCCAGCAGCTCACGATCGACCTCGGTCCCGGACCAGTGCTCGATGGCCTCGACCAGCTCGCCGGATTGCTCTTGAGGCACATCGAACTCGACGAGCGCGCCCGCGACGTCCCAGGCGACGTCCTGACAGCCGATAAGGTCATGCGCCTGATGATGATCGAGCGCATCGGTTTTGATCAGCGCCCCCGAGCGCATCCGGAGCCATTCGTGCCGGTCGAGCCGATTGTCGGTCCGAACCCGAACGATGCGCCGCTCGAGATCGGCCGCGCGGCTGTCCCACGGTTCGACGATGCACGCCGCACCTTCGCCGAACTCGAGCGAAATGTTGCGCCGAACCATTCGCAGCAGTTCATCAACACTTGCGCCGCTGTCCGTCATCGCCGGCAACAGTCGCGCGCGGGTTCCGATATAGCCGCCAATTTCACCGAGCGGCCGCTCGTCCCTGCCAAGCGGCGCCGCGTCATCGTACCAGCGCTCGATGAGAAACCCGTGGACCAGCGCAATGGGTTCGGGAACGAGCCCTTCGCACCTCAGCGTGCCGGCCATGGCGAGCTTGTCTTCGCCGATCCTGCCGAGGCCGGCGAACTTCGCCAAGAGCGTCGCTCCGCCGGACCGGAGAAGGAATTTCCGCCGCTCCCATGCGGGCACGACTGCCGGCCATTCCTGCTCGTTACGCCAAAGCAAGCTACGCCACGCTCCTCCCGAAAGGTCCACCGGCGGCTCATCGACCGTGCCGATCTCCGCGCTGCACCAATCAGCGATGAGTTCAGGCCAGCGCTCGCCGAAATCACCGGCCTGTCGCTGGACGCTTCGCCACATCTGAAGCAGCGGTTCGCTGGCCTCGGTCCCCGGAGGTCCGGAGTGGCCAGGCAGAAGCGCGATTCGATTGAGCGGCACGCCCCGCTCGAGCAGCCAGTCCGCAACGGCCCCGAAAGAGCTTCCCGACTGACCGGGACCCTCGTCGACGATTATGTAATGCGCCTCGCCCTCGAGCAGCTCGCGCTCGAGCGACTCGTCCATTGCGATCCGACGGTCAAAGGGATCGCCAAGCGGACGGACGGTCACCGGCGCCGGCGCGTCGAGCGCGGCAGCAACAATCGCGCCAAGCGAGGTGCCGATGCTTCGGATGCCGATCACTCGCGGCGGCGCGCGGAGCGTCAGCCGCCGGGCCGCGTCGAGATACGCTTCGGGATAGAGTGCGTAGAAGGCGTATCCCTCGGGCACGCGCATCTCGACCTCGTCGGGCCAATCAGTCCGGGCTTGCAGCCGCGGCACGGGCCCGACTTGATCGAAACCGCTGTCCCAGGAGCAGCACACTGCGCAGCCAAGCTCCACGAGCGAATTGCACAGGGCATGCGTGCTCGAATCGCGATGGTCGCGCTTCGCTTTCGCGAATGCCGCATCGGCGATACCCTGCAGAAGCCTCCCAGCCTCGATGAGCGCACCGACCAACCTGCTGTGCCGCTCCATTCCAGGGGCCATTTCGGCGATGCACTCGAATTCGCGGTTGATCTTTCGGGCGATCGTTTCCGGACGCGCATGTTCCCGCTGATCGCCATAGACGAGCATCGCGCTCAGCTCTTCGCCAAGTGCCGGTAAGCGATGCACCCGAAGGCATGATAATCGGGCGTCGTCTTGCCGCGGGTGTTCAGCCATTTGACCCAGCCGTCATATTGCATCCGGCTCGGCGATATGATCTCCCGGACGTCCTTCGCGTGGCTCAGCGCATCGAGCGGCTCGCGGCCCTGCTCGACCAGCACGCACAGCGAGAGCAACGCCGACCGGCCGATCCCGTGCTGGCAATGGATCAGCACCTTGTCTGCCGCGGCGATATGTTCGCAAACGAAGCGCACCCCGCGCTCCAACATCGCGGCACTGGCCGGATGGAGGTCGGGCGTAGGCAGATGGAGAAAGTCGATGCCCGCGGCGCGAAGCCGCGTTTGGTCGTCGCAATCCTCCTCGCGCAGGTCGACGATTGCGCCGATCCGATGATCGCGCGCGAGCTCCTCCGCCCGCTCGATGGGGAAGCATCCGCCGATAGCGAGATCGTCAGTCAGCCAGTCGAAGTTCGGCAGCCACGGCTCCTCTCGGGCATCCGGTTGCCTATGCTCGTTCGACCTCAAGTCCATCGGCGGAGTGAACCGCGAAGCGCGCTTTGTTGTTCCTTTTATGGAACTTACCTTTGCGCTCGGCGGTTCAGGGGCCGGTCATTGCAACGCCGAACCGGTCGCCGGGCGCGCGCTCTTTCCAGCTCCGGCGGTTTTGCCAGGGGAGCCGAAGTCGATCGATGGAAGTCGCCGCGCGTAGATTACAGCCGGTAGAAGCGGACGACCTCAAGGAGCGCATCGAAGCGCTCGGGCCGTGGTTCCACAACATAGACCTGAATGGCGTGTGGACCGCGCCAGACCATTTTCTGGGCGACTATCCCGGCGCGAAGTTCCGCCGCTTTGCGCCTCAGCTGCCCCGCGATCTTAGCGGCAAGAGCGTGCTCGACATCGGCTGCAATGCCGGTTTCTATTCGATCGAGATGCGCCGCCGCGGCGCTTCACGAGTGCTCGGCATCGACAGCGACGAGCGCTATCTCGCGCAGGCGCGCCTTGCAGCCGAAGTGCTTGGCTATTCGGATGAAGTCGAGTTCGAGAAGCTCGACGTCTACGACGTTGGCGCAATCGGCGAGAAGTTCGACCTCGTGATCTTCATGGGGGTGCTCTACCATCTGCGCCATCCGCTGCTCGCGCTCGACCTCATTCGCGAGCATGTGGCCAAGGACATGCTGCTGTTCCAGTCGATGCAGCGAGGGTCGAAGTTCGTGCTCGATCTCGCTGACGACTATGAGTTCAAGGAGACCGGAATCTTCTTCGAAAGCAGCTTCCCCAAGCTTCACTTCATCGAGAAGCAATATTCGCACGACTGGACCAACTGGTGGGTGCCCAACCGTGCCTGCACCGAGGCAATGCTTCGTTCCGCCGGATTCAGCATCGACAGGCAGGTCGAGGAAGAGGTGTACCTCTGCCGCGTAGCCGACCGAGCCTACGCGAAATATGGTCCTGCTGCCGTCTATCCCGCGCGGGAGGCCGCGCGATGATCGAGGCGGCGATGATCTGGAACGAGCCCAACAACAAGTCGCATTGGGACCCAGAGATCGACCCCGAATGGACGATGTTCGCCGACATGGCGATCCAGGCGGCCGATTCGATCCGCCAGGCCAATCCGGAAGTGAAGCGCGTGCTCGGCGGGATGTCGCCCATCGACCCGTTCTGGATCGAGCGGATGAAGAACTACGGCGTGATCGACGCCGTCGACGTGGTCGCGCTGCATGGCTTTCCGCTCGACTGGAATCTGTGGCCAATCGACGAATGGCCGCGGCGCGTCGCCGACATCGAGGCGGTGATTCCGGGCAAGGAGCTGTGGGTGACCGAAGTCGGAGTCGGAAGCTTCGGGGCCGAGGAGGTCCAGCAGTTCGGACTCAACCGAACCGCGGAGCTCCTGCTCGGCCGCGTGCCGCAGGTCTTCTGGTATTCGCTGTTCGACCTGCCGCGCACCTGGGAGGCGACCACCCGGCACAAGGAAGCTGAAGGCTCGTCATACTACCGCCACTTCTACATGGGCCTGATCAAGGAAGACGGCACTCCCAAGCTCGCGCTCGACGACTTTAAGCAATACACGCCCGAGCTCGGCATCATGCAGTGGTTCCATTGGCAGGATCACCGGCTGGATGACGCGGTCCGCTGGATGAAGGACCTTGGGGTCACGCATCTGCGCACGGGCTTAAGCTGGTGGGACAGCTACCGCGATGGCTGGGAGGATTGGTTCGACCGGCAGATGGACGCGCTCGAGGATTTCTCGACGACCGTGACCTTCTGCTTCACCCCCGACCATCTGGGAATCCAGCCGCACCACACCAGTCCGCCGCGAGATCCCGCCATGTTCGCCGATTTCTGTAGGCGAATGATCGAGCGTTACGCGCCGCGTTCCTCAATCAGGGTAGCCGCCGAATGAGCCTGCATGATCCCAAACGCACCGACGTCAATGTCGCCATCGTCGGGGTCGGCAATTGCGCGAGCTCGCTCGTCCAGGGGATCGCGCATTATTCGAACGGGGGCGCCAACGAGCAGATCGGCCTCTCGCACTGGAATCTCGGCGGCTACCGTCCGAAGGACCTCAAGATCGTCGCGGCGTGGGACATCGACCGGCGCAAGGTCGATCGCGATGTCGCCGAAGCCATTTTCGCCCGGCCCAATTGCACGACCGTATTTTGCGATCATGTGCCAGAGACCGGCACGCGCGTTCGCATGGGCAAATTGCTCGACGGCATCGCCGATCACATGGCGAATTTCGCGCAAGAGCGGACATTCATGCTCGCCGACGGCCAGCGCGAGCCGACTCACCATGAAGTTGTTGAAGTCCTCCGCGAGACGCGCGCGGACGTGATGGTCAATTACCTTCCGGTGGGTTCGCAGATGGCTGCGGAATTCTACGCTGAATGTGCGCTCGAAGCACGGGTCGCGTTGGTCAACTGCATCCCGGTGTTCATCGCGAGCGACGAAGCCTGGGCGAAGCGGTTCGAGGATGCCGGCGTCCCGGTCATCGGCGACGACATCAAGTCGCAGCTCGGAGCGACCATCGTCCACCGTGTCCTCACCGACTTGTTCAAAAAACGCGGCGTGAAGCTCGATCGGACCTATCAGCTGAACACCGGCGGAAACACCGACTTCCTCAACATGCTCGAGCGCGCGCGGCTCGCGTCGAAGAAGATCAGCAAGACCGAAGCCGTTCAGTCGGTCGCCGAGCACCGCCTCGATCCGGATCAAATCCACGTCGGGCCAAGCGATTACGTGCCGTGGCAGAACGACAACAAGGTCTGCTTCCTTAGGATGGAAGGGCAGCTGTTCGGCGGCGTGCCGATGAACGTCGAGCTTCGCCTGTCGGTCGAGGATTCGCCCAACAGCGCGGGCGTGGCCATCGACCTTATCCGCTGTGCGCGGGTCGCGAAGGACCGCGGCCTAGGCGGCCCGATCCACCCCGCGGCATCCGCCTTCTGCAAGCACCCGCCGCGCCAACTTCCCGACGACGAAGCGTTCGTCGAGCTGGAGCGCTTCATCCGGGGCTAGCGCCGCTTCCCGGGATCACCACGGGCGAGCGCCGGCTCATGCGGCTCCCGGCCGGTCAGTCCAGGGCTGGACGTCCTACCTTCTGCAGGCTAGTCGGACCCGGCTGCCCCGTGCGGCAATCCCCCATTCCGGCGAAAGCGACGTGCGTGCCCGTTACTGCATCCCCTCCCGATTATATATGGAGGTTTCTCGAGGCGGCGCGAGCGAACCCGGATGCGACGGCGATCAAGGCTGGCCGGCAGGAAATCAGCTATGCCGACTTCGAGTATTTGGTCAGGCGCTACGCCGCGGCCTTCCGCGACGCGCGGGCAAAACGCGTGCTCGTGGCGCTGCCGCCGGGCATCGACGTTTATGCCGCGATCCTTGGCTCCGGGCTCGCCGGTTGCACGCACACGCCGCTGAACCTCGCTTCGCCCGAAGCCAAGGCAGCGCGGATCGTGGAGATGCTAAAGCCGGAGGTCATCGTCGGCGGGGAACGCGCGCGGGATCTCGCCGAAAATTCGGCCGGCGCAATTCACCTCGACCCCGAAAAGCTTGGCGATGCATCGTTCGACGAAGAACCGCGTACTGGTCATCTCGCTTATATACTGTTCACCTCGGGGACGACCGGGCTTCCCAAGGGTGTGATGGTGCCGCGATCCGCCCTCAACAATTACGTCGGCTGGCTCGAGCGCGACCTCGCCTGCGCTCCGGGGGACCGGGTTTCGCAGCATCCCAGCATCGCGTTCGATATCAGCATGACGGATATTTTCGGAGCGCTGTGCTTCGGTGCGACGCTCGTTCCGCTCATGAGCCAGGGCGACCGGCTGCTGCCGGCACGGTTCATCGCTCGCGAGAAAATCACCGTGTGGAACAGCACGCCCTCAGTCGTCGGTCTCATGATGCAGGCGGGAGAGGCCGAAGGGCGGTTCCTCTCCTCGGTGCGCCTGTTCAATTTCTGCGGCGAGCCGCTGCTCAAGGAACAGCTCGACGCAATCTTCGCGGCAGTCCCCGGGGCCATTGCGCACAACACGTATGGGCCCACCGAAGCCACAATCGCCGTCACGAACATGAAGCTTCGGCGCGGCGGCTATGCGGACAAGGTGCGCGGATCGGTCACGATCGGCCCCCCGATCGCGGGCATGCAGCTTCACCTGGTCGGCGGATCGCACGAGGACGAGGGAGAGATCGTCATCACCGGCGTGCAGCTTGCCGATGGTTACCTCGACGATCCCGAAAAGACCGTTGACCGGTTTCGCGAGATCGAGGTCGCGGGGAAACGCCGGCGGGGCTACTTCACCGGCGACTGGGCCGAGCGGCACAATGGATCGATCTACTTCCGGGAACGGCTCGATTTTCAAGTCAAGATTCGCGGACATCGTATAGAAATGGATGAGGTTGCAGGAGCAATTCGCGACTGCGGATGGCCGATGGTGGTGGTTTTTCCGGACCGCGGCAGCGACTCGCTCGCCGCCGTCGTCGAGAGCATGGATGCAAGGCAACTCGATGATCTCGGGCTCAAGAACGAACTGCTCGGCAAGCTCGAGCCCTATGCCGTGCCGCAGCGCATCCGCCTCATCGACCGGCTACCCAGAAACGAAAACGACAAGGTCGACCGTCGAGCCACGATCGAATGGTTCAACCAGCAGTAGAACCGGACAGGAGCTCCGCAGCAAATGAAGACCGATTCCGAAGTGCTTTCCGAGCTGCAGCCGATCTTCGACGACATTTTCGGACAGGAAAGCATCGCGCTGACGCCTGAGACGACCAGCGACGATATTGTGACGTGGGACAGCGTCGCACATGTCAGCATGATCGTGGGGGTCGAAAAGCAGTTTGGAATCATGTTCGATCCCGACGAGATCATGGACATGGCGGACGTCGGCGCACTGGTCCACGCTATCCAGGCGAAAGTCGCCAATGGCGGGTGACTTCCCGCCGATCAGCAGGATCTCGGCCGACCGCCCGCCCCTGGTGGACGATGAAGGCCTGAGAAGGACGCTGGGCGAATATCTCGCCGCCGCCGTGCCGCAGTTTTACAAGCTTGTTCCAGTCGATTCGGCAGTCCTCCACGGGGTCCTTGGCGCTTCGATCGGCGCGCCCGGCTCCGAATTCGAAAATAGCTTCATGGCGGGAACGGCGGAGCGTCCGGCCGGCATTGTCGCATCCGTGCCGATCGATCGACTGAAGCGCGCTCAGCAGGCGAGCACGATTTCCCTGATGCGGCACATCGAAAGGGAGGACCTTGCGGCGTTTCGCTCGGCCGTCGCCGAATATAGCAGTTCGGTCGAGAGCATTGAGGGGAGCGGTCGGTATCTTTCGCGCGTGGCGGTCGCGCGAGAGGCGCGCGGGACCGGGCTAGGTGAGCGCCTGGTAGCGCAAATCATTGCCGAGGCCGCAGGCGGGAACGTCTGGCTCCATGTGGCAAAGGACAATGGGAACGCGATCCGCTTGTACGAGCGGCTCGGCTTCGAGTTCGTGTCCGACGCGCAGTTCGCCTCGCGAGCCATGCGCCGGCCCGGCAGACGAGTCGGCCAATGACCGAGGCAGGCACTCGCCTCGTGCGCCCTCTTCCGTTTGGAGGATGCAACCTGCACAACCCGATCCTTCAGGTTTCGAAGGAAGGGAAGCTAGACCTTCACTATCGGGAGGCGTCGGCAAGGCGCAATTGGCTCCTTACGCTGTCCCCTCGAGCCATGATCCAGGCCTATGATTTCCTGAAGGGCGCCAAGGCCATCCCGTCCGACCTGCAGCGCATCTACACCGGCGAAGAAGGCTATTTCGAAGCGGCTCCGGACGCCCCCAAGATTCTCGATGAGTGCGACGTCGCGATCTTCGAAATCAGCACACCGTTTGAATTCGTCTATCGCGACCTCATCCTGAACGTGAACCGGCTCAGCGAATTCTTCAGCGAATATTGCCAGGCCACCGGAACCCCTCAACGCAACTTCGACGCGTGGCGAACCGCCCTCCTTAAGCGTCAGACCGATAAGGCCAGCGAACTCTCCGATGTCCTTCGATCGAGTCTCGTGGAACCGGAATGGGACGGAGTCGATCTCGCCGACCTGATCGGGAGCCTCAAATGCAACCAGCTCGGAGTCGAGGAGACCACCGAACACGTCGCAGAGTTGCGCGATCGCGTCGGCAAACCCACAGGAATGGTCATCCACAACTTTCGATTCATGCCCGATGGACGAGCAATCAGCTGGCCGGCGGAATTCAAGCGCGACAGCATCGAAGTCGCACGGAGACTCGGGCTGGCTACCTTCGACCTCGCGCCGCTTATCGTCGAACATGGTGCGCCACTCGTCGTCGCGGAGGACGGCCGTCACTGGAATCCGGGTGCGGGAATGTCGCTGGTCGGCTCGTGGCTGGCGGATTTCGCCGAATCCCTGGGCGATAACGCGACATCTCGGCCGAGCCGAAACCCGGCCGCCCCTGCCCCGGCCGCAGCGGTCCTCAAGGCGGCGACAGCGGCCCGGTTTCCCGAATATCGGTTCGACCAGCGGACCGGGACATACTTTCCTCTGAGCGAGGAAGTCATGCCGATGATCATCGTCTTAGGCGATGCCTGGGCGCTCGGCGAAAACGGCGATGCAGACGATTTGCCGATTACGGAGCGTCCCGAGCACCCGGAGCATGCGCTCATGTTCGCTGCCGGGGCAGCGCCCGGGGATCGCCATATGGGAGGCTTCGCGGCTCTCCACGAGGGAGGATTGCCCAATGGCTGCGAAACGCCTTGCTCGGGACTTGCCGATGTCGTCATGAGCGACTGCCTGACGCGGTTCGGGACCAGACCGCGAATGCTGTTCTCGGCCGTGGGTCATCCCAGTGCGAGGCTTGTGTCGGAGGGAGGAGGGCAAAGCTTCACGCGCGGGGGGGACATCCACACAGGACTCATGAATCTCGTCAGCTCGGCGAAGCATTTGGCCGCCGCACAGGGTCGCGACCTGCAAATCCTCGCAATTTGCTTCGCTCAGACGCGCAATGCCGAACCGGCCGAAGGGCTCTCGCGCGCCTACTGGAATGCACTGATGAAGCTTCGCATTCATTATGAGGCGGACCTGTCGGCCGTGACCGGTCAGCGTGATCCGGTTCCGCTCCTCCTGGCGCAGCACAATCGTGGAGCTCCGCGACTGGCCAAATATCCTTCTGCCGCGATGGCGCAGCTTGCGGCGGCCGATACCGACGCCCTGATCCGCTGCATCGGTCCGACCTATTCGTTCGAGGCGGAGCGGTCTGCCGACGGCAAGCCGTGGCGGCTCTCCAACCGCGGCTATCGGCAGCTCGGACGAATGTTCGGCCGGTTTGTCATGGACGATCTGCTAGGGCCTGGCCGCGAACCGCTTCGAGCGATCAGCTGCCGGTTCGCAGCCTCGCGCAGGATCCATCTGAACTATGCGCGCGACCTCGCTATCGACACCGAGGGGGTGGAAGTCGGGGGACTCGGCCCAGGTCTCGGGATCGATTTCGTCGATGGACCGAACCCAAGCGCCAGGATCGTCTCGGTAAAAATTCCGGCCGACCGGCCCCGGCGCCTGGAGATCGAGCTCGATGCCCAGCCAAGCGGCGGGTCGGCAAGTCTTTACATCGCGGCTCGAACCACCGGTGCCGGCGGAGTGGGCCGCGTTGCCGGCGCCCGCAGCGCGATCCGCGCGATCGACCCTGCGGACGCAGACCCGAAGACAAATTCTCCCCTTTACGACTGGGCCTGCACCGAAGTCGTTCCGATCGGCTGAAGAGCTCGCTCCGGCGGCACTTGACAGCCACGCTGCCCGAGCGCCTGATCTCGGCGCCGCGAGACAGCGCGGCAAGGAGGGGAAAAGACATGCAGCAAGCCGTGTCGGCGCGGGCGCCCGCGCATTTGTGGATCGTCGGAGTTCTGTCGCTCCTGTGGAGCAGCTTCGGAGCCTACGATTACACCATGTCGAACATGCGTAGCGCCGCCTACCTCGGGAAGATGGGCGATCCGGCAGTCATCCTAGCCTGGATGGACTCGATGCCGCTCTATGCGAAGATCGGCTGGGCGCTGGGCGTCTGGGCCGCGGTACTGGGATCGGTGCTTCTGCTCCTTCGCAGCCGCTATGCCTTGTACGCGTTCGCGCTGTCGATCGTCGGCATGGTGCTGAGCTTCGGTGGCCAGTATCTCGGCCCGCCCGAGCCGTACCAGGCGACCGGCGTGCTCAAATACATCCCGGCGATCGTGGTCCTGATCGGCCTCGCGCAGACATGGTACGCCTGGCGCGAGACGAAGGACGGCGTGCTTCGGTAGGACTTCAGGCGGCGCGGGGAACGATCCGATCGATCTCCGCGCCAGCTTCGCTGCGGCGGACCTCTTCGAGGTCGTAATCGTCCTGAAGGCCGAGAAAGAAGCCCTCGGAGACGCCGAAATATCGGCCGAGGCGAAGATCAACTTCTGCCGTTATGGCTGCGCTGCAGTCGAGCAACCTCTTGAGCTCTGCGACGGGGATACCGGTGGCGACGCTGACTTCCTCGACCGGAATCGCGCTGCCGATCAGGAAATCTTCGCGCAGGACGTCGCCCGGATGAACGTTGTCCAGCCGCTCCTCGTCATGAATGGCAGTCCTCGATGCGGACATCGTGCGCGTCTCCGTCGGCCCAGCGGAAGGTGATCCGCCACTGGTCGTTGATCCGCAGACTATATGTTCCTTTGCCGTCACCCTTCAACTGCTCGAGGCGATTCCCGCGTGCGGCAGCGAGATCGTCGAGCCGTTTCGCGCGGTTCAGTACACGCAATTTGCGGCGGGCAGACTGCTGCATGTCGGTAGCGAGCTTGCGGCTGTGCTCAGCATTCCACACGCGTCTGGTTTGCTTGTCGGCAAAGTTGCGGATCATGGCTGCACGATATCCTTTCGGCAGCTCGTTTCGCAAAAGAATGTCAGGACCGCGATTGAACA